>CAWCSK010000036.1:0-84516 GCA_963798205.1 uncultured Methanosarcinales archaeon
TGGAGAGCGACAAGCTTAATGATTTCTTCCCTTAGCTTACTCAAAGCTCATTTGCCAGCTCATTGATAAATATGAACCTCAAATAATGTTATTCAGTGCAACACCAATGGGAAGAGAACTGGCACCCCGAGTTGCTTACAGGGCCGGCTCAGGACTTACCGCTGACTGTACCGCCCTGGATATCTTTGATTACAAAAAAGGCGGGCAAGATTATACGGCCATCTTAAGGCAAACCCGGCCTGCGTTAGGCGGGAACATCATGGCTTCAATAATCACCCAGAACTCAAAGGTGCAGATGTCCACAGTCAGGCCGGGCGTGATGCAGGCAATGGGACCGGACGAGAGTAGAGCCGGTGAGATAGTCAAATATGAGTCGGAGCTTAGTGAATCTGATTTCACAGTGAAGATCATCTCTTCTGAAGATTGTCCCGCCGCCTCAGAGCTTAAGGATGCCCCAATAATCGTGGCCGGTGGCGGTGGCTGCAGAACAAGAGCCTGTTTCATGAATCTTATACCTGCATTATCAAATGCCTTGAGCAAATTTTTAGGAGAAAAGGCGATGGTGGGAGCGTCTCGTGTAGCGGTAGAAATGGATTTCATTGACAGGAGCCATCAGGTAGGACAGACCGGCCAGACTGTAAGACCAAAATTATATGTCGCTGTCGGCATCTCCGGGGCGGTTCAACATATCAGCGGAATGCAGAGCTCGAGTCTTGTCCTGGCGATCAATAAAGATCCCAATGCCAATATCTTCAAGACAGCGGATTTCGGCATCGTGGGTGACTTAGAAGGGCAGATCCCTAAACTCATTGAGATATTGAATTCCTAAAGGAGCAATGCATGGATGAGCCAAACGAGATAGATGTGCTGTTCATCGGCGCCGGTCCGGCCTGCTTGGCAGGAGCCATAAAATTAAAGCAATTACTCAATCAGAAGGGAATAGATCGATCGGTTGCCGTCATTGAAAAGGCGGAGAAGGTCGGCCAGCACCATCTCTCCGGAGCGATCTTTGAAGTACGGGTAATAAATGATCTATTGCCGGGATGGCAGGACAATAAAGAGGATAAGTTCATCACGAAATTGCTTGCCAGCCGGATAATAAAAGATGAGCTGTATTTCCTAAAAGACAAAGATAATGCATTCCGAATTCCAGACTCCATCATCCCATCATCCTTGCACAACAAGAATGCTTATGCAGTATCCATCAGCGAGCTGGTCAACTGGATGGCAGAGATCGCCATCAAACTCGGTGTGGAGATATACACCGGTTTCGCGGCCAAAGAGGTCATAATCGAAAACAACAGAGTCAAAGGTGTCAAGCTGGGGGAAAAGGGTTTAGACAGAGACAGACATCCTCTCCCCAATCATGTGCCGGGCGAAATAGTAAAAGCCAAGGTGACAGTCCTGGGGGAAGGTTCTGCAGGGCTGCTAGCACAAGAAGTGGTAAAGAAGTTCCAGCTCGATAAAGACAAAAATCCCCAGATCTACTCAATGGGCGTAAAAGAGATAATCAAGCTGCCGGAAGGGAATGCCTTCGGATCCAACCACGTGATACACACCATCGGCTTTCCTTTTCCATCTGATGTTTACGGTGCCGGTTCGATCTACAGCATGAGGGATAACCTGGTCGCAGTCTCTGTGGTGATGGCACTTGATTGGCGATATGCTGATCTATCTCCACAGCAAGAACTGCAGATCTTCAAATCCCATGGCCTGATCAAGAAAATCCTCGAAGGCGGAGAGGTGGTTGCCTACGGTGCCAAAACATTTCCGGAAGGCGGTTTCTATTCAGTTCCTCACTTAGTGGCCGACGGGGTTATAATTGTGGGAGATGCGGCAGGACTGACCAATACCAAGAGACGAAAAGGCCTTCATTATGCAATACAGTCCGGCGTCGCCGCCGGCGAGGCCATATATCAGGCAATTGAAGATGATGATTTCACAAGCTCGTCGTTGAAGAGATACCATGATATTCTAGACCAGAGCTTTGTGATGAAAGAGCTATATGCATCTCGTAATTACCGGCAGATCTTCTCCGAACCGGAAGATTGGGCTATTATTTAGGCGTACCTCTATCTTTCTTCCAATCATGGATACCGAAAAGACTCGAGACCAGACCGGATTATGAACGCATGCAAAGGGCAAAACTCAATAGACCTTTGGCCAGTGACATCGATAGATTGACGGCAGTAAGCCTTTCGGGAACAACGCATAGAGAAGATGAACCGTCTCATATCACTTTCCTGGAAGTGGACCATGGCGAAAGATGCCTAAAAGAGTTCGGATGTCATCCATGCACCTCTTTTTGCCCGGCTGAAGTATATAAATTCGAGGGTGAAAAGCTCATTTTGAGTCCATCGAACTGTCTACATTGCCAGACTTGCCGTTTGAAGTGCCCTTACCAATTGATCAAATGGGAGGTCCCAGAGGGCGGGGATGGGCCCCGATATAAAATAATGTAACTTATTGGTTCTGATTCTGGCCAGACTAGACTATATATCAGAGTGTGTGAACCTTTGCAAACCATGCCATCATCTCAAGATAGCATCAATATTTTCCAGATATCTTTAACGCTTACAAACACAACAATCCTAAAAAATATTGAGATTTCGAATCATCAATGAAGACCAAAATACACATGAGCGCATCTTTTCCAGTCAAACTCATACCTTTGCGCGCTACGCACCAGATCCCCCATTATAATTGATGATGAGTCTTCTCGGCAAGTTGCAGGAATCTTCGGCCCCGGCAGACAGCTTCAGATGCACGATCAACATTGCGTGATGCAAATCAATTCGATTGGAATAATAACGTCGCCGCAGAGATCTGCAAGCTAATCCTAACTCTCATCAGTGCTTACCAGCTAAGCTATGTAACCGAGAACTCAACAAAAATGTTATCTTCTTTAAACGTTTCTTCGATCCTATGAAAGGGGTCTACGCAGGCTTCATTATTCTGCTGGTATTGATGGCATTGGCACATTGTCAGCAGACTTCTAATACCTGGACTATCAGCGGCTTTGATCTCAAAGAAGTAAAAGGCATCGTAAAAGAGCGAGTCTAAACCAACCATTAAATTAGTAGAGTGGTCGAAGAGCCAATAGATTGGCATCGTATGCATATTATAGTTAATATATCTTTCCAAGGCTTGCTAAAAATGTCTAGCATTTACTGGAAACATACCTGACATAAAGGCCTTCTATCACAGCCATCACCAGCACTATAAAGATAGTTAATGCTGGCTGACTTTGTGGATGTGCTACCATGTTAAGATATATGGCAAGCCCTTCGATTATCGTAAAATAAACAACTGCCGCAGTTAGATTATGTATTATCATTTTATCACGACTCTCCCTTTTAGCTTATTTTCATTCTTTTCAGTAAAACGATATTTAAAATCAAGCCGATGATTGCAACACCTAATATCAAGTAATTATAGAGTAAGACTTCGCTTTGAGCAACTCGCTTGTAATTTAAAATAAGATTTATCGAGCTATAAATGCCCCCTCCAGCCCAAAAGCCTATTCCTCCGATGTTCAAATTGACGTCCTTGAATGGCAAATGTTATTCCTCTTTCAACTGATTATATTTGCATAGCGATTATATATCATTTGGGTGTGGTTGCTGTTCATCTCATCTATTATAGTGATTCTCCCAACTTCTTGCGCGATCCATTCTGAGTACCAGTTCTCTTGATACTTGTTCTATTGGGCAGAGAATTCAGAGAAGCGCTATATTTACATCAAGGTACGTGTAACTCTTAAGTAACCCTTTTTTTATTCAGCCATAGGAATTGATAACTCAATTTTATAAATACATTCATCGATCACAAAGGCCTTATGGTGCGCACCACGTTCCACATTTACGGAATCGATAGCTGTAATATCAATTGATTAATATCAGCAACCACTCAGTTTAACTTGATCTTCATTCTTATAGTGGATGAAATGAGGACTTTGCCAGAAGAGGATTTAAGCCAATTTGAGAAGATTGTATAAGGCAGTATGAATAACTTGCAAGGTCTGGCATATAAGCAGAGGCATGAGATCAAGAAGCTCCGCCGATGCCTGGCAAACAACAGGGCCGCACCTTTGCAGGGCATTGCAAAGGCTACGAAGAAAAGCGGACGCGGCCCCCAGGCGAAGGACGGGGCACACATCTACCTTGCGCAACAACTCTCAGCCAGGTCCTGATAATCCCGACGACCACCTCCGTGATCTGGGCCTCTGCTGCGTGAACCTCGGCCCGCTCAAAAAGTGTATACAACTTATGTACCATCGCCTCGTGCTCGCGCCCGAGCACTCGCACCCACGTAACCCCGGGCATTGCGGTATCGGACAGGGAGTTGCAACTTCTATCTATCGAAAAGAGCTATTTTCCGAATGCCCGAAATGAGTCCTGAAATTTTTTGATCTCAGCGCTCACATCATCTCTGGCAACGACTGAGGATATAGCGCAAAGGCCATCGGCCCCCGCTCTGATAACATCGATTGCATTGAAGTGATCAATGCCGCCTATTGCTATGAGTGGAATGTCCACACGAGCTCGAATCTCTTCAATCAGGGATATGCCCGCAGGCTTTCCTGCATCGTTTTTCGTCGCAGTCTGGAAGATGGGCGAGACACCCAGAAAATCGGCGCCAATGCTCTCTGCCTGCACGGCTTCGGCGAGATTATGGACGGTAATGCCTATGATCTTCTCCTCTCCCAGCAGCCTGCGGGCGGCTCCGCAAGGCATGTCGGATTGACCCAGGTGAACCCCATCGGCATTTACAGCAAGCGCTACATCAATTCGATCATTGATCAGGAATAGCGTATCCCGGCATATCTCCCTGAGGCGGACGGCTTCCTCGTACATCTCCCGGGTTTTTGCGTTCTTATTCCTGTATTGAACAACACTAACCCCACACGCCACCGCCATGGATACATCATTGAAGTTCCCGGCGCGGCTCAGTTTGGAGTCGGTTATGAAATAATATCCTCTCACTCTTCAATCCCTTTCAATAACAATCTTCTGCATTCTTTTTATGGTGCTGGAATCGAGGTTGTGCACGGCGTCGATCAGCTTCTCCTTGAAGCTGGCGGGGCCGCTTGCATTTTTGGCCGCTATCTCGGCGGCAACCTCGTAGCATACAAGACCCGCGACAGCAGCGACAACCGGATCCTTTTCGACGGCGGCAAATGTACCTATCACCGATGTTGCCATGCACCCCGTGCCTACGATATCTGCCATAATGGAGTGGCCATTCAACACCCGCACCAAACTCCTTTCATCGGCCACGATATCCTCTTTGCCGGTGATAACGACGGTGCAATTTCTTTTTTGGCCAGATCCCGGGCCACATCCTGCAGGTTCGTCTCGACGATCACGGCATCCACGCCCTTGGTCTGAACATCTTCTCCGGCAATGCGAGCAATCTCTGAGGAGTTTCCCTTAATGATGCTCACTTTTACTGCATCCAGGATCTCAAAGCATTTGTCGTCACGATATCTTGTGGCGCCTGCTCCGCAGACATCCAGAACCACAGGAATATGCTTGCCGTTAGCACTTTTCCCTGCGAGCAACATGGCCTCGACAATTTCCGAGGTCAGAGTGCCGATATTCAGAACCAGGGCGGAAGATATGCCCGCCATATCAGCGACCTCTTCCCTGGCATGAGCCATGACCGGCGAGGCTCCGAATACCTTTACGATATTGGCACAATCGTATATGGTGACAAAGTTCGTAATGTGATGTATCAGCGGCTTTTCTCTTCTGACTTTTTCCAGTGGTTCGGAAGAATCGATTAACACTCTGCATCTCCTGCCATATCGTCTGGGATATTAGGCTTGCACCGGATGCAATAAAACTTTCGAATGGGGTCGAAGATCTTCCCCGACCCCTGACGACAGTTATTTATAATACTTGCAGTCAGAATAAGTGAGAGGTATCAATGGATCCATCTATCAGAGCTTTGGGGTGGACTGAGCTTGATGGCAGACGACTGACGGGAGAAGAGGTTGAGGCCATATTATTGCAGGCTCCTGAGAAGATCAAGAGGCTAGGAGGTGAGTTTTTCCTGGAATGGGATGAATGCCGTGCGCGTGACCATTTTGGGATTATGCCGGGAGACTGCCCACCGGGAGCCCAGAATGTGGCGATAAGGTGATTGGTAGAATTGATCCCAATTATCCAGTCATGAGTTTGGGTGACGCCATTGAGATAGCAGTCCGGCTTCGTAGTGACGATGGAGTTGTGGCAATGTCTGGCGGAGTCGACTCGGCCCTTGTTGCCCGCCTGGCCGGAAGAGAGTGTGTGGTGGTGGGAATAGATGGCTCGCATGACCTGCTACATGCAAAACAAGTGGCAGACATGCTCGATCTATCTCTCGAACGGGTCCTGATAGATCCTGGCTCGATTGAAGATCGGCTCCGCCAGGTTCTGCATGTGATCCCAAAGATAGATCCGGTGAATGCGTCCATAGCCCGACTCTCAACTATGTGGCAGAATGGGCCGCGCTCCGCGGTACAGGCGCATCCTGGCAGGCCAGGGTGCGGACGAGCTCTTCGGTGGATACGCCCGATATTTGCAGACCGAAACCCTTTCCCTGGATCTGGAGAAGGATTTCCTGGGGCTCTCAGTTCAGCTGGCAAGAGATCAGGCCGTGGCTGCGCTCCATGGCACATATTTCTCTCTGCCCTACATGGATGTAAGAGTAGTCGCGGTGGCGTTGTCCATTCCCGCCGGGGAAAAGGTATGCCAGGGAGTTCGTAAGAAGCCGCTGCGGATGTAGCAGAATTTATATGCCAACTGCCGTCGCCCATATGAGAAGAAGGCCATGCAATACGGGAGCGGCTGATGAAGGAATACAAGGCTGGCAACCAGAGAGGACACAAGAAATCGGTGCAGGATTATTGCTACCTATGTAAGGAAGAAGGTCGAGAGATCGGATAATTGAGATTCTTTGATCCGTTAACCCGATTTGCATGCGGAAAGACGTGGCCCAACATTTGTATTCTTCTATTAGTCTGCTGCTTAACCACCGTCGCTCGTCCCAGAAAAGGCGCCCGTGCCCCGGGGCCCATGGGGCCGACTCGCGGCACCCCGTAAGAATGCGCTGATGTATCGTCCTCGATTGCCTCAGAAAGTTCATCTGCGGTTGAATGACTTTAAATAATCTAAAAAATATACAATTACATCTTCCGGAGTTCGCGCGGTGTTACGCGCGGGGGCGACGGGGTCGACTCAAGGCCGTGGCGGCCCCCCTAACCCCGCGGCCGCGGGGAACAATTTACGAAGCTCTGCCCTTTTCTTGAACGGAGGCCCCTAGCAAGACGAGAGAGGGCAGTCTGATGACTTTGCAGCTCCAATATGTCTGCAATTAAGCCCCCACCGTCACTTGGCCGCCCGCGGCCTGGAGCAGGCCCCAAAATATAGCGCGGGAGGCCAGCCGGGCCGACTCGCGGCACCCCGTAAGAATGCGCTTATGTAGTCCTTGATTGCCTCAGAAAGTTTCATCTGCGGTTGAATGACTTTAAATAATCTAAAAAATATACAATTACATCTTCCAGGGTTCCGCGCCATGTTACGCACTGGTGTAACAGGCACTCCAGGCCGTGGCGGCCCCCTGACCCCGCGTCCGCGGGGAACAATTTATGAAGCTTTGCCATTTATTATGGATGTATTCTGAAAAGGCTCATGGACTCAAACTCAACACTCTCCATCGTTTTATCCAAGCCTCCCCGGCGTTGAGGGGGCCCCAGCCATAGCGCGGGAGGCCAGCGGGCCGACTCGCGGAACCCCGGAAGAATGCGCTGATGTAGTCCTTAATTGCCTCAGAAGTATCCATCTGCAAGTTGAATGACTTCAAATAGGCGCAAAAATTATACAACTATATCGTCCTGGCTCCGCGCGGTGATACGCGTTGAGTGACGGGGTCAACTCAAGGCCGTGCAGGCCCCCCTAACCCCGCGGCCGCGGGGAGCAACCTATGAAGCTTTGCCCTTCATTCTTGGACTTATTTGAGAGGGCACCAGACGGAGTGCATAACTGTGAGCTAAGACACAACCATTACTGCCGGAAACTATCGTAATCAGAGGTTAGCCACTGAAAATAGCAAAGAGACACGATTTCCCTCAGATCAAACCTAATTCAGCACATCTCTAGACCGAATTCGCACACTGAATTCGATTTGGCTTAATAAACTTCGCGCAGATCTTGCGAGATCCGAACGCATATTTATAAAAATATCATAGGCTCTGATTCCTGTCTGAAATAGTCGTATAATAGAAATACCTTTATCCGCAAGATTCCAGACTTTGGGGTCCCAGGTCTCAGCAGGCCTAAGCTGTTCCAATTTATTGAGGCATTCTTGATATCATCTGTTAAAACATCCATTATGACAACCTTCAGCTCGGCAAATCTATCATCTAAGTCTCTACTCAGCTCTTGAAGTTGCTCCTCTCGGGCAAGAATAAAGCTCTTTCAGGCTCGATTCTGGATGTTGCAGGCTAAATTGATAGAGCTTTCCAGCTCTAACTGATAGAGGTCGGATTGAACATTACATTCCCTGAATTGATCCTTTGCTTGAATATAGCATACCGGATCTGCCAGACTTGACATTTATAACGGATCTGACTGAAAACTGCTTAAAAAAATTGTATATACCCTATTTTATCGTTATCGCTCTGCAAAGATTACAGTTTTGCTTAATTAATAATTTATTATAACAAATAGCTAAATCAAATACAGGTTAATTTAAATATCTTTAGCACCATTTACATTAAGAGGTGTTTTCTGTGTCAACTGATGAAAGCAATAAACCACAATTGGAGAAAATAAAGTCATCCCGAGAGTGGATAGAATCGATGTTTGAATTGGACCTGTGTGGTCCAATAAAAGAAAAGTTGGGTAGAGATACCTGCAAACCGGATATCGTGATTAAGCCTTGCCAACCAATCGAGACATCAGCATGCTATCCTCGAATAATCTGTTCGCCTTCCTTTGGTTGTTTTCCGGATAAAATAATCTGTAACCCTGATATACTCTGTTCGCCCACTTTTGGTTGTTTTCCGGATAAAATAATCTGTAACCCTGATATACCCTGTTCGCCTACTTTTGGTTGTCTTCCTGATAGAATCTGCAAACCAATCTACTATGGCGAGGCTAACGTCCCAGGCACACGTGGCCCCACGGTAGATCTTCCAACCGATCGCCTAGACGAAATCGTCAAAGCAGTTAACTCTATCAAAGAAGAGATAGCTGAAATCAAAAAGAAGATCGCGCGAAAATAACCATTTGAGGAAAAGAGGTGATAGACTATAACACTTTTTTTCTTCCTTTCGGAAGGCAACGTACTTGTTAATGGGATAAAAAACTCTATCGTGGTCAATTTCAAGAACAGAGAGATATTCAAAGCCAACGAATCTGCAAAACACATTCTAGAGCTTGGCGAAACGGTCGCAGATTATCTGAAGTCTCCAAGGTATTAAATCTTGAAGACGCGGATCTACAGTCTTTTATCAAAGAGTTTTCCGAACAGAATCTTATTCAGCTTTCATCTGAGCCCAAACCAGATAGAACCAAAGAGAGACCTACGCATAAGTTGAACTTTTTGTGGATTGAAGTAACATCTCGATGTAATCTCCGTTGTTCACATTGCTACGCCGATGCCGAACCCAAACTGGTCGCAGATCCATCCGCAGAAGATATTAAGAAATGGCTCGATGAAGCCTACGATTTGGGTTGCAGGAATGTCCAATTCACGGGAGGCGAATGCACAATTAGAAACGATCTTAAAGATCTGATTGATCATGCCAAAGAAAAAGGATTTGAGTTTATTGAAGTTTTTACTAACGGCACTTTGCTAACTGAGCCCCTCATTCAATATTTCTCCAAGAATGGCATTAAGGTAGCATTATCGCTCTATTCGTATCGATCTGAAACCCACGAAGCAATCACAGGAATCCAAGGCAGTTTTATAAAGACATTAGATAGTCTTAAACTTCTTTTGGCATACGACGTGACCTTACGATGTGCAATAATAGCCATGAAACAGAACGAGGACGAACTCGATGGAACTTGCTATTTCCTAAAAGAAATGGGTATCCTTAGCAAGTCTCCCGATCCAGTTAGACCAACAGGTAGAGGAATCGATTCGGAAAACTGGCCTCGTAAATATGGATTGCGCACTGTACAAACTGAGCCCGATTTTTTGGTGGACAAAGAGGTCTACGACCAAAGTTATTTTTGGAACAACTGCTGGTTTGGCAAGATAGCAATAACAAGCGAAGGCGAAGTTTTGCCATGCGTCTTCTCCAGAGACCAAGTTGCTGGCAACATTAGGGATAAAAACCTGGCAGAAATTATTCAGGAAGATATGCTGAAGTTCTGGGGTTTGAATAAAGATCAAGTAAAGGTATGCAAAGATTGCGAATATCGTTACTTGTGCCATGACTGCAGGCCTTGGGCATATGGTTTTACAGGTGATCTATTTGCGAAATCACCGAGATGTACCTACGATCCATATAGCGGTGAGTGGGGTAAGGCAGAGGAGTTACTGCTGTAACAAAAGGTCTGGAATGCGGGTATGTCCAAGCCTTTGGTTATGCACGTTAATGTCTTTAGTATAAGAAGCCAATCAAGCTCTGATTAGTGCGTATAACCTGTAATCAAATCTCTCATTTTTTTTTGATATGCATTGAATCATAGGAAATTATTATAAGGAGACTTTCCCAGCTAAAACTCCCTTATGTTGCGCCCCACTTTCCACATTTGCGGAATCGATAGCATTAAACTGAATTGATCGATATCGGCGACCACTCCGTTTTACTTGATCTCATTCATATAGTTGCTGGAATGACTGCTTTGCCAGAAGAGGATTTAAGCCAATTTGATTATGTTGTATAAGGAAGTATGACTAACTGCAAGGTCCGACATATAAGCGGAGGCATAAGATCATGAAGCTCTCCTGAAGCACAGCAAACAAGGGCCACAGCTTGCCGGCGTTGCAAGGCTGAATGGAAATGTGGCCAGGGCGAAGGATGAGGCACATATCTACCATGACCTGCTCTCCGCCAGGCCCTGATAACCCCGACTTTCTCCGCGATCTGGGCCTTTGATAGTGAACCTCGGCCAGCTCAAGAAGTGTATACAACTTTCTGCACCACCGCCTCGTGCTCGCGACCGAGCACTCGCACGCCCACATAACTCCGAGCATTGCGGTATCGGACAGGGATTTGCAGCTTCTATCTATCGAGAAGAGCTATTTTCCGAATGCCCGAAATGAGTCCTGAAATTTTTTGATCTCAGCGCTCACATCTTCTTTGGCAACGACAGAGGAGATAGCTCACAGGCCATCGGCCCCCGCTCTGATAACATCGATTACATTGAAGTGATCAAGGCCTACGATTGCAATGAGTGGAATGTCCACAATAGCTCGAATCTCTTCAATCAGGGTTATGCCGGCCGGCTTTTCTGCATCGGGTTTCGTCGCAGTCTGGAAGATGGGAGAGACTCCCAGATAGTCGGCACCGATGCTCTCTGCCTGCACGGCTTCGGCGAGATTATGGACGGTAATGCCTATGATCATCTCCTCTCCCAGCAAGCCGACTCGCGGCACCCCGTAAGAATACGCTGATGTAGTCCTTGATAGTCTCAGAAAGGTTCATCTGCGGTTGAATGATTTTAAATAAGTGAAAAAATATACAATTGCGTCTTCCGGAGTTCCGCGCGGTGTTACGCGCAGGGGCGATGGGGGCCACACCAGGCCGTGGCGGCCCCCTTGACCCCGCGGCCGCGGGGGACAATCTATGAAGATCTGCCCTTTATTCTGGATGTATTCTGGAAAGGCTCATGGACTCAAACTCAAACCTCTCCATCGTTTATCCAAGCCTCCCCGGCGTTGAGGGGCCCCAGGCATAGCGCGGGAGGCCAGCCGGGCCGACTCGCGGAACCCCGTAAGAATGCGGTAATTCTGTCCTTGCTTCCATCTACGAAGTCCAGTCTGCAATTGAAAGATAGTAGTTATAATATAATTAGACTCAAAAAATCCAACAACTTCTTCTGGTGTCCCGCGCGATAAAACGCGCTGGCGTGACGGGGTCCACTCAAGGCCGTGGCGGCCCCCCTAACCCCGCGGCCGCGGGGAACAATCCATGAAGCTTTGCCCTTCATTCTTGAACTTATTTGAGAGGGCACCAGATGGAGTGCATATCTGAGCAGCTAGACACGCCATTACTGAGGGAAAACTATCGTAATCAGAGGTTAGCCACTAAAAATGGCGAAGAGACACGATTTCCCTCAGATCAAACCTCATTCAGCACTTCTCTTAAGATAGAGTAGAATTTGCCCTTCGCCCTCTTCTCAATCCAGGGCATATGTCCGCAATTCTCCAGCAGAATGAACTGAAAACTCTTCAGCACTGCCTGCAGCGGCTCTCGAACTCCAGCGGAAGGATGCGGATCATACTCGCCATGAATGGCGATAACAGGACACCGGACTTTTTTGCAGAGCTCGAGCAGCTCTCCCGTTTGTCTCAAGATGGAGGCTTCCCTCCAGACGGCTTGATAGATGTCCGGATCACATTCCACAATTGGCCCGTCGCATCCAGGCTCGAGAGATCCCGAATCGTCTGCGATCAGATCGAATTCGAACTCGTTTGATCTGCACTCAATAGGGTCAAAAGCATCTGTTCTTCTGAAGAGTTCACCCATTCGCGCCAGCGCTTCTTTCTTCTCCTTCTCATTCTCCCTATCGGAGTCATCATTCCGGTCTTCCAGGGCCGCAAGGATGCATCTGGCCTCCTCTCCTTCCGCTCTGCTCAGGCGGGAGAGCCTCGTCTCCATGATTTTTGGGACATACGACTCCAGGAAGGGCCCGCTTCCGATCAGAATCAGCCTGCTGACAAGATCCGGATATTGCGCCGCCAGGATCAAACTGAGCCAGGCGCCCCAGGAAAAGCCGATCAATGTGACTGGGGAGGTCTGAGCATGCTCCTGCAATTGGCTCTTCAGCTCCTCCACCTGTGCTTGCACTGACTCGCTCAGTCTGCAGAGGCTCCAGAACGCCCCGGTCGGAGGACAGCTCATGCGCCACCGCCGCCATCTCACCGGCGGCACCAGGGCCGCCATGGACGACGGCCACGCGAAAGGGAGCACTTCCATATCTTCTCGGATTGATCATGAGATCTTATGCTCCAGGGTTACCCTTGGCATCCGCAAATGCTCGAGTTCTCAGGAGTACTCACGTCACCTGCGTCATTGTAGCTGAACTTTGAAATCTTGTTGCAGTACCCGACCCACCAGTCGAAGACCCGCACATTGACCGGCTGACTCATGAAATTCCCGGTGAACCAGAAGTAGTGCGGCACGCCGCCCGGGTTGATGCCCTCGCCATTGCCTGTGGTGTCCACGATGTGATAGAGGTCGTCTCCGGGAAGCCGTACCAGATTGTAGGCGTGACCGGGATGGTTTCCCAGAAGGGGCAGATCGTAGCCGGTGCTGGAGGTGCTCAAGGCCTCTGTCCGGTTGTAGCCCGCTTTGCGCAAAGCGGTGGTCACGGCAGCAGCATAATCGATGCAGACGCCCGTTCTCAGAATGTTCACCGTGGCGTGTGTGGGAAAGAGACCCAGCACCGCGCTGTTCTGGCTCATGTTCGTATCCGACCGCCAGGCTGAGACGCCCCACTCCTCCGGTCGGCAGGACAGATTCTGCACATTCCGGTTGAACCCTTCCCGGAAGGAGCATGTCCCGGCCAGGCTCGGCCAGGAGGTCCGGGTGCACTCAGGATAGCCGGAGCAGCAGGCTTTGAAGAGCGCATAGCCCTGCATGTAAGTCGCATCCGGCCCGAAGGCGCGGATGATGTAGAGGCCGCGGCACTTTTTCTTGTCGCCTCCGGAGTTGGCCAGAGCCCATGCGCAGGCGGAGCCGGGGGGCGCCGTTCCATTGCAGCACTTGACCGCATCGACCACGATATAGTCCAGATCAGGATGGCAGACCTCGATCTGCTGACACTGGGCCGTCCCATTGGGCCAGACGTCCTGGCAGGGGGTGTCAACTGGATAGTATTTCGGCCTGGGGTTGACTTTGCTGCAGACCATAGGAGGAGCGATGCCCACTTCAATGGAATCTGAGGCAGAGGAGCCAATGCCGTCTGTGATGGTAAGGGTAATAGTATGCCATCCTGCAGTCAGGTTCTGGCTCTGGAAGGACTCGCGGCTTTCGATTATGCCATCCAGGTTCGACCACCAGAGGTATTGGAAAGGCCCTTTTCCGCAAGCCTGGGCCTGGAAGAGGACAGTCTCCCCGCGCGGGAAGGTCCGCACATCCTCTGGAGAGAGAATCTTTGCCCTCAGAACGCCGTCCCGGCAGCTCTGATTAAGTGGTGTGGAGATTGAGCTTGCTAGAGAGCATTTTCACAACCGCAACTATTCGGACCCGCCGTTTCCTGCGAGCTGTTTGGATTCTCGGAATCGACGAAACCCAATCGTCCGCCCTGATCCGGGTGCGTTGGCCATTTCTCTCAATCCGGGACCCGGTGTTGCGGGAACGTGAATGAGCGCGGCCACCGAGAGGATTATCAGGAGCAGGCTGAGCATGGAATAGAGAACGCGGCTTCCAAGCCTGAATTCGCCGCTATTGCCTAAAAGACGCGGCAAGCGATTCAATTTTCCTTGAAAGGCAAGAACGAGGCCACTAAAGACAAAAAGAACCCCTGGAATGGCCCATGTCTTCCACCCGTAGGGCAAGGTGATTATGGCCAGTTGGCCGATGGGAAATCCAGCAAATCCGGCAAAGAGCATCAGGATCGCGCTTTTTTTTGCAATAGCAGCTGAAAAGGTAACGGCCGACGATCATTATCAGCAGGAAACAAGCCACCCATTCTCTGAATGCGGCTAAGAATCACAAGTCCTGGCAGGGCCAGGAGGCCGGCAAAGATCAAGAATCCCAGCGCTTTCTTCCGGCTTTCCAGATAGAGACACGCACCTGAGAAACCCGCCAGCCCCAGCAGAATGAAGAGAAAACCACCTGCTGCCGGGGAGAGCAAGTAACCGTACTCTGCCTGGCGGCCCAAAGAAGGAATAGAGGTCAGAAGGGCCAGGCAGCCTATGACTATTGCAAATGCGCTTGCTAAGAACCCCGGCAGCGCCAGCGCCAGAGTGGGGCTGTCTCTCTCGGCCATCGAATGCATCAGGCCACTCTGGAGCTCTCCGGGAAGTTAAGATTATGGGCGGGGTGTCTCCAGGCCGAAATCCCGCGCATGGAAGTCAATTTCGGGAATGCCTCCGACCCAGATCCATAGTTCAGATCCATAGACCAAATCCACAAATCCAAACCCAGATCTGCGGTCCCAGATCCCTCTGATGCAGCAGGTGTAGATGGCTCTATATCAAGGCTTCAGGACGCTGCAGGTCTTGTCCGTCTCCTTGGTCTTGGCAGATCCATTGGGCTTGGTGATGAAGTAGGTATAACCCTTCAGAGTCCTGTTGAGCTCTGCCTCAATCACCTCAAGCTCTTTTTTGTGGATACACTCCTTCTTCGTCACGCAACGGTCCATGATCTCCCAGATGTAGTCCTTGGTCTCATAATTGAAGAAGTCCAGGAGCTTCTTGCAGGTGTCCCCCTCCACTTTCTGGCAGATGTACCAGTCATCGTTCTCGGCCATGACATGTACCTCATGAGCGCATCCGAGCAGGTTATGGAAGTCACCCAGGGTATCCTGATATGCTCCCAGAAGAAAGATGCCCAGGTAGTAGTCCTCGTTCTCCATGAGGGTGTGCATCTCCAGGTATTCCAGGCCCTCGCTGTCGCCTGCATACCTCTTGATCTCCCCGTCCGAGTCGCAGGTGATGTCCACAATACGGCCGCGCTCGCTGGGCATTTCATTCAGGCGGTGCAGAGGGATGGTAGGAAAGATCTGCTCCACTCCCCACATGTCCGGGACAGACTGGAAGAGAGAGAAGTTGCCGATATACTTCTGGCTTACCAGTTTTTTCAGCTCCAGGAACTCGTCCGAGTCGTCTTCTGCCTGCTTGGCCAGGAAGGCGGCTTTCTTGCAGACCATCCAGAAGAGCGTCTCGCCCTTGGCTCGCTCCTCCAGGCCGATGTTGCCCAGGTTGAAGGAATCGTACAGCTCGTCTCTGTATTGCAGAGCATCGTGATAGTGCTCTTTGTAGTTCTCGATGTTTATCTCCTTGAAAGCGCTGCAGAGATCATCGATCTGGATGGGATCCTCCTCTTTCGGCGTTCGAAGCAGTGAGTCCTTGGCATTCTTTTTGCCTATGATCTTGAAGATAAGCATGCTGTGGTAAGCGGCGATGGCCCTTCCGCTCTCGGAGACGATAGTGGGGCAGGGCACATCTTCATCCTCGCAGATCTTCTGGATGGTGTAGACCACGTCATTGGCGTATTCTCGGAGCGAATAGTTGGCGCTGGAGGGCGTGGCCGTGTTGGAGCCGTTATAGTCCACAGAAAGGCCGCCACCTACATTGAGGTACTCGATATTGGCCATCTTGCGCGCCTTGGCATAGATCCGGGCCGCTTCGTTCATGGCGTTCTTGATGGTTCTGATATCCGTGATCTGCGAGCCGATGTGGAAGTGGATCATCTTCAGGCTGTCTGTGATACCTCTCTCTTTCAGTATCTTCATCAGCTCCAGAGCCTCGCTGGTGGAGAGGCCGAACTTGGCAGATTCACCTCCCGATTCCACCCATCTGCCTGAGCCGCGGGCAAAGAGCTTCACCCTCATGCCGATGCGAGGAACGATGCCCATGATATCGTGCATACTTCAGGATATCGAAGATCTCCTCAAAGAGGTCTACTACAATAATTATATTATTTATATTATGAATGCTGAGAGCCAGTCGCAGATAATCCTCGTCCTTATAGCCGTTGCAAATAAGGGGCGCCTCTTTGGGCAAACCCAGCGATAGGGCCGCCAGAAGCTCTGCTTTCGTTCCTACCTCCAGGCCGATCTTGTGTTTGGCTCCGTATTTGATGATGTATTCGATGACCTCTTTTCTCTGGTTGACCTTCATGGGAAATATGGGTTGATAAGTGCCTTTGTAGGAGAATTCTTCTATGGATCCCAAGAAGGACCCCGTGATTTCATTGATCCGGTCTTCCAGCATCTGAGGAAATCGCAGGAGCACGGGAAACTCGAGATCTCGGGATTTCTCGATCTCTTCGATGAGGTCCATGATATCCACGGATTGGGTGCGATCCTTATTGGGAAATATGATAATATTGCCTTTATCATTTACTGAAAAATAACCGTTACCCCAATTCTCTATTCCGTAGAGCTCGATAGAATCTTCAGCTTTCCACATGATTCTCCGCCTTCTCCATTTGTTCCTGCCCCAGCCCCGAACATGTCTTCATCGCGTCTTCTCCCGATACCTAATCAAAATCACAAATTGACGAACATACGATCTACCACATCCCCATAAGCCGAGGCTAAAATCGTATCGAACTTTGCTTTAGAGACCTTTTTGCTATATAAAGCTTCATGCTGAAGTCCTTTAGTCTGAGTGGGGATAATCTTTAAACGTCATCCAGGCCGAACTGTTGAGAACAGCTCCGGAGAGGTACAAAATGGATCAAGATCACAGTCATGATTATATTTGCAACGGCGAAAAGATAAGGACTACAATACCGATGAAGGACCGGGGTGTAGCCGATCTGGTAAGGGATATGGGCAAGATGGGCTTTCAGGGAGGCCAGCTCGGCGCATCCCTGCGCGTCTGGGAACGAATGATGGATGAGGATGTCACAATCTTCCTCGGTCTGGCAGGAGCAATGGTGCCTGCGGGCCTCGGCGAGTTCATAGCTTACCTCTTGCGGGAGCGAAAGGTAGACTGCCTGGTGAGCACGGGCGCCAATCTCTTTCACGACCTGTGCGAGGGCCTTGGCATAGTTCACTACCGTGGCAGCGCCTGTGCAGACGATGCCTACCTCAATGAATGCAAGATCGATCGGATCTACGACGTCTTCGTCTCTGAGGTTGAGCTTCACAAAGCCGATAACCACATATCCAATTTCGTGAAAGGCCTCGACCCCAACCACCGCTATTCCTCACGCGAGCTGATGGACATGGTGGGCAAAGGGCTGCCGGATACTACTATCCTTGGCGCTGCCCACAAATCAGGAGTTCCCATCTTCGTGCCGGCTCTTGGAGACAGCTCCTGGGGCATAGGAATGGTCATGGCTCTGCGTGAGGGCAACAGCATCATGGTCGATCAGATCAAGGACGTGGACGAGATCACACGAATGGTGGAGAGGTCCGCCAAGACTGGAGTGATTTACATCGGCGGCGGTGTGCCCAAGAACTTCATCCAGCAGACGGAAGTCATAGCCGAGCTCATCGGCAACTATTCCGGAGGCCACAGCTATGCAATTCAGTACACCACAGACGCTCCGCACTGGGGGGGGCTTTCCGGCTGCACCTTCGAGGAGGCAGTCTCCTGGGGCAAGGTGAAGAAGGAGGCAAGCAAAGTGCAGGTCTTCTCCGATGCCACCATCACCGTGCCGATTGTGGTGCAGGCTTTGCAGGCTTCGGGCCACAGGCGCATTAGCCATCCGGTTTACGACTGGAGCCAGAATGGCCTCGGGCTCCGGTATGAAAAGACCTGAACTACTTTTTGCTTATATCCTATTCGAAAGCAAGAGATTAGCAGAAGATCGAGCAGAGCTTGGAAGATATGCAGAGAGAAGGAATACATCAAATGACCAGATATTTGCCGATTTAAAAAAAACCAGTGCCATAAACCGATGAATATTTATTTTATGACGCCAAATTTTACTTCCAGAGCTACCACGATCAGAGGTATTATAACGATTAACGCAATGTGCAAAATTTCATAAGAGCCGAAGGGCCATTTGCACATCTCATCCAATTGACATTGAATATCCAGCATATTTTTTAGAATTGAGGCATTCTCTCTGGTAGGGTTCCGGATGGCTTCCTCAGCCTTATCTTTCAACCTCGATGAGAAGATCCCTAATTTCTCTTTTTTCGTCTCTATCATCATCTGGTGGAGGCTGTACTGAGGCAGGATGAAATACGCGCATAATAATACGGCAAAGCTCGAAAACCAGAGTCTGCTCTGCAAAGTAGACAATCCGCTGGGGGTGGACATATGAAAAAACCCCCAAATAAGATAAACAGAAGCCGCACAAAGGGTAAATTTTGAGTAAAGCACGCCCTTGAATTGGATATTCTTGGAGAGTAGGACATTAACACTCAGGGGAAGTTTGCCCATTTTGTAGACCATGAACGCCGTGGCGACCAGTGTGTATAAACTGGCTCCCATTATATAATGTGCTAAAAGATAATAAAATTTGATAAAAATAAATTCGTAATACAACTCCGGATGAAACCCAAATTGTCCAAACCTAGAAGATGGGCGAATACGGTTATAGAGACTCCAGTCAATACCATCATCTTGTTGTTGAATATATTTGCTTCCTGGCCTTCATACCACTTCAGGATTTCTTCTCTTGGCAATTCGATCATATCGATAAAAATATCTCTTAAAAATCTTATTTTCTCATGCGCCCAGGTGACAAACACAATCTGGAGGGCGATCAGAGTTGAAAGAATAAAGAACGAGATTAGGTATTCGAATGATTGTCCAAGAAAAGTCAAAATGATAACTGAACTCAAGAAAAGTACTACTGCTATAAATGCCCCTACCCAGTAGTAAGGAAGCGGTATTACTGAAATAATTCTCTCCAGGTGCGTTTCATGGGAGTTCATTTGATGACACCATGTAGTAATTCCAGGCTCAAAACGACCAATGGTATTATCGTGATCAATGCGATGTGCAAGATTTCATAAAAACTGAACGGCCATTCGCTCATTTCATCCAACCTATACTGAATATCCAGCAAATCAGTTAGAGATAACAAGTTCACATCGTTCGGATCTTTGAAAGTATCATTTGCTACTGCTCTCAACTGCGATGAAAATGTAGCTGTCTTTTCTCGCTTCGTTCTCACCATCATCTGGTGAATGCCATTCTGGGGGAGGATGAAGTATGCGCATAATAACGCCGCAAAAATTAGAAACCCAATTGTTCTCCCCAGAGAAGGAAGATTCAGTGGAGTTAATATCAAAAAAATTACCCACATTATATAGATGATTGCCGCATATATAGTAAATTCGGAATACAATATACCTATGGCTTGAATGTCTTTGGAGAATAGAACATTGGCATTCAGAGGGAGGCTGCCTATTTTGTGTACCGCCGATGCCGTCATAATCATGACATATAAGCCTATCCCCATGGTATAGATTGCAAAATAATAAATAATTTTAAAAAAGATATTTAGGAATCCATGAAAAGGAAACCCATAGTGATCTGCACCCAGGGCATAAGCTATAATAACGGTGCAGATTCCCGCTATGATCATTTTTTTATCATCGAATATGATTGCCACCTGGCGACCATACAGTTTTTTCATATCTTCCTTTGGCCATTCGACAATATCGATCAAAGTATCTTCAAATAACTTCATTTTATTGCGAGCCCAGATAACTCCAACGCTCTGAAGTGAAATCAAGGCTGAAAGCATCAGGAAGGCCCAGATGAGCTGGTATGGTTTCTCAAAAAGCAATAAAATGGTAAAGGAAATTAGGAATGATGCCCCGCCAAGAATTATTCCCCCACAGTAATAAGGAAAAGAAATAATGCATAAGATCCTCTCCAGGTGCATCTTGCGATCCTTGCTGGATATTGCCCACTGAATCTGGTGAAGATAGAGCATGGACGGGACCGCCCTATAGCCAGTTTTTCACTATTCTATCACTATTTTCAGTTATGTAAGTCGTGCCATATATCTTTGCCTATCGGCCCGCCCTCAGCAAGCTTATTGGTCTAGCTTAATATCATAAAAAACATTATTTAAAATTTGCAGGAGGTAGAGTCAAATTATCGATATTCTTGAGTGACTTCAGGGCAAGTCTCCATCGGGCAAAATGCGCGAAAATCGATGCGCTCAAGCAATAGAATAACTATGTAATAAAAAATGGAGATTCAAAGCCCGGTGGAATTGGCCAGTTCCAGGCTCTGGTTCTTATCTCCGTTGCCCTCAACGAATGATACGATGTTTCCCGCGTTCCAGAGGTAGAGGTATTTAAAGCTATTATCGCTTCTGATATCCCTTACCTCTAACGCTTCGTGGCCGTTGACGGTGGCATTGCCGAAGATCGGCAGGCCTCTTGCCAGCTGATCTTTGTAATCCTTTTGGGACTTGAAGTTGGAGATAGCGGCCCTGGCATGCTCTTCATCCAAAAGCCCGATAAAAGTGACCTTGGCATCGTAGGATGCTCCTGGTTTGCCCCACTGGTAGATGCCCACGGAGACATTCGCTGTCCCAATATCCTTCTCACCGTAGAATTCCGTGATGTAATCGGTCATATTCACATGAGGGTCCATATCGGGAAGTGCGGCGATGAGCTTGAAACCCGCCGGCAGCCCAACTTTAGGAATCGCAGGATTTGCAGCCGTTCCGCTGGCACTATCCGCTGCCAGGCAAACCGTGCTGGATGCCAGAAGCAGGGATATGAATAGTATGCAAATTATGTTTTTCGATTTCATGGATGTCCTATCTTATTTTCAAGTCCATAAGCTTTGTGAGCCGAAGATGATATTCGACATTTGCCTTTCTTCTTTCCCGGACCCAATTTGGAGATCTATCTCGACTAGCAGACACTTGGTCGTGGGGAATATCCAAAGAGATCCGAATCCTTCATATATAAATCGGAGTGCATAAGACGTTCAAAAGCATCATCGATATTCTGCCGGTATTTGTATTTCTGGTTTTTAAATGTCAGAAAGATAATCTTAATGCTGAAATTCCCAATAATTCAGGCGTAGTCTCCATTAAATGGAAGAATCGATCCTCATCACGTTAGGAATTGTCCCTGGATACCAAACGTTTCTGCACTAGATCGCATAGAGACATCTTTCTGTTCTAAAATTCTTGTATGCTTGCTTAGCATCGCAGCCAGATCATCGATCTTTACGGGTTTTGCTATGAAATCGTTCATTCCCGCTTCGAGGCATCGTTCTTTGCTGTTAGGAAGGATATATGCAGTAAGGGCTATGATCGTGGGCTGGACGGCGGCAGGGCAGAGTTCGCGAATCATTCTGGTGGCTTCGAAACCATCTACCTCCGGCATCCTCAAGTTCATCAAAACTATATCGTAAGGCTGGTGCTTTAAGGCTTGTAGGACCTCTTTGCCATTGGTTACTGCATCCGCACTGTAGCCCAGGCGCTTTAGCATAACAGAAGTTACCTTCCGGTTTGATTCATTATTTTCGGCAAGCAAAATACGTGCCGAGTTAAGATCTCTTCTTCGTTGTTGCCATATAACCTGAATGATTTCAGAACCCCAATCTTGCTCACCTATCGCTCATCATGCTTTCGGATCCCAATGACTGGAATCGACTGATTATATACTTATCTTTCAATTATATTTATACGTTTCCAAACAATTTAAATTAAATATATATGTTATTAACTGTCTAATTGCTATACTATTATAGTGAGGTGGTAAAAATTCAATGACAATAGATCATATAATTAATGTTTAGAGCCAATTTTCGGACCTATGGGACATTTAGCAGATCAATAGAATTCGACGGGTTGAGCTCCAAATTCCGATATCGATATGATGGTTTATCGCATCGTTTCAAATGGAACTCAGATCTCCTGCCATATTTATTTGGGCCTGTTAGCATTTTATTGCTTTCAGGATATTTTTGCGCTTTCTCTGGCGACCGGTCAATAGTGCCAGAGTACATGTTATTCCTTTTTACGCGATTATGATATTTGCCGACTGGGACATGATATCGACTTCGGCCAGCTTTCCCTCTACTTCCATGGAATCGCCAAAAATACCTTCCATGAGCACTTTACCGTTATGGGCAATAAGCCTGACAACCCCTTCCATCGCCTTATCACGGGCGTTGCCTTTCAAGGTATAGACTGTAAGTTCGCACATAGTTCCTCGAGAATAATTAAGGCGGACCCGGCGGGATTCGAACCCGCGACCCCCGGGTTAGAAGCCCGGTGCTATATCCTGGCTAAGCCACGGGTCCGCTAATCGGATTTAGCCGCCCTTGGGCGGCATCTGACCTAGTGTTTGCTTGAGCTGTTCCTGGAGCTGAGTGAAACGGCCCTGAATGCGTTCTTCCTGATTGGCCATGTTCTTCTTGCGGATTTCATTCATATCCTTTTTCTCTTTCAGCTCTTCTATCAGCTTCGCTTTATCAGCTCTGAAGAGGAGTTCGCCGACGCTCTTGTATATAACGGCATCGTCTGCGCTCTTCTCCAGTTCCTTCAACGCTGCCTCAGTCTCCCTGATCAGACCCTCGATCTGGCCTTTCTGAGCCATAACCGCCTGGGCCTGCTGCTGGAGCTGCTGGAGCTGAGCCAATTGATTTTGTATCTGCGGAGGCAATTCGCCACTCATAAACTCACCATCTCAAACGCGATCTTGACCAACCTTATCCAGGTATTTAAGGCTGCCCGGAGAGAGACCACATCCTCACCCCGGATCTTCAGTCGGATGAAACCATCTCCCTGGTCCAGTTCAACATCGGATCTATGAAGCTCGTCATTCAGTTCCGGAGCGAGCGCCTGATAGATCTCGCTATGACGCGCTGTTTCAAAGACGATCTCTGCACAGCCCTTCATATCTTCAGCCTGAACTTGGCTTCACCCACATCAATGAAATCGATCCTGCCGGATGCCACCGACAGAACACGTGTCTGGGGCGATGCGGACAATTCCACCCATTCCAACTCGAAGAATTGAGCAATCGGTAGAGCATCCGGGCCCGCTCCCATCACCACGGGCACACACTTCTTTAGCCGTCCTGCTTCCGGCTCTCCTGATAGACGGAAGGCCAAATTTTCCTCTTTTCCAGGAGAACGCTTGACCAGGCCCCGTGGGTTGCCATGGTCCTCCACCACCACCAGCCAGGTTTCATCCTCCATTGTTGCTTGCTTCCCGCGATTCAAGTAGGGAAGAGAGAGGAATGAAGCCAGGGCCTTTCCGAACCTTCTCGCCTTCATAGAAGGATCTCGCGAGGTGGTGACGAGCATTTAGACGGCTTTCATCTTCTTGACTGTGGTGGGCCTCTCCTTCATCAGGATCCTATGCCCACAGTAAGGACAGCGTATGCCGCTGTACTCGTAATCAACCTCTACGGTTTTTTTGCACCTGGTGCACTTATAAGCCATCTTCTACACTACCTCAAGGGTCTTCTTGAGAGACCGCAACACAGAGCGGCCTAGAGATGTCTCAGGCAAGAACGAACCTCCGGCAAAGGTATAGCCGCACTTGCTGCAGCTCCAGATGGCTGTGCTTGTCCTTTTTACTCTGTTCCTTCCGCACTGGGGGCAGTCATACGAAGCCTTGCTCTTCTCTTCCGAATCGGCCACGAGCTTCCGTGACTTGCGACCGTACCTTGGACCAAACCGGGCTGCTGATCTGCTCTTCCGTCCTTTTGTAGTATGCTTAACCATAATCCTTACTTCCGTTTATGCTTCCAGAAACTTTTCCCGGATTTCTCTCGCCTTCTCACATGCTATATCAATGATGCGGTAGACCTGCTCCGGCTTGAACATTCCTGTGCCGCTCTTTTGCATGCCGCAGATGTTCCCGCTTGCAGTAGTGATAACTGTGAGCTTGGTATTGGCTATTGCCTCTTCATCAACACTGGGATCAAACATCAAGACGTCGCTGAACTCAATCGCAGTTGTGGCTATGGGGATGTCCCTTATGGGCAAGATATAATCCTCGCCAAGGCCAAACCTGGATGCAGGCACCTTCGTGCACAGAAGCGCGGCTATAGCGCCCAAGGACGCAGCGTCAAGGATGTTTCCGCAGTCATCCAGGATATGCACATCGATGAATACGATCCAAACTTTCTTGCCGGGCTCTATGCAGAGCGCTTCCAGGTCCACTGCTTTTGATTCGCGCACACCGCGATCCACAACCCGCGCGAGTTCGATTCCTACCTCATTAGGTGGCCCGGGCTCAAAGTTGGGCGAGGCCAGTGGCACCAGTTCGGCATTGGTAATAATGACACCACGATTGGGCGAATCCGGGAAAGGCTCGCCGGGCTGCATCTTCACACCCACAAGCACCTGGCTGGAACCCAGCTTCACGAGAGCGCTGCCTTCCGCCTTTTGGATTACATTCCTCTCGATGGAGATCTCCCTGTATTGATCAAAAGACCGGCCGTCAACCCGTTCTCCTTTAATGAGCAGGTTGTAGATAAAGTCCTTCTTGATCTCGGAGATGACGTTAGTCACAGGCATGCACCTCTACTTTTCCAGGCTCTCCAGCTAGCTGGCTGTATTTTTCCACCAGAGCCTTCCTCTGCAGCTCGTAGATCTGTCTTGCACCCTTCATGGCCATCTCCACTGCCTCGTGAAACTCTTCCGGGCTCAGACCGCCGTCCATCTGCATCAGGGTGATATTGCCGTTAGGTGTCATGGCGATGGGCAGGTCAGCCTGGCCAAAGTTGTCTTCTTCCTTCATCGGGTCCAGAACTATGGTGTCGGCCACTTTGCCTGCGGCGCAGGATGAGATCATGCTCTTCATAGGTATTCCCGCATCAGCTAATGCAACAGCCGCTGCGTTTATGCCGGCGGTTCTGGTTCCTGCATCTGCCTGCAGTACTTCCACGAAGACGTCTATTACAGATCTGGGGAAGAATGATGTAAGAATCACAGGTTCCAGCGCCTCGCGGCTGACCTTGGAGAGCTCGTAAGATCTTCGGTCGGGCCCAGGTCGCTTTCTCTCCTCAACGGAGAAGGATGCCATATTGTATCTGTAGCGCACAATGGCTCTTGTTACATCCTGCAAGTGTCTCGGATGCACTTCCCTTGGTCCGTATACTGCTGCTATGACCTTATTTCCGCCCATTTCTATGTAGCATGAGCCGTCGGCTCTCTCCAGGATTCCCACCTCGATCTTCACAGGTCGGAGCTCATCTGCTCTTCGACCATCCAAGCGGAGTCCGTCTTTGAAAAATGATATATCTGTTCTATCCATAGTGATCAACTTCTGGCCCCTTTCTCTGTCTTCAAGAAGTCCACTATCCTATCCGTCAAGCCATTAGTATGGGCTTCCTTCTCGATCAGAGCAATGGTCTTGAGTGCCAGATCCGTATCATCTGCACCACCGCTGATCCAGATTCTGCCATTCTGTCCAACGAAGATGTTGCAGTTTACCTCTTTCTTCAGCATGCTGATCATGGAGCCGCCCTTGCCGATAAGCCTGGGAACCCTGGTGTGGCTGATCTCGATGACCCGACCGGCCTTGATCAGGCCCAGCTTTCGGTCATTCAAAGTGAGCTCCACCTTCATAGTGGGATCTACATCTTTCACCTGGGTCATGATAGAACTGCCGATGCGCAAATGTTTGGACATCTCATCCGATTCGATCCTTTTTGGGAACTCCGAGATGTGCAAAAGCCCGTCGTAAGGCGAATTTATATCCACGATCCAATTAGAGAATGTTATATCCTTCACCACGCCTATGACATTGTCCCCTGGTGCGGGCACATACTTTCCAGCCAGGGGTATGACATTTATCTTATCCCTGTAGTTCGCAAGACCATACAACAAGGAGTAGACGCTTCCATCTTTTATGTACGTCCCCTCGCCTGACCTCTTGGCATCCTCAGAGAGAAGATCACCTGGTACTACCACCTTGCGATCCATGCGCTTCTTACTCCATTCTTCAATGCTTAAGAAGCTTCGTCTCAGCTTCGCCTTTGGTCAGTCGGTTGACAAGGTCATAGAACTCCGTCTGCATGCCTGCAGGTATCTGCACCACACCAACCCATGAGCCGTTGTTCTGCCAGGCTTCGCGGGTGAGCTTTCCGAAGGCTGCAACCTCGCCGTAAGCCTTTGGAGCATACGATGCCGGGAGTTTGACGGCTACCTCTACCTCTTCGAATCTAATCGGTATAAGAGGCCGGATGGCTTTCATGGTGATCTTGACCAGCTCATCCGTTGATTTCGTAGGATCGATGTTGACGCGAGCCTCGGTCATGGCCTGCTCGATCCGGCCTGGCGGGTGGGGTGTCTTGGTCTGAGGGTTTATGGCATTCCTGGCTATAACTTCAATGACCTGTCGCCGCTTATTCTCTATGAACTGTTTGCGCTGCTCAGCCGTGAGGCTGATCTCGCCCTTCTTGATTATTATTTGGGCGATGGGAAGGACCTCTGTGGTCCCGAAGGCCTTTTGTAGATCTTCTTCCGGGCTCCGATCACCTCGAGAGGCATTTTCGAAGATATCCTCAACAGCCAGGATTTCTTCGAGGTTGACGCTATCTCCTCGCTTTAGGGCCAGAGCTCCATCGGGATCCACTAAAACCTCGAAGGTGGTTCCGTGGGTCTTGAGTCTGGCAGGAACTGCGTCATCCAATCTGACCATTCCTACGCCTCTCCTTTCTCCCCTTTGCCGGTAGTAACCGTCGCCTTCATGCGTTCAACATAATCGGTTACTTCCTTTTCCGTCAGCTTGTAGAACTTCTTGTCGGCGAGCTTAATGATACCGATCTCTGTTGTGGCTGCTTCTACCTTGCCCTCAGCCGCTTTGTAGAGCGCCTCCAGACCCAGGAGCACCGCCTCGTCCATGGTCAGGTCTTCTCTGTACTTCTCTTCGAAGACCTCCATCACCGCTGCTCTTCCTGCCCCAATGCCTGTGGCCTTATATTCCAGCAGAGCTCCGGACGGATCGGTCTCAAAGAGGCGAGCTTTATCCTCTTCTGCACCAATGATGAGCAGCGCCGTTCCAAAAGGCCGCACTCCGCCATATTGCGTGTACTGCTGCTTGAAGTCGCAGATCTTCTTGGCCAGGGCCTCGACACCGATGGGCTCGTCATAAACCAGCCGGTTGATCTGGCTCTCTACCCTTGCTCTATCGATCAGGACTCTGGCATCTGCGACGAGCCCTGATGTGGCGGCTCCTATGTGATTATCTATCTGAAAGATCTTCTCGATGGACTTGGGCTCCATGAGCCTGCTGGTGATCCTTTTGTCTACCAGTACGGCTACGCCATCCTTTACTTTAATGCCTACCGCGGTCGTTCCTCTCCGAACGGCCTCGCGGGCATATTCAACTTGAAATAGTCTGCCATCAGGGCTGAATACGGTAATCGCCCTATCATAACCCATCTGCGGTGCCATCTGCATCGTCGTGTCCTCCACTTAAATCAAAAGAGGTCAGCCCCAGGTATCGGGTGTCTGATCCTTTTGTCCAATTGCGGTCGTCCGGACAGAGATCGACTTCCAGGCCATGGGTGCGAATTATGCACCCGGAAACTTCTTCCAGCTCGATTCTTCTTCCGTCGCTTTCAGCACTTATTTTACTTAGTCGCGGTAAATACTTTTCTGTGGCTGATTTGATTGTACCCGTTACACCTTTTGTATGCAGCACTGCTCGGGTTCCATGGATCGAATAAACGGAGGCCAGAGTCGCCCGGGTCTCGACGTAATGGGTGTGATGAAACCGTATGAGTCCGTAGCGACCGTTGAAGGCGATCAGCTTTAGCCTATTTTCAGACGCGCCTATATCGCCAAAGAGAACGAGCTGTTTGGAGTGAATCTCGGCCATCAGGTCCTTGGCCTGGAGTTCGTCCTCTGCTTCCAGCTCAAATATCATGTACCTTCTTCTGTTCCGGAGAACCGGGAATCTGCTCCTCAAAGAAGTTCCACCCCCGGACTCTGCCACTTTCTGCGATTCAGCTCGAGCAGTTTTCCCGGCTGGCGCAGGGCGTCTTTGGCCTCATCATGCTCAAAGCCCGCCACTTCTGCCAGGGCAATGAGCTCCCGGGGAGAACGCAAATCCAGGTGAGATCTTGCACCTGCGGTTATTACAGGACTGAGTTCGAACTTTCTGGCAAATAGCAGGTTGCGTCTGAATGCCTCTAGCCAGCGAGCTCGCGGGCTGCCGCATAGATGAAGCAGCGGCCACAGGTCAAAGCCGATGGACACCTGGTTTAGCTTGGCGGCTCTGGCCGTGGCAATGCCCAGAGGGCGGTGGCCATCGCAGGGGTGTAGCAGAAGGTCCACATTGGGGTCTTCGCTGGCTACCCTGATGATCTCCTCAGTAGTTCCGCGAACAACGAGAAAAGGGTATCTTGCCCTCAGTGCAGAGATACGGCTCTTGAGTGCCTTCGCGCTCTGTGCGGCCACCTCTGCACCGAATGCAACCTCGATTCCCTTTATGCTTTCCACCGCTTCGGGCCGAAAGAGCTTGTGCGGCTCCTGGTTGCAGATAATAATACCCGGGTAGCCCAGCCGCTTTGCAGTCAGAGCGAGACGGCTGGCGGATGCCGATCCCTCGGGATAGGCCTTCAGGCACTCAAAAAAGCTCATATGAGTTCACTCAAAATCTTTAAGGCCGACTCCCGCCGGGCAGGGTAGGTCTTGACCAGAGCACAAACATCGATGGCGTCCTTCGAGTCCGTAAGGCGGAGGAGGCCTTTATAGGCAGCCTGCTTGTCCAGGCGCAGGTGGAAGTGGTTATCCCCTTCCAGCCGATCAGGCATCTCGCGGCGCAGCCTGAGCTGGTCTTCGGGGGATAGTTGCTCTCTAAGAATATGAAAGAAGGCCTGCCCCTCTTTCTTTCTGAGGCTGGCCTCCAGTATTTTGATCTCATTTCCGAAATGGCCTTCTGCGGTTAAAGAGGATATCCGATCCAGAGGGACAAAGATACTGAGCGCTTCGCGCACACGTCCTTCGTCCTCCGTCGCTGCCACAAAGGCCCGGAATGAGACCTTGTCAATCACTTGCCTATCACTTACTTTCCTTTGCCGTCATGGGCCCTGATGCCGGGTCTTGTCTTCTCAGTTCCAAAGCCCTTATGTCTCTGGCCTCGGCCCTTGCGACCAGCGCTGGTCTTGCCCCTCACGGCCCTGCCTCTGTGGACATCGTTGCAGACCCATTTGAGGTTCTTATCATTCATGATGGATGGTGCGCAGGGGTCGACCAAAATGACCTCGTACCACTTTTGCTTGCCGTCTTCTGCCACCCAGTAAGAGTTAAGAACTTCCATATTGCGGAACCTTCTGCCGGCCCGCTCCTCAGCGATGCGCTGAATGGACTTGGCCATGGTGATGGTGTTCACGCCCATCTTGCTGGTCTTTCTGTTCCTCTCGTAACGAGACTTGCGCAGACCGCCACGCCTCACTTTAACGCGTGCCACGATGATGCCCTGCTTGGCCTTGTAGCCCAAAGCCCGCGCCCTGTCCAGGCGTGTTGGCCTATCAATCTTCTGCACGGTCATATCCTGGCGCCAGGCCTTAAGCCTCTCTTGCCGCAGTGCGCCCACGTATCCCTCTCTTGGGGAGGACCAGGCGTCACTGATATACTTGTAAAAAGACTTCATTCCTTTTCACCCATACCGGTTCGACCCAAGATGGGTCACATTCCGGAACTAGAAGAGAAATCGGCTGATAGGAGATAAAGGTTTGCCAGGGATGAATAGAACTCTCCCTTGCCCAGTACTCTAACTCAGCTAAGCCTTCCACTTTATGGTATTGCCCTTCATCTTCACTATTCCCCTCTTCTCCAGGGATCTAGCGATCTCTTCCGCAACCAGGCTGGCATCAACGCTTACGGTAAACTTGTCGCCTACATCAAGAATGCACCTCGCTGCAAAGTCCTCAATGTCCGTCTTTCCCTTTCCCGGCTCTTCTACAAGGCCTTCCACCACCAATCCCAGTGCCATGATCTTCTGGAATTCCTGGTAATATTCTTCCTGAAACTCCTCATCGATATCACGGAATAAGGGTGTGGAGGATTCATCGATGCTGATCTCATACTCTTTAGCCAGATCTACATCCAATCTCTCCCTGAGCAAGGGATCCACCTCTGGATCAAAGTCTCTGGGATCGACGTGAATATCGACTAATGGATCATCGAGGCGTCCGCCTATTGGCTCCCCGAGATTGATATCGTTGAGATTGAGGACATTCTCTGCAAAATCCAATGCGACTACATATTCCGCGATGGATTTTGCGATCTCCTTTCTGGTTCTTTCATCCATTTCGTCAGTAGACCTCCTTGCCTGGTCGAGCCTGTCCCTCTTATTCCTCCAATCTGGGTCCAGCTCAGTCAGGAAAAGATCCCTGAAACCCTCCTCAGTGGTCGCTTTTTCTACTGTTGCCTTGATCGCAGCCAGAAAGCTCTCGTGCTCCAATGTGAGCTTGTCCCTTTCCTTCATCTCGCTCATCTTGCCTTGCAAGGAAGCTGTGAAATCCGTTCTGGCTACGACGAGGCCTTTAATATCCACCTCGAACCCGGCATCCTTCAGATAGCTGGCGATGGACTTGGCCTCATCCTCAGAGTATTCTCCCACCTTGAACATAATGTTGAAATTTCGATCTTAGCATATGAGGCTTACCAGCGACATCAATAAATCATCCAATCATCTGAAGACCAAGCGAGACGATAAAGATCGGGAACTGCTGAAATTGATCTCGACGTTTATCACCTAAAGATATTAATATTGAAAATTATGTGAAGTTATCGATCCGAAATGACCGGAAAATTTGAGCATAGATTTTGCCTAATACCTAGATGGAGTCATACTAAAAGCTCTGATCTCAAGCATACAGCTTGTCTATCTCACTATTAAATTCCTTAAATTTTTCTGTTAAGTTCCAGTCCCTTCGGAGTCGTTTTATAAATAACTCTGGAGCCATCGGGAACGACTTCCATGAATCCATTATTTATTAGCTTATCCAGATATGGTTTTGCGCTTACGGAGTTCAGATTGGCTTGATACACAATCTTGGTCTTGCTCGCACCATTCACACACACCTTTAGAATCTGCGACGCAATTAAGTCGTTAGTTCTCTTTCTTGTCCTCATATGTCTCTGCCTCCATAGGAATAATGTCCTTCTGGAATAATATAGACGATTATGTTCATTCTTATCACAATACCGTACAGATTCTAGCTGAATTATCATTCAAATGCAAAATAATTATCTTTCGACCTGATGGGAATATTTCTGTTTGAGTTTGGAGATACGATGAAGGTGTATGCTATCTGTCGTCTATATTTCTCTGGCAATAGATTTATACCGTAAAAAAACTCTGCGGAGTCTTGGGAGGGATAGTACTGATCAGAAAACTAGTCGTTCTCGCAATTTTGATAGTAGCTCTTGCGGGTATGTCCAGCGCCTCCAATTACATGTATGAAAAATCATCAGTAAAGGGCACTGGATACAAGAACGATGAGAAGATCATCTCAACGCAGATCGGTTTCAATGGATCGAAGCTCGTTGAGAAGGAATCTGGAAGCGGCAACATAATCACGGATAGGACCGAGCTGGAGGCCGAGAGGCAAATTGGTAGCGGTTGCGGAGGGTCCGATTTGGCAGTTGTCAACGTCACGGAGAACGGAACGGAACCCAGTTTTCCCCAGATCACTGTCTCGGGAACTGGAGATTTCGGTCCGTTTGGTCCGCCTGTGACTTGGAATGATTTCCCGCCGTTTCTCATAAGTTTCAAGTATCGCCACTGGCCAACAGGCTTTGGTCCCATGGATTACATCAACTTCACAAAGCAGGCTGAGTTTGAGTACATGCCAGTCAGCTATCAGACCGGAACATACGACCAGAAGTGGACTGATAAACTCTGCGTGCAGAACTACAAGATTGGCGCAGTAATGACTGAAATGTACACTCATGCCGAGCACCTGCAGAAGACAACTGAAGTCAAGACCAGAAATTACGATAATGAAGAAGTGTCTTTCTCTCTTTCTGCAGAAGATAATGGAAAAGAACGCCATTTCAGCGTTCAGTATCCACCAACCCCCTGCTGCACTGGAGTACTTGAAGCCAACCTGAACAGCAACGTCATCGGCGTCGCCCATATTGGCTGGATCTCGCGTGACCCGCTGCTGACGGACAGTTGAAAGGCCGCCATGCCGAGTACGGTCGCAGCGTCGAAGACCTCACAGGAGTCTTCTCCATTGAGAAGTTCATCCAGCTCTGGGGAAACTCCACTTGCGGAGCCATCAGTGTAGACTGGCTGCCCTGCACATAGCTGGAATCAGACTTCAAACCTTTTTTTGATGAAACATCAGTCCGGATGATCATAGCAATTTCGTGCATATGCATGTATATTCGTGACTGCAATAAAATCGGATAGCCGCACTGACATGTCCATTCGGAGCCTCCAATAAATAATAATCTGGCCCGGATTTTTTCAGGCCAGGACCGGCGCCGACTCAATGCGCTGACGGCTCTTCTCCATAGTCCCATCCAGAGCGACTCGCATCTCCTGCTTTTGTGTCTCCTCGAAGTTTCCGTTCTCCAGGAGGTCCTCCATCATGCCGTTCAGAATGTCGTCCATGACCTCCATCTTGGAGTAGAGCCGCTGCCGCTGTAGATAGTAAGCATTGATCTGCATCTGCAGAACCGGGTTCGCACCTGCCAGATCATTGCTCTCCTGGGAGGTGAGTTCATCATCGGCTTTTTTCGCCGCGTCCTTGATCTTGTTGTAGAGGCCAAACCAGATAAGGATGGCAGAGGAATCCAGCTTCTGGAGCTTGGGCATCATGCGCCCGAACCTCTGGGTGAGCTTGATCAGATCCTCGTTGGCAGAGCGAATGGCATCCTGATGGCGGACAAGATCGGTTGCATACTTTGCAAATTCGGGGTTCTTGGACATCTATATCACCAAAGTTCGAATTATCAATTATAGGATAGAATTGCAAAAGACTCTGGTAAAAGATAAGGACGAGCCGCGCGGCGTGAAAGTGATGGACATGGAATTCAGGGCATAGCATTCAGGAGCGAATAGCATTAATTATGAAGACGGCATTAATGCATATAGATATGAATGATCTCTCTGACCAATTAGCCCAGGTACGCAGGCTCTGCCACAGGCTATGCTTTTCCTCCTGCGTGGAAGAGAAGCGACAGGGATGCCATGAGCTTCTGCTCGACATGCGTCCCCATTGGTCCGTCCTTAAAAGGGAGGAACAGTATTGCCGCATAGATCAGGGTGAGAAGGTCCCTTTCGACATCTCCCTGCCCCTGCCTGCTCGCGATGAGCGTCCGGACTCCGACCAGGGTGTGAGGCTCTTCTGGGAACGGTTCCGCTGTCAGCAGTGCGGTCTTTGCTGCTACACCCCTGGCGCAGGCCTGCTGCTGGAGAAAGAGGATTTTGAGAGAATAGCGAGGACTGTGGGGAAAAAGAGGCTCAAGAAGCTCTGCAGATACGATAAGACCCATGACGTCTGGGTGCTTAAACAACCCTGTCCCTTTTATGACCAGAGGAAACGAGGCTGCAAGATCTACGAGATCAGGCCCCTCACCTGCACTAAATATCCGCTTCATCCTCCAATGCCGGAGATGCCCTACAACCTGGCAGTCGATGCCTTCTGCCCGGCAGCGCGTCTTTTTGCTAAGGAGACCCTGGGGTGGTGGATCATCTGCGAGAACAACTGGGCGAGATTGCTCGGAAAAGTGCAGCAACGCTAGAGCATTTTCTGCTCAATCATAAAGTCGATTATCTCCGCAAATCCGTTTCCGTACTCGGCCCTGGCGACGTAGTCGGACATCCTCTTCAATTCCGGACCGGCGTTCCCGACTGACGCACGAAAGCCTGCCAGCTCGAACATGGGGCCGTCGCTCAAGCTGTCGCCGATGGCGGCGAACTCGGAGAGGTCGATCTTCATGCGCTCGGCAATGCGCCTAAGGCCTGTCCCTTTGTCGACTCGCTTATCTTTGATATGCACGGCGAAGGTGGTGTCTATGATATCCACAGGCAGGCCGAGCTCATGAGCGCGCCGGGCGACGGCCGGTACATCGAAGTCGCGCTGCAAGGTAACGTCTGTAAATCTGTATCTGTGTCCGCGTCTCGAACCTGTGCAGAGGAAACTCATTCGCCAGCTTCCGATAGGCATCCTCGCAGATCTGCTGGTCTGCCAGAATCTCCATATCATCCTCTGCGTGGGAGAGCACGCCTCCATTCTCAGCAATGAATATGCGAGGTGTGCCCAGGAGGACGGAGACCGTCCTGGAGAAGCAGTGGGTGTTGCCTGTGCTCAGCACAACGGGCGCTTTCAGCTTTCGTATGGTCTCTACGGCCACGGGACAGAGCACCCGATTATGGTCGGTTAAGGTGCCGTCGATATCCACTGCCAGAGCCTTGATCATCGCTCCTGACCCTCCCGAGCAACGGATTTGGCTAATAAGATGCAAATCTGCTGCATATCTCTGGATCGGCATTTGTAAACCCTTTTTCGAGATGAATTTGGGGATCAAGGCAGATTGGGGGGCAAGGGAAAAGGACACCGGTTAGAGATGGCCCAATCTCCGCATCGCTCCAATGCATAATTGTCGAGTCTGGCCGGATAGAATTGTGCATAAAGCCTAACGCCTCCCGTGGAAAATTATGGCTATTTGAAGGCTGAAAAAGGTTTCGTCATCCCGGGATCGTGGCTATAAGCTTCGTTGGCATAAATTGATTAAAATTGAATAAAATCAAATACCAAAATATAGTGCATCTGTGACCGATATTTGCCGATATTTACCAATATTTACCAGATATCCATTCTTGAGGCTCCCGGATCTGCTCATCGCATCATTTCCTTTCGTTTCCCTTCCGGAGAATTTATAAGATGATACGGAGAATACCTTTATCGTCCAAAAAGATGGGTCCAGGGAAAATCCTGGGGCAGATTTGCCGGACTGGTGGAAGAAAGATGAATAGGTATCTGAAGGTTGGGCTCTTTGGCTTTTTCATCTGGTTGATACCGTTCGTAGTATCGGTTTTAATATTCCCGCTCCGAGCAATGCAGCGGCCGCTCTTTGAATCGATCATGCCCGTTGTGATCGCGATCTGGACTGTATTCTTTGCCGTGGTTTATCTACTGGGACTTAGAGAGCGATTTCCAAAAGGAAGGCATCGTTATCGGCATGGCATGGTTCTTTATAAGCATCTTCCTGGATCTTCTGGTCTTCATCGAGGGTCCCATAAAAATGTCTCTCCGGGATTATGCGATGGATATTCCCTTGACGTATCTCATGATCCCAACGATTACTTTTGGATTCGGCTATCTGATGGAGAAATATTCCAGCCGTTCCGGGTAATCTCTTTTCGGGAAGGGAAATTATATTTCCATACAGGATGATATTCCCGTCCGGTGAACAATTTTGGAGAGAGAAAAAAGTTTTGGCACCCGATGCGTCCACTGCGGGAGAGGGGCACAATCCCTTTGGGGCCCATGCCACACCCATTTACCAGACCTCCACATTCGTGTTCGAGAGTGCCGAACAGGCGGCGGCGATATTTTCCGGCCAGCCCGGATACAGGTACATCCGCTCGCCTCCTAACACGCCCACGCACGCAGCCTTTGTGGAAAAGATCTGCATCTCTGGAAGGCGGCACAGGCAGGCATGGCTTTCTCATCAGGCATGGCCGCAGAGACCGCGCTTTTTCTCTCTCAGCTTAAGTGCGGAGATCATCTGCTATCAACAAACATCGTCTACGGCGGGACCTATGGGCTCATCTCCTCGCTTCTGACTAAATTTGGAATCGAGGTCAGCTTCGTGGACACCACCGACCTGGAGCTAGGTTATGGCAAATATGCGGGAGAACACCAGGATGGTCTTTCTGGAGTCGCCCGCCAACCCCACATTGGCCGTGAGCGATATTTGCGAGATCAGGCAGAATCGCGAAAGAGGCGGGAGCGATTACGGCCGTGGACAACACTTTCGCGACTCCCTATTTCCAGCAGCCTTTGCGGCTTGGAGCCGATGTTGTCGTCGAGAGCTGCACCAAGTACATAGGCGGACATGGCGACCTCCTGGGAGGCGTGGCAGTAGGGTCGAACGAGCTGATCCAGAGCATGAAGCGGCCCTCGCTGTTCTCGGGCGGCACTATGGGAACACATGAAGCCTGGCTCTGTCTGAGAGGCCTGAAGACTCTGCACCTGCGCATGGAGAGGCATGCAGAGAATGCGATGCAGCTTGCCCTCTTCCTGGAATCACATCCTAAGGTGCAAAAGGTCAACTATCCGGGTCTGGCAAACCATCCGCAGCACCTGCTCGCCAGAAGGCAGATGAGTGGATGGGGCGGCATGCTCTCTTTTGAAATAAGGGGCGGAGTGGAGGCCGGCCGACGTCTCATGAACAGTCTGAAGCTTTGCAGTCTGGCGGTCAGCCTGGGATCGGTGGATACTCTGGTCGAGCATCCTGCATCCATGACTCATGCCGTCATGCCCAAAGAGACGCGAGAACGCCTGGGAATCAGCGACGGATTGGTCAGAGTGTCTGTGGGCATAGAGGATGCGGAGGATATTCTGGCGGATTTCGAGCGGGGCCTGGAGATGGTGTGATCCTTCCAAACGATCAGGGCGGGTGGCAGACGCCGCAGGGCACATAGCCCTTGTTCCTGGCGTCTTCAGATCCGGAAAACCAGACCTCATTACCGGGGCTGATCTTCTTGGCCCACCTGCAGTCTGGATAGTGATATTTATCCGACTCAATCGACCCTACGAACTTTTTTTCGTTGCTATTTTCACTGCCTGGAAGTGCGGAAACTTTTTGTTGCGGCCACCACTGCATAGGGTCGAATTCGTTGTCCCTGGCATCCTCCACAATAGCATGTCCGGAGTCCACCAGCATGCGGTTGAAGTTCTCACCCAGAGAGCCATCGGCTTTGGACAGGTAGACAACCGAGACATTGCGACCGTATCGATCCTGTCCAGTCTTATTGTCAAGGTCCAGATAAACCAACTTATTAAGTAGCTGGCTTCTGGTGTATTCCTTCGCCTCCGGCCCTCCGGGTGCCGTCAGCTCAGGACTGTTGACATCCGCCAGGCGGACGCTTCCATAACCCTGCACGTTTATGGTGTCTCCATCTATCACGTAGGTGACAATTCCGCGGCCTTCATCAGGAAGAGCTGGCGCAAGCGGTAATAGGAGCGCCAGCGCCACGAGCAATAGGATCCATTTTCTCATTTTTTGCCTCCGATATTATGCTAAACATTAGAGGGTTCGTTTTCCTTTAAATTATTTTCCGATGCTTAAATAAATTTAATAGTTTGTTTGATCTAATTCAAATACTACTTAAAAAATAACTTGTGAGTGAATATTTCCATTAAATTTTGATTATCTTGATCACTCGTTTTGAGATGGAATGCGTAATTCTTCCCGATCCGTCCTGTGAATATCAATTCAGAAGATTCGTGGATTTTGCAGGCAAAAAGAATGCAGGTTATATGCAGGATATATACGGCTCGATGAGCGGATCCCGGCTTTCATTGATCAGAAATGCCTCTTCACGTTCGATGCAGGTGGGGCAGGATCGGCAGGGCTGCTCCTCTCCTTTGTAGCAGGACCAGGTAAGCTCGTAGGGAACTCTCAATTCCAGACCCATCTTCACTATCTCGGCCTTGGTCAGATCCACGAAAGGCGCCCGCAGCTCTACAGGATGCCAGGCCGTAGCCAGCCTGATGGCGGGCCTGAGCGCTTCCACAAACTCCGCCCTGCAGTCGGGATAGATCGTCGCATCATTCTTATGGGCTGCGTAAAATATCTCCGGAATCTCGTGCGCCTCAGCGTAACCGGCAGCAACTGCGAGCATGATCATATTGCGATTGGGCACAATGGTCTTTCTGGCGGCCTCTTCCGTGTAGTGGCAGCTTGGCACATCCTTTCCACCGAGAAGGGCGCTGTCGCCTAAGAGTGAGCCGAGACAACATAGATCGATGATGCGATGGGTTACATGCAGCCTTGCTGCCACCTCTCTTGCACAGTCGATCTCCTTCTTATGCCTCTGCGCATAGTTGAATGTGAGGGCATCTACCTCATAGCCTTCATCCAGCATCTTGTAGAGCAATGTCGTCGAATCTACTCCACCGGATAGGATCAAAACGGCTTTCATCTCCAACTCCCTATTCATTCCGGCTCGTATCCTGTGGAGGATTTATAAAGCGCTCGAATCTTCCCGGCACTCTCTCCGGGCAGCTTCTCCTCCAGCACATTCAGGAATATTCCGGCGAATTCCGGAGATATGCATAGCAGGCACTCCGAACCGTCCAGGATGCGACCTGCAAGATAGCCAAGATCCCGGGCATCCAGCCGCTCCAGCCTTGACTCGAAGTCCTCGGCATCCTCTGCGATATGCATGGAGACCGGCGGGAGTATGGAGCGATATTCGATGCGTGATTTATTCTCAATCTTCCGGAGCCAGCTTCTTTAAAATTTCGATATCCTTCTCATTAAGCTTTCTCATAACGATCAATCTCTTCCGGGGTCCCGGGTTGTCAAAGTTTAGCGAATCTGTTTTTTCTTTCAGGTCTGGCTTTTTCCTTCCTCTTTTTTCAGGGGGGTGACGAGGATCTTGTCCACCCGGTGCTCATCCATGTCCACAACTTCGAAGAGGTATCCACCCCATTCAAAATGATCTCCTGTGGAGGGAACCTTCTCTAAGTGAGTCATTACGAACCCGCCAATGGTCTGATAGATCCCATTCTCTTCTTCGGGCAGGCTTTCCAGCTGCAATGTCTCTTCAAAGTCATCTACAGGCATCGTCCCGTCCACCAGCCAGGATCCGTCACTCCTCTGCAATATTTGCGGCTCCGCCAGATCATCGATGTGGGGGATATCTCCCACCAACCCTTCCAGGAGATCCACAAGTGCCACTATTCCCTGCACTGAGCCGTACTCGTCCAGAACAATCGCGAGATGAATTCCGGTCTGTTTAAACTTCTCCAAAACCTTCAAGGCCCTCATGCTCTCCGGGACAAAGAGGGGCGGCAATAACGATGACTTAAGGTCTACCTTCTTGTCCGCCAGATTGCAGCTCAAGAGATCTTTGGACTGCACCACACCCAAGACGTTATCGAGCTTTTTGTTGCAGACCGGGAACATCGAGTAGGGCCCGCTGGATATTTTTCTCTGAACCTCGGCAGGAGAGTCGTCGATGTCCAGCCATACAACCTCTCCTCTGGGAGTCATGATGGAGTTGACCTTCCGGTCTCCCAGAGAGAAGACCCGCTCCATAATATCCTGCTCCTCCTCTTCGATAACCCCCGCTGTCGTTCCCTGGTCGATCAGAATTCTGATCTCTTCCTCTGTCACACCGGGTTCAACATAAGATCTTATACCCAATGCACGCAGCACCAGTTCCGTGGAGGCGCTGAGCAATAGAATCACGGGATATGCGACCCTGGAAAAAGTGCGTAACGGCGATGCGACGAGAGCGGCAATGCGCTCCGGATTGGAGAGGGCGATTCTCTTCGGGACCAGCTCCCCTATAACCAGGTTGAAGAAGGTTATCAAGAGGACTACACTCGCGAGGGCGAGGCCAGCGCTGTACGGAGCAAAGGCAGGAACATTCTCAAATAGATGGCCAGCTCATCGGCTATTGTCGCACCACCAAAGGCACCGGCCAGAGTTGCCATCAGAGTCATTCCGGTCTGGACAGAGGAAAGGAGCTGGTTGGGGTTATTGGCCAAGTCCAGAGCTACCAATGCGCCTGCATCGCCTTCCTCTGCGATCTGGCGGAGTCTGGCCTTTCTGGATGAAACGACAGCCATCTCTGTCATGGAAAATACGCCATTGACTATGAAGAAAAGTAAAATAATCAGGATCTCATAGAGCATGTGCGATTACCTTTTGCGATTACTTTTTTAGGGGATACCATTAGATCATTCCGGTATATTTTCAGATTAGATTCCATATATGTTTTTCGGATTCCTATCATTCATTTCAATTTTCGTTATTTTTCCGGGGATTAAGATTTTGAATTGCTCATTTTTTAAGGTAAGCTGCCTGGAAGTTATTTATAGCTTCGCTGAGGGAGACAAATAGAAACGGACTCGATTGAAAATCGGCATTCGAAAATGCCCGGAAAATGCGGAAGATGACCCGTCGAGGTTTTCAGGGCGGCTTTTAGAAGAATATTGCTTCTTCATTTGCCCTTCATGATGCCTGTAAATCGCACCGAGCAAGTGTAGTCGCCCATCCCGAATAAGATCCGGAACCCGAACTTTTAGCTTTCTGGTTGTCTGAGCAATCGAGAATCCTCTTCGCTATCTGCGATCCACAGAGGCATTGAATGCTCGGATAGCTGTCGAATGTGTTAGACAAGCCTCAGAAAATTGCAATTGCGCCATCGTATTATTCGAATACATGCAGCCTGCATCGTGGTGCTCCGTCGCCGTTTGACAGGGGCAAAAAGAAGAATATTCTGTTATTTTATTATGATACGTGCATTTCAAAGAATTGATATCATCAAGTGCAGCGTGGATTCAGAAGATGGGACGATTTAAAAAGTTTAATACGAAATATACTAATAATATATCAGTATATCACATTAGTATAGGAGGTTGATTTAGTGAAGAAAAGCTTGATAACATTTTCGTTAGTCTCTCATTTTTTGCTGCTTGACGACATCCGTCTCGGCTCTATCATTGGCCTTCAGTTCTGGAAATGGCGGAGGCTCCGTATCTTCATCCACTGAGTATAATCTGGACGGCTCTACCAGGCTTCAAGAACATTCCGTGCTAGGTGAACGCGAAATTGTCCAATCCAGAGAGGTAACCGGCTCCGGTCGCAACCGCATCGATCAGTCGGTAGGTGGAGATAAATACAGCACCAGTAATGTAATTGATAGCAGCGGTTCCTTTTCCACTTCTTCTTCGATCGAAGCCTCTGATAACGGCGTAGGCCTGAGCCAGAGCCTCAAAGGCAGTGGAGACCTGAGCGCTAATCTCGCCGGTACAACCGCTTCAGGCTCCTCCAGCCAGGTGGCTGAGGTGTCTAAAGGCGAGATGTCAACTTCACAGAGCCTCACGGCTTTAGATGGTGTTTATGCCGGCCAGAACACAAAGCTGAGCGGTCAAGCAGGCAGCATTGGCTCCCGCTCATCGTCCGCAGGGAATGAAATGGATGTATCGGGAGGCTTCTCTGGAGAAGGTAACCTGGAGGCCGATCTCTCAGCAGTGGCAAGCAAGAGATCAGAAGTTAGCGGTGGTACTTCTTTCCTCGGAATTCCCGTTCTCGATGATAGCAATATGAAAGAGGCGGCCTCTGGGGATGTAGCTATGTCTGTCGATGGCCTATATTCCACACCGAACGGCGACCTTGGTGAATTCGGACTGACGACCGCCAACACAGAGAACAAAGGCCTTGGCATGGTTACGTCGTCATTATTGACCGGACCTAAATTAACTCCAACAGGAGGACGCAGTGGGGCTTATTGTCTCTTAGGTTATAGGTGGAACAAGCTAAACCCGCAGATTAAATGGTATCTGCGAGATGATGCAAATCTGAAGGGCGAGGGATTGGACAAGTATGCCGTTCAAAGCGCCATTGCAGCGGCGTCAAATACCTGGGATGATGGCACAAACCAGAACCTCTTCGCCGACACCAACCTGGTCACGATCAGCCCCACTGTGAAAGCTGATACCTATGATGGCAACAACGCAGTCGCGTGGAAATCCTTTAGCGCGAGCGCTCTGGCTTATACCAGAACATGGTATCAGGCGAGTAAGGTGGGCGGATACTATTCCGCATTGGATTCTGACATCAACCTTAACACGGCCTATAGCTGGTCAACAATAGGCAGCGGCAGTAAAATTGATGTGCAATCTGTCGTTCTGCATGAGATGGGGCATACTATAGGTTTGGGCGACCTCTATGGCAAATCTCAATTCGCAAGCGACACCAGACAGGTGATGCACTACTACACAGGCGTCAAGCGCACTCTCGGAAACGGAGATGCGACTGGGGTCTGGACGCTTTACAAATGAGTCCTGATGGCTCCAAAGAGCCATTGGGCATCCTTTTTTTGATCAGGATTGCGAATCCAAACGCAGCCACAACCATTTCTCTGGATAGATTCTTGAAGATTTGAAGTCAATCAACAGTAAATGCTATTTCGCAGTTCTCAATGTTAATCAGAAGCCCGGCTTAAAGCAGATTGCATTCCGTACAAGAGCGGCTGATGCAAGAGTCCATGTTTGAGCCGAAAAATATCTTATATGATATCCTGTGCTTGAAGCATATCGAAAAAGTAGGCTTTCTGGGTTGTGAATGATCTGACTTTCATCCTAACCTGCTCTTTATGCTCCTCGCGGCCAGCATTCCCGTGGAGAATGCGGCCTGCAGGTTATAGCCTCCCGTATCCCCGTCGATATCCAGCACCTCGCCCACCAGATATAGCCCGCTAACTAGCTTTGACTCCATGGTCTTCGGGTTGACTTCCTTCAGATCCACTCCACCCCTGGTGACCATGGCCATATTGAAACCGCAGAGTTCCGAGACCACAAGAGGCAGGCCGGTCAGGTTATCGGTCAAATGAGTTCGCTTCTCCCGTGTCAGATGAGCCAGGGTTGAATCTGCATGTCGATCCCGGAGAGCTCCAGAATTCTTTTAATCAATCTGGGAGGAAGCGGAACCGAGTGGGGCAGGTCCGCCAGCGCTGTCTTCAGCTCGCTCGCTCCCTCGGATCTAGCTCGATCCCGAAGCCATTCATCCAGAGCTCCGCGTTCTTCAACGGGCACAAAGGAGAGCTTCAAAATATCTCCCGGCCGGACGCGCCTGGATAGGTCGAGTACTGCAGGACCTGATAGCCCCTGATGTGTAAACAGAATGTCGCCTTGCATCTTTCCGATCTTGCCTTGACGGTAGAGCGAGATCCCCATATCCGAAAAGGAGATGCCGGCCAGCTCAGAGAACGGGTAATCTTTGACTATAAGGGGTGTCAGGGCCGGCCCGATCTCGGCGATGCTGTGGCCAAGATCGCGGGCAAACCTGTAGCCGTCTCCGGTCGAGCCCGTGCCGGGATAGGAGCATCCTCCTGTAGCTATGACCAGCATTCGGGAAAAGTAATCACGCCCTTCGCACATGATCCTGAATCCGTTCTCTGTCTTTGCTATTGATCTGACCTCCTGGCCGCAGTCGATGCTAACTTCTTTGTCCCTGCATTCTTCGATTAGAATATTCAATACATCTCTGGCTCGCAGTGTCTCTGGAAATATCTTGCCTCCCTTCTCCCGGATCATGGCCAGGCCTTTTCCTCCAAAGTAGGAGACAAGGTCAAGGTTCGTGAAGCCCAATAGAGCCGGTCGCAAGAATCTGCCATGATCTCCAAAATGGTTAAGGAAGGCCTGGATATCTCCGTCATGAGTTATATTGCAGTGGCCGGAGCCGGAGATGAGAAGCTTATGCCCCGGGAGTCTCCTTCTTCTCAAGAACTAGGATCTTCCGCTCTTTTTGGATCATATCTTTCTGGATTTTATCTTTCCGGGAGGCGTCCTTCCTGGTAGTATCCTTCTGGATGGAATTTATAGCACAAAAGAGCCCGGATGGGCCCGCTCCGATGATTATCAGATCGTAATCTTCATGGGGTGTGGCGTCATGGCCGCCAGCGTGGAGCATGCTGTTTTTTGCATGCAAAATTTCATCTTGCCTGTCCGCTCTTCTGACTTTACCAAGTCGGTCATCGTCGATCTCAATTACCGGAGATAGTCTACTGCATGAATGTTACCGCAGTGTTTCGGCGCGTATGTGAGCTCTAAGACGTTGCCAAGAGAACAATGGATCGCTCGCATAATTTTCGAACCTTCACCGTGATCGGATGATGATTACTGCATATATGTGAGTCATCTTTGAGCATTCCAGGGTTTCAATTCGTTCGTGCTAAAAATCGAAAGCTATAGATACTATCAATTCGATATTATTATGTATGGAACCGTCAGAGAGCGATGCCGCCCAGGGAAAAAAAGAGGCTGAGAACATAATCGAGGCCAGACTTAGCAAATCTTTCACGATCTCTCTAAGTGCGCTTCCTACGGCAGGATATACATGGACGGCGAATTACGATTCCCACTTCTTGAAGCTCGAAAATGAACGGTTTCAGAGTTCTCAGACAGAAGCCATAGGCAGCGGTGGGATGCAGATCTTCACTTTCATGCCCATCTTGGTGGGCAAGGTGGAGGTAACGGCTTTGTATAAGCGGCCATGGGAGAATACAGCGCAGGATAAAAAAACTTTTATAGTTATGATTCGCGAATGAGAGTCGGTATATTCTGAAAATATTTGCATCTATTTTCGGAAAACTTCATCAAATCTATTTATAAATTATTATGAAAATTCTATCTATTTATTAATCGTGAAAGATAGACATTTAAAATTTTTAGCCCATATTTTGCTCTATTTGACTTGAAATTGGCATGATGCGAATGAATTATCATTAAATTTTCTTTGAATTCCGGAAATGGAGTCTTGCCAAAACTTTAAATCTGCCGAACATGATTACTAAAATATCTAAGGAGGCATGTCATGGGAATAGAAGAAGAAATTGTTAACAGAATTCTGAACTGTCTACCTTCGAAAAACCCTGAAAAAAACTGGATGTACGAAATCGCAGCCAGGGCCGGGCTGATTCCAGCGCAAGCCCCAGCGAAAGCCACAGTAGATCTGAGGGAACCCTGGTGGGACATTGGGGACCAGATGGATTCAGGGTCCTGCGTAGGTTGGGGGACCGCAGATGCAGTATGTCGATGGCATTTTGTCAAGAAAGGTGTTCTGCAAAAGAATCAAAAGCTATCGGTACGGTACCCCTGGATGGCGGCAAAAGAGGTCGATGTTTATACCGACTATCCCACAACTTTCCTGGAGCTTGAGGGTACCTGGATTACGGCGGCACTGGACATTGCTCGAAAGTTCGGATTGGTCACCGACGAACTCTTGCCGTTCAGACTTCCGGATTTGACTCTAAGAATGGCAAATGAGAGACTGTATGTCGGAGGAGGTCTGCAAGATTTCTATACCAAGGCCTCAAATCTGAAGATTGCAGGTTACTATAACCTGGGCACAAATATGGATAATTGGAAGAGCTGGTTGTCAACGAAAGGCCCAATCGTGTCCCGGCTGGATGTTGACACTACCTGGGAAAATGCCACAAAGACGGCGGGAACCTCGATACCTATCAGCCAAGTACCGCACACGGAGGACACTGTGTAGCCATTGTTGGATACGGCTATAAGGATGACAGGTTCATTGTGCGGAACAGCTGGGGTACTTCATGGGGCGATAAAGGATTCGCATATGCTTCTAAGGCCTACGCCCAGGCAGCATTCACGGAAGCTTATGGCGTCAATGTTTAAGAGCGCTTAGATGCAGAACTCAAACACTGCATCCTCTTGAGCGGGGTGCAGTGCATATTTTCCGCTCCTGCTCATTCCTCTTTACTCATTCCTATCTCTCCTCGATTGGGCGGAGGATCGGCCGGGGATTATGGGTGAACCTATCTTTATATTCTAGATGTGGCATAAGTATTTGAAAAGATGTATCGCCAATAACACCCGTAGAAAATACGGATCGCAATGTCCTAAAAAATGGGAATATCCAGCTGAGAGGAGGGAATGAAATGAATTGGACCACTATTATCTGTAAAATGATATGCATTCTTGTGCTCCTGGCTTTTGGAATAATTGGGAGCTCAGCTCTCGCTGCCAGTAATCCGACCTGTCCCGTGGGTACTATTCTCTGCAATGGAACCTGCACCGATACCAGCGTTGATCTGCTGAACTGCGGCTCATGCGGAAATGCCTGCCCCGACGGGACTGCCTGCGTCAAAGGGAATTGTTCATGCCTGGTGGGTCTGGAGCTATGTAACGGGACATGTACGGATACCAGCTTCGATTCACGCAATTGCGGCTCATGCGGAAATACCTGTCCTCTCGGGAAGGACTGCCTCAATGGAAAATGTTTATGCCCGGCAGGTCTCGCTTTCTGTAACGGGACCTGTGTTGATGTCGGTAGCGATGAATTTAACTGCGGCACATGTGCGAAAACCTGCCCTGCCGACAAAACCTGCAATAACGGAGTATGTTCGAATCGACCCATCAATATTTGTGTTGAAGGATATTGTTCTTACCTCTCGCTTTTGAGAATATAGTCACAATGTATTCCTATGATTCGCTAAGTGATCGTCAAGTGCCTCTCTGTCCAGTTCATTTATGAATGAGTTGAGTCTTAGAATGGGAACAATGGGGACTCCTTCATAGGATCTTATCTCTTCCTCAATTAATGTGACTACAATTGGAATTGCATTTTCTCGTGTCAGATGTCGGTAGAATTCAGTTCGTTCTATATGCTGTTCGATTGCTTTTTTTAATGCGGATAGTCTGGAACGGTTACCTGCCCATTTCTTACATTCTACCAGAAATGTTTTGCTATTTGTCTTGGCAATGACGTCATACTGTCTTCGCCTTCTTCTTCAGTGTCTTGACTGTATTTGTCGCAGCCAGGAAATTATTCTCTTCAAAGACAAAAGCTGTTAATCTTTCAAAATTCTGCCAAACAACTTCATTCGAAACCAGGGTCAAATCTTCCATGCATTTAATGTCTTCAAAATGACATATTTGCTCCTTATTGCGGTCCGGTCTATCCCGGGTCTGGCTGAGCGGGGTCTGACTTTATTTGCAGTATTTTAAAGCCATTGCTCAATATATTTTGCTCCATTCATCCTCTAACCCGAACCGGAGTTTCATGGCAGCTCCTGTTCGCAGGCATGAATATACCGAACGTAAGCCAGGAGTCCCTCATACAAAAATTGATAGTACTATGCTATTTGGGTACAATGAGTGCAGTTGCCCACAGGAAATCGAACAATCTCGTCATGGGAAACACTGCATGAACCTCATGTCACTCATAGGGCGGGGATTCCCGCCTCACTTCACCAATCATTCTTTTATCCGCGATCCGCCCGGCGGCAGGAACTGCACGATCTGATCTACAGAGGCCGCAGCCTTCAAGAATGATCTATCCTCCACAATCTCAGAGAACTGCCTGTAGATGCGCTTCGCCAGATCGTCGGCATTGAATTCGCCGGGCTCAATCTCCACCATCGGGTCCGCATTGGGCTTTACGGCAGAGACCGGCCCGCCAATTAGAACGCCGTCCGCAATGCCCACGGCTATGCCAAGGGGGACATCCCGGAAGTACCTGCGCTCCCCTCGAATGACAAAGCCACCTTTCTTCAAGAACTCACCGGACTCCGGGGTCTTGCTGACCTGATCGCCTTTGATCAGATAGCAATCGGCAGCCACCAGTCCCCCCTTCCAGACGGAAGAGTAGCTCACTGCAAACTCTGCCGCCTCCTGGAGGGTGCTCTCTGGAACCTCTTCACCCTCCGTTTTTATCACGGTCAACGGAGCGCCGGGAGCATCCGTATGCATGGCCAGGTCGCGCCGCTCTAAGTATTTGGTGTAGATCTCCTCATTGGTATCCGCATCCCTTCCGCCTAACACCAGGAATCCATCCGAGGAGTAAAACCAGCGGAACCTCTCATACCACTTGGGCTTCCTGCGGCGGTGCGCTTGCGTGGCTCTCGTTTTCTTGGGCCCGGCTTTGCTGGTGCGTAGCTCCTCTGTGATGGACAGAGCAATTGCGGCACCGCTGGCTTTGCGGGCCATCTCCTTGGCCTTTTCATAATACCTTTGCGCGTTCTGAGGAACCGTTAAGCTGGCATTCAGCTCCAGCTCGGCTCCCTCCAGCAATACCCGCATCTCTCCCTTGCCGTCCAAAGCGAGAATGGTCCTGGCCTGTGGAAGGCCCGAGCCGTTGATCCTCTCCCAGATCTGGTTGTATGAATATCCCCTGGCCTTGGCATCATTCATCAATACAAGAATCTGCTCGACGCTGCCGTAAATCTGGTAGATCAGCTCTCCTTTCTGGACAAATGCCTTTTCCTGGGACTTGAACTCCTCAATGGCTTTACGCTGCAGCTCTATCCTGCGATCCAGAGGGTTCTGGCGGGGCGCCACCTCCTCTGCCTTCACGAAAAAAACATCCAGGGCTTCGCTGAAGGTGGCAAAGCGATTCTGCTCCAGATCTGCATAGAGCATCAGCGGCCGGGAAAGGACATCAAAGGGTTCTCCATCCTCAAGAACGATGAGCGGGTCAAGGGTCTTGTCCAGGAAGACCTCCGTTAGAGCCTTATGGACCCGATCGATCTCTTCGGCATCCAAATCGATCGCTTGCTTGTTCTTATCAACTCCCGCGACCAGACAGACCTCCTCGCCGTAGGTTCCGCCCATATTCAAACCCCGCACCAGAGATCTCACCAGATCCTGGCCGGTTGAGGCCAACCAGACTGCCAGGTCCTCTCTGGATATGGTTCTCGGATCAAGCTGGCCGGGATGGTAGAGGTACAGTTCCCCCGCAGCCATCCGGCTTCCCCGGTAGAGCATCTTCCTGAGCATGCTGAGGATGAGCCTTGATTCATCGAGCAGCACCATGCTGCCCTTGGGAAAGAGCTCGACGATGAGATAGTTACGTACGCCGCTACGCTCTACTGCGATCTCAAGAACGCGGTCGAAGTCATACTGCTGGATGTCGACAATCCTGCCGCCGGAAAGGTGGCTGCGGAGCATGGTAGGAAACTGGGGCGGGGTCTTGGAGGCGGGTCGTTCGCCATGCGTGATGTGAACCCTTTTTCCCGCTTCTAGAAGCAGATCAAGCCGCCCTTCTGCCGGAGACTGGACCGACAGCCAGATTTTGTCTGAGGATTGCTGGTAGGCCTTGCCCATGAAGCCGCCCAGGATCCTGTCCCGAAGCTCCTCCACAATGGCAGCGACGTCCACATTGCTCATCGCCTTCTTCATAGCTGTAGGGTCGAGATCAATCGATAAATAGTTGCGGATGCTAAAGTTAGAGGGTGGAACGGAATTGCTTTCTGGTGGATCTGATGCTCATGCGCCTGGGAAGGTGGCTGCGGCTCTTGGGTCAGGATGCGGCCAATCCCGGAGGATTGCAGCGATGAAGCGCTTTTGGCCCGGGCAAGAGAAGAGAGCAGGACGATTATCACCAGGGATAAAAGACTTTTCCAGGCCTGCCGGTTGAGCGGATGTGCCGTGCATTCTCATCCGGTCCTCCAAAATTTCCGATCAGCTTCTGGAGATGGCCAAGGAGGGCATATCTACTGCGGCTAGATCCAAAGAGATGTACGCTATGCAACTCACTTTTGCTGGAAGTAGAATCAAATTCGTCGAGAAAGTGGATGTGTCCCGCCTGCAAAAAGCTCTATTGGCAGGGAGGACACTGGGAAAAAATGGAAAGTATGCTGGAGAGCATTCGCTCCTGCAAAGAGCAAGATGCAGGGCCAGATTCCTGAACAATCGTGAAGAGGACCGAAAGCCTTGCGTCGTATAGTGACGACCTTCAGGTTACGATTCAGATGGCCAACTTCACCGAAGCGGTCTTCGTCCTTGCCGGCCTGCTTCTCATTTTCACATAATCGGCCATCACAGTCTTGATCGGCGCCATCGACCAAAGGTGGGTGGCATTCAGGCAGAACTGAGGCTGGTATTGATATTGATTGCCGGGCATTGTAAACGGATCGGCAGGCGCAAGGCGCGTGGGTACACTGTCCAGAGTGGATTCCAGAAGACACCATTGACCGGACTCACTCTGGTAGACGACCCAGGCATGGCCGTATGTTCCCTCCGGAGAGACAACCCGGCCCAGCACTACCCGCACGCATTGATCGGAGACTCCGCTGGCCAGGAGAAGAGCACCCAGCAAGAAGGCGGAGTCCTCGCAATCTCCCTTATGGAGCATTAGCGTCTCCTCGGGAAAAAGCCAGAAGTCCTCCAGGCCGAAGCATGCTTTATCTGTGATATACTGCACGGATTTTGCGACATAATCCCAGATTCTCCAGGCTCTAATATCGAAGGTGCCGGCCTCCCGCGTTGGAGGGAGGCCTATCTCCTGCAAAGCGTTGGTTATAACCTCGCTCCCGGTGCATGATAGCCAATCCCGAATATCTGTGGGGATGAAAACGCCAGTGTTGCCAATGACGACTCTCTTATCCGCCATAATCGTATCCCTGACAATTGAATCCCCTGCCCAGTTGTATGCCGTACCCATCTAATAACCACTCCCATCTACTATAATAATTTTAGCTTGTTATATTTAAAAGTATCGATCTAACAAAGGATTTGAATGTGATAGCTATTGGAATACGTAGATATCAAACTTTGAATATTTAGTAACAATAATTAATTCGAAATCTGCAGCATTTCGATCTTCAGCGGAGCCGTTCTGCAAATGAGCCTTCCGTCTATCTTTCCCTGGCAAAAGGGAACCGGTGGAACTTAGCTTGACTATATCACGATTTTTGGGCAGATTATCGAGGAACTCCTGTCCTTCTGGCTGGTGATTCAAAGGACTCTCACGATCACTCGATAGTCAGATTGCCCGCGTTTTGGTTATCAAGAGCTGGACCCTGGACCTGCACATATCTAAGTTCGTGTGTGTTTAGCTGGCGAGCTGAACACATACATAAATTTGATTTGAATAATCCCAGCTTGACTGCGGTATTATGCGGGAATGAAATCTGTCGACACACACTCAAAGAGAAGTAGGCAGAACCTCACAAATCCAGTCGGAACTCTTGCGGCCACAGCCTCCCTTCTTCAGGGCGAGCTTCAGAGATATTAGCTCCATCAAATCGGTTCCGGATCATCTCTTCCACCTCCGAGACCCTGATCCGAAAAACCTCCGCCAGGATCTCCTTGGCCGTCTCCAGCTCCTTCGCCTTTGGATCAGAGTGATACACAGCCTTTTTTTGTGGCTTAGTTAGCAACCCAAGGACTCCTGCCATAGGATCAAGTACTACGTGTAAGCTTAAGTATTTTTGCTGGAAAAAGATATCAATGAACCATTTTTACATAATAGAAAGTATGAATAAGATACAAAAGAGTGAATGATATTGGAGATGCATTTGGCAGCGCCATCTTGTCGGCGCGGGTGGATGAAAGCCGGTGAATTTGCTCGTCGGGCTGTATTCCGGTCGAGCGGATTGTCGGGTTCCACTCAGCTCAGGCTCCTTGTCTGGATTTCTCCCGGACGGGCAACCTTTAAAATTGAAGCGTGCAATTATCTCAATGGTGGTGGTTAGTAGAATGAGACTGGAATGCATAATTTTATTATCGATATTACTTACATGTTTATCAATACAGGCTCTTGCTCTTGATGAAGGTGACATTGCAGAGCCGAGCATGTCTGTGCCGGACATGAACATGCCGGTGCCCACCATCACAGGCCCAGTCAGCTCAGGGCCTAACATGGATATGCCAAAGCCAGAAACCAGGTCACTAATCGAGCCCGACAACAAAACTACCCAGACCAAACCAACCGGCAACGTGAGCCCTAATCGGACTCAAGCATCACAAAAACCGCAAACAATGGACGTAAGCGGCCAATGGTCCATAAAGTTTGATAAAAGAACCGATAGGTCTCTGGACTTGAACCTGTGGGCGTCCAGCAAAAATGGGATCCTGGGTTATGGCACTCTGACAAAGGAGGGCGCGAAGTACTCAGTAACTGCCAGCGGATCTATAAATGGGCAGGAGCTTACATTGACCACCAAGTCGTCGACACCCGAATATGCCACCAAGAAATTTGATGAGTACGACCTCGACCTGTTTATGGCAAATAGCACTCTATCAGGAACTTATGTCCTGAGTTCAGACGGACTGTCCTTAGGCGAGGGAAACGCAACGGCAATAAAGCAGCAGTAGGCAAAGCGGTCACGATTTCTGAACCGGTGACCGAGCCCTAGTGTCTCGTCAAGATAATAATGTCGTAAAGTATTTATAATATATTATCTTCATAATCAATCGGAGAGGATTGAATATGAAGAAGTACGTTGTGACGCTTTCTGAAGACGAGCGGAAAACTCTGGGAGATCTTACATCCAAAGGCAACCAAAAATCACAAAAAATTCTCAACGCGCTGATTTTGCTTGGGTGCGATGAAGGCAAGTATCAGACAGGACGTTCGACTAATGAAGAGATGTCTCGCGTTCTGCAAATAAGCATGAGAAAAATTGATCGTGTCAAGAAGCGATTTGTCGAAGATGGAATTGATGTCGCTCTCAACAACAAAAAGGACATTCGCACTTATGCTAAAAAGACAGATGGTGATTTCGAAGCCCATTTGATCGCATTAAGCTGCAGTGATCCACCCGAGGGTTTCGCACGTTGGTCTTTGAGGTTATTAGCCGACAAGGTTGTCGAGCTCAACTATATCGATAGCATTTCTCACGAAACGGTGCGTGGCATTTTAAAAAAACGAAATCAAACCATGGCAACGCGAGGAGTGGATAATTCCTCCAAATCAAAATAGTAGCTTTGTTGCAAACATGGAAATGGTGCTGGACGTTTACAAGCGTCCGCTTGATCCGCGTTATCCTGTTATATGCATGGACGAATCCCCAAAACAATTGATAGCAGAGACAAGGGTCCCCCTCCCAACATCACCTGGTCAAATGGCTAAATATGATTATGAATACCGTCGTTGTGGATCATGCAATATTTTCATTACCTGTGAGCCATTAGTAGGAACGCGAACAGTAAAAGTCACCGAAAGAAGAACAAAATTGGATTGGGCTTATTTTGTAGAAGAGATCGCGGATCAGAACGAATCAGCAGAAAAAATAACCTTGGTAATGGACAACCTAAACACACACAACCCAGGATCGCTTTATGAAGCATTTCCGCCAGATAAGGCAAAAGCGCTGTGGGATCGGTTTGAGTTTGTATATACCCCTAAACATGGCAGTTGGTTAAATATTGCCGAGATAGAACTAAGCGTGCTTACGGGCCAGTGCTTGAACAGAAGAATCGACAATATTGAAATTGTTAGAAAAGAAGTAGCTGCATGGGAAAAATTCAGGGACAACAAAAAAGCAAAGGTAAATTGGCATTTCACAACTAAAGATGCAAGGATAAAACTATCTCGCCTTTATCCGACATTACAGAGATAGACTCCACCAAGGCGAAGGTGCATGATAGCCGGGTAATATGTGGTTAGACCAAAGCGAATTTAGGCCGATTTATGTGGGTTACATAATTAAGTACGTTTAAAACGCTTCGCCCGAATATAGTCCCTTAACGCTTCGCGAGATTGAATACTTGTCTTAGTGAACCGCTATTCAATGCCAGGAGACCCAGCAGAAAGAACGGACCATGATTGAACCTAACACAGGTTCTCATAATCCTCAGAATTCGGCCTCATCGCCCTCTCTATCACTCTGGCCATGCTCGCTCTGATATCCTGCTCTGCACTGCGGCTGCCAGTTGCTTGGCCGCCTGCGCCCGGGGAGTGCTCGTCCACATGCGAGCCCGGGCCCCTGACAGGCCACATCAACATGGGCCTCAGCCAGTCCAGTTCATAAAAAATTATGATGCTTCAATGGAATTGAAAAAGAAGCCCCCTTGATTGGCGGAACGACTGAATTGCACCATCGACTCAAACGCCTGAAGGGAATTTCTTTTAAGATAGCAGTACGACAATGAGGTCCGGCAGTTCTTGCAGACGGTTCAATGGGACGAAAATATCTCGGAAGGAATTCGCGCTGAATTCAATTGGCATAGAGACTTCGCACAGGGATTTGGTGGCTGATTCTAACAACGGGACGGTGCAATGCGTGTAACCTGCAGGATTTTCTCATCTTATCCCTGGCTTCTTCTAACTGGCCCTAAAATCACTTCTTCTTACCTGGCCATTCCACATTTTATGGAATGAATTTACGATAATTGCATGTAATCGATTAACCAGGATCAGCCTAAAACAGAAAATGCATTGTAAAATCCAGCTCGCAACATCGGTGGTTACAAGGTCGAATGTGTATTTATAATAATATTTGTAGTGTCTTTTATGGCCTTGAATGTTGTATAATCAAATATGGATAACACCACACACTCCGTGCATAATATTTGAATAAACTGTGAACCAATCGGGCAGTCAAAAAAAGACGGATTTATGGTCCCCAAAACAGGAGTTAATTATTTTAAGGGTTGGCCCAATAGAGTCACAACCCGGTTTTCGTAACGGTTAATCGGTTATGAGGATTTTCCATGAGCAAGACACAGATTTATACCCTGGTAATTGCCGTCACAATCTGCCTCCTCGCCACGGCGGGGTTTATGGGTATCTCCGGCATCGTCCAGGCCGCAAGTCAGACAGTTGATCGATCTCAAGCCGTATCGTTCAACGACACACCCGTCCAGTATGCACATGTCAACGGGGTTACGCTAGGATACCGTGAGTTCGGATCCGGTGAACCGCTCTTGATGGTCACGGGATTCGGAGGCACCATGAATGGCTGGAACCAGACCTTCATTGGCATCCTTGCCACGAAATACCATGTCTATACCTATGACCACCGGGGGATGGGATACAGCAGTGACAATAATGCGACACCTTCTATTGCCCAGTACGCAGATGATGCTGCTGGGCTGATGACTGCTCTCGGCTATGGCAGCATGCATGTATACGGGGTCTCCATGGGATCTTCGATCTCCCAGCAGCTAGTCATCGATCACCCGGAACACGTACGAAAACTGGTCCTGGATTCTGCGTCATACAGCATCCGGATTCCCGAGACAAAAAGACTGCTCGGGATCATTGAAGCGGTTAATGTCGATCCCACCTATTCTCAGGGCATCCACGAAGAGGCGCAGGCAGACCTCGCGTGGAATGGGACCTATAACGGTCTTTCCGATATCCGAAAGGATGTTATGCTCGTTGTGGGTACCGCAGACAATACGACTCCCGATGTGGTTTCAGTCCGAATGGCTGGGCAGATCAACGGATCGTGGCTCGTGCGATTCAAGGGACTCCCGCATGCCGGGTCCCAATATGCACCCGTCGAGTACGGGGAGAATGCACTCACGTTTCTCGGCATGGATGAGTCGCCCTTGAGCAAATAATTTTTTTTCGCGGTTCATATATCCGAAAAGCAATGATCCTCTAGGACGGCCCATATATTGAGGGCTCGGAGGGCATTATGTTAGACTACGCTCACTCATGCAGGGTACATAATACTGGTAACGAGGCCGGATCTCTGCTCGCTGATCAGGCTTTGGTCCTTTATTAGTAAGATCAGCTATGAAAATTTACTGCTACCGAAGTTTGCGTGCGGGGGATGAGACCCCGCTCGTTCACGTCTACATTTGACGAGTTACATTTAATGAGTTAGTTATCTCATTGTAATCAGCTAAATCCTGCAAGCTGGCATAACCTACTAGATTTCTTGTTACATTTTGACTGTAGAACGAATCGTAGTGAGATTTATATGGATAAACGGCTATTCGAGCTGTTCTCTTGTATGTGGATGAATATCCTTCCCCCTGGCGCCCGTCGGTTCCATCTATCGATATAGTGGATTTTGTTGATGAAGAGATCTGCCATGCACCTGTCAAAAAGGCATCGAGAAAGCCATCTAGGATTGCGCTATCTGTGGGGATAAGGCTTTGATAATCCCAAAGAGTAAAGCCGCCAACCTCATGACCTTCGCTATCGTGTAATGCAACCATCCAAGCACTGTCGCTTTCCTCATTCAATTGTTGTTTCTGGACCGAGAAATTTTGTGAAGAGTTGAATACTACAGTCCAAGGTCCGGCACTCTCCTGGTATCTAGCTGCCTGCACGGTAACAATCAAAAGCATTGCCGTTATCAGACATAAGATTAGCCTAATTCGCATTCAAACCACCTGCCTATAGTTCTGAGTGATATAATCGTGATGAGAGTGACTTTTCCTATATAAAATATATTATGTGGCTAACAGAATTTCATGACGAGGGTGCAAATATAGATCCAAGAGATTTTATACAATATGCTAAAGTCGCAAAAGCACTTTCATCGTATAATTCGATATATGAACCAGAAGTAATAGAGGATCTGCCCTCAAGTCACTCAGTGGTTCAACAGAAGCCGATGCCGCCTTCGCCAGGGCCAGGGAGCTGGGGGGCAACTGAACCCGGGCCCGTGAGTGCATCCCATCCGCACGCATCCGCCCACGCTCGCCCATGGGCGGGCCCGCGCCACACGCGCATGCACGCGCGACCCGGCAGTCCGCTGCGTCATCTTTTTGGAAACCATCCCAACCTCATGCCGAGTTTATGATGTGTATGACCTGGAATTCAATTCTCTTTTTTGATACGCCTCAATGAAAAGTCATAAAGATTGGCGCAAAATTCATGAGGTCTATGCGATCCAAAACCTGGACATTAAATATCAAATGGGCAGGAGAAAATAGATCTCTAAAGTGCTATCTGTTATATAATCAGCAACAAACTCGCGGATTCTTATGATATTCCTATATGCTACCGTTAGTGTAATAGGCCCATGCCCGCAAGATATATTTGCCATACAAGAGCCATATCAAGACAAATATCCCAAAAATGATGTAGAGGTTGGTGATGTACACCAACCACTGAAGAAGACGCATCTTCTTCTCAGGCGTACCGAACCAGTCTTCGGCTTTTCTCTCAAACCAGCTCGACATCGCAGAAATTAAGCGGTAGCCTTGCCGGCTGCTTCTGCCGCCTTGGCAGCTTCCTTCTTAACTTCTTCTGCTGCGGCTTTCCTCTCGGACTTGCCCTTCAGCATCTTCATCTTGACCAGGTTGTCCCTCTCCATCTCCTCCAAGGCCATGGCGATGAACTTGATGGTGTCCTTGAGTTCAGGAATCACCTTGAACTCCAGAGCATTGACACGCCTCTTAGTGCTGTCGATATCCTCGACAAGCCTGATCATGGCGGTCTCTACCTCTGCAGCCAGGATGATCTTGTCCAGCAACTTCTCATAGGCATCAGCAGCCTCATCGATGGCAGCACTGGTTCCAATGATGCCGTAGCCTCGCTCGTACATCTTCTTTTGCACGGCCTCGGCCGCGATCTTGGGAACCACTACACCCATGATGTTTCGGGATTCGAGCTGGATGGTGGGCTCTTTTTGCAGGGAATAAGCCACACTGCTGATGGCTACTGTTCCCTCGATGGCCATGGCCATTTGAAGCCTCTGCTCAGCTTTGAGCAGAGCTTCAACCAGCTCTTTCCTGACCGTCTTGGCCTTGTTTAGCACCTCGAAGAACTCAATCATGAGGCCGTCACGCTTCATTTTGAGGAGCGAGTGACCAGTTTTTGCGATCTTCATCCTTTTCTTGAGAGCGATCAGCACTGCCCTGGTCGGTTTAGTTCCTCGAATTACGGCCATGATCTCACTTCGTCGGTGCTTTTGCAGCCTTGGCTGTACCTGCGTATTTGGGATGGTACTGCTTGATGTATTTGTCGTCAATCCTGGTGAGCATTGCTTCAGGCAGGTCTGCCAGGAGATCCCATCCGATCTGGAGGGTATCGAAGATAGACCTATCCTCATCTCTGCCCTGATTGACGAATCTCTTCTCGAACTTATCGGCGAACTCCAGCACCAATTTATCGCGCTCAGAGAGAGCCTCTTTGCCGACGATGGCCGCGAGACCGCGCAGATCATTGCCCTCTGCATAGTAAGCATAGAGCTGATCCGATACTGCTCTGTGATCCTCGCGAGTATGGCCCTTGCCGATACCGGAGTTCATAAGCCGGGAAAGCGAGGGGCGGATGTCGACAGGCGGATAGATGCCCTTTCTGTGCAGCTCTCTGGAGATGAGGATCTGGCCCTCGGTGATGTATCCGGACAGATCCGGGATGGGGTGAGTGATGTCGTCGCCTGGCATGGTCAGGATGGGGAACTGGGTGATGGAGCCCTTTCTTGCCCTTGATGATTCCGGCTCTCTCATACTGACAGGCCAGGTCGGTATACATGTATCCTGGGTAGCCCCGTCGTCCGGGCACCTCTTCACGAGCAGCGCCCATCTGCCGGAGCGACTCGCAATAGTTGGTCATGTCCGTGTAGATGATGAGCACGTGCATGTCCAGATCGAAGGCCAGATACTCAGCGGTGGTCAGTCCTAGCCTGGGTGTCAGAATCCTCTCCACAGCCGGGTCGTCTGCCAGGTTCAGGAACACGACTGCCCTCTCCAGAGCACCCGTTCTCTCGAAGTCAGCCAGGAAGTGCTGAGCCTCTTCGTTGGTGATGCCCATGGCGCAGAAGATAACTGCGAACGACTCTGCTTCACCCAACGCCTTGGCTTGCCTGGCGATCTGCAGAGCAAGGTCGTTGTGGGGCAGACCTGCACCGGAGAAGATGGGCAGCTTCTGGCCGCGCACCAGTGTGTTGGTGCCGTCGATGGTGGAGATGCCGGTCTGGATGAAAGCGCGCGGCTTCTCACGGGAAGCTGGATTGATGGCAGCTCCTGCAATATCTCTCAATACCTCGGGAACAATTTCCGGGCCGCCGTCTCTGGGCTTTCCGGATCCGGACAGAACACGTCCCACGATGCCGGGAGATAGTGGCATCTTGATGACGTCTCCGGTGAAACTGACGGCAGTATCCTTGGACAGACCGCCGGTTCCCTCGAATACCTGAATAACCACGATCTCATCGGAGGAATCCAGCACCTGTCCTCTCTTCAGCTCTCCGCCAGTTCTGATCTCGACGAGCTCCATGTAGCCCACAGGCTCAGTCTTCTCCACGAAGAGGAGTGGTCCGGAGATCTCAGTAATAGTCTTGTATTCCTTTGTCATTTTGAACCCACCTCACTTCAGCGCCTTAAACTCGGCGTCCATCTGAGCCAAAACCTTTGCCAGGATGGGCTCATACTCAGCTTCCAGTCTTACCTTGGCCAGAGCATCCTTGGATGGAACAGATGTGATCTGCGCCACTGGTATGCCCTTCTGGACTGCCTCGAAGGCGTAGTCCCTGAACTTCAGGATGGAATCCAAGAGGTCGAACTGCTTCTTGTAGGGAGAGAAGGTATCCACCGGGTGGAATGCGCTCTGTGCCAGCCAGAAGTTGATGATCATCCTTGCGACTTCCAGTGTGACCTGCTGATCCTCAGGCAGGGCATCGGAACCTACGAGCATCACGATCTCTTCCAGCTCGGCGTTCTCCTGCAGTATGGCCATGGCGCGTCTCTTGTTCTTGTTCCAGTCGGGGCTGACGTTCTCTACGAACCAGGGCTCGAGGTCTAGGTCATACAGCGAGTAGGAATCCAGCCAGTTGATGGACGGGAAATGCCTGCGCTGTGTCAGCTTAGAGTCCAGTGCCCAGAATACCTTGACCATTCTCAGTGTGTTCTGAGTAACGGGCTCGGTGAAGTCTCCGCCGGGCGGGGACACGGCACCTACGATGCTAACTGAACCCTGGCCGCCGTTCAGAACCTCGGCACGTCCGGCACGCTCGTAGAAGTCGGCGAGTCTTGCACCCAGGTATGCGGGATAGCCTTCTTCACCAGGCATCTCTTCCAGACGCGAGCCCATCTCTCTCATGGCCTCTGCCCACCGAGAGGTGGAGTCAGCGGTCATCAGGACGTCGTAGCCCATATCTCTGTAGTACTCTGACGTGGTCATTCCGGTGTAAACAGAAGCCTCACGAGCAGCCACAGGCATATTGGAGGTATTGGCGTAAACGATGGACCTCTCCATCAGGGGCCTGCCGGTCCTTGGGTCTTGCAGCTCGGGGAACTCATGCAGCAGATCGGCCATCTCATTGCCGCGCTCGCCGCATCCCACATAAACCACAATGTCGACATCTGCCCACTTGGACAGGGTCTGCTGCATAACCGTCTTTCCGGTACCGAATCCGCCGGGAATGGCTGCAGTTCCGCCCTTGGCCAGGGAGAAGAATCCGTCTATGACCCTCTGTCCGTTCTCAGGGGAATGGTGGGTGCCAGTTTTTTGGTCACAGGTCGAGCCCGTCTTACCGGCCACTTGTGCATCATGGTGAGCTTGGTTCCGTCATCCAAGACGGCTATGGTCTCATCGACTGTGAAGTTTCCGGAGTAGATCTCCTTGATGGCTCCGCCCTTAGGTTTGGGTGGGACCATGATCTTATGCTTGATGAGGAGCTGTTCCTGAACTTCACCAATGGATTGGCCGGGCTTGACTACATCGCCCTTTTTCACTACGGGCTTGAACTCCCACTTCTTCTTGTGATCGATGCCGTCTACGAATAGACCCCGGCTGATGAAGTCTCCGGATGCCTCTGCCAGCTTGGGTAGTGGCCTTTGGATACCGTCGTAAATTTGGGTCAGAATGCCTGGACCCAGTTGTGCTACGAGTGGAGCTCCAGTCTCCTTGACGGGCTCGCCGGGCCGCACGCCGCCCGTATCCTCGTATACCTGAATGATATGTTTATTGCCGGAAATGCCGATGACTTCACTCATCAGGCCTTCCTCGCCGACCAGGACCAGGTCGTACATGGAAGCCTTCAGGCCCGTAGCCTGAACTAGTGGTCCGGCGACTCGCTTTATTTTCCCTACTTCCATAAATCAACACCTATTGCCCTTTTAATCTTCTCTCTCATCTCTGTGCTCTGCTCGGTTCCGATGGCAATCATGGTAGGCTTGATAGACTCGGAGAGCTGCTCTTGAAGCCTCTTGGGCAGCTTATTGTAATCCGATTGCCTCAACACCAGAATTCCCACATTGGAATCAGCCATGACCTCGCCAATCTTAGAGACCATCTCCTCTTCGGTGTTGGCCGCATAAGATTTCTTTACTCCTGCCAGATTGAACCCGAGGACGCTCTCGCTGCCACCCACAAAAGCAATCTCCATTTTAAGCCACCACCACTTGCTCCTCTATGAGTTCAGCAGGAAGTCCGGCTTCTTTTCCTCGGACAATCTTCCTGATGTTGGAAACTTCAGTCTCCTTGCTCACCATGTATCCGAGCACCGGCAGGATGGATAACGGATGATAGTTTGAAAGAGCCCATGCATACCGAATGAGATACGCCCTTAAGCCTGGCCTCGATTCTGCTGACAGCATCAAGATCTACAGTTGCAATATCAGAGATCGAAGACCAGAAGGGATACCCTTCCAAGCCCCGCAGGAACTCGCCGAACGGCTGGCCGGCCATGCGAGCTCAGCTCTTCGTGCATCTTTCCTCCGGGGATCAGGTTCTCCTGTATTACGGCTGCATCGACGCCTGCCTTGTTCATCCTGAAGAGGGTGATCAGATTTCTGATATCTATCTCTCTCCGGACGTACTTGAGCAGCAGGCCGCCACCTACGGAAAGGGTGCCGCCTACGGCGCGCTCCATTCTGAAGTAATAGAGCTTGTCCAGGGCGTTCTCGAGCGACGCCAGGTTCTTGCCATCGTACTGCGCCAGTGCGCTGGCATAGTCGGTGCCATCAAAGGCCGATATGATATCCTGCAATGGTATCCTTTCTTGGTCAGCTCGTCGAGGTACTCGGGGATCAAGCTCTCCTGCGGGCACGAGATATTTCACGATCTCCGCGTCGCTTGCTCCGTAGAACTTGCCACGCAAGAGCGGTCTTGATGTTCCAGACGTCCCAACGCCTGAGGTACTCCAGAATCAGGAATGGGGCTCATCTATGGAGACCTCCTCAAGCTTCCTGAAGGTCTTTGCCATATTGGCAAAGGTGGCATGCTCTATAAGCTCCGCTCCGGAGTAGTCCTTGGAGAGCGCATCGATCTCATCCTTATACTGGGTCTCTTCCAGATATCGGGCGATCTCGGACATGTCCATGGTCATGCATCCTCGGATACATCTCTGCCGGAACGAGCTTGGTCTTCATCGCCCGGACTCTGCCCGTGATGTAAGCGTACTTCACCGGTTGTCCGAACTTCGGCAAACGTAGTACAGGCATCGTCCTCACCCGAATATGATCTTGGAAACCTCTTTCATGTGGTTATTGAAGACCTCACGCGCAAGAGTTTCGAAGGTCAAATCGTAACGCAGAGCTCCATCTTTGCTCTCGACCACAACGCCGCCGATGATGTCCAGGTTCCCGCCGTAATTTGGGGCGAGAGAGGATACGAAGGCCTCATCTCTCTTATTGGAGAAGACCTTCATATCCTTGAGATCGTAGGGTTCGAGCATCTTCTTGAGCATGGACTCATTATCCTTCTTGGGAAGATTCTGGATCTTCTCAAGGAGCTTGTCTCTGGTCTGCTCCAGCAGATCCTTGTGAACATTCAGCTCCGACCTCTTGACTTCGAGATTGGCGCTGGAGATCACCCGGCGCTCCGATAGCCTCTGATAGTCTGTCCAACCTCTGTTTCTTTCCTGGACTTAATTTCTGCGGCACGTTCCCTAGCTTCATCTGAGTATCCTGGCAACTTCTTGGTCAGCGTCGCTACTGATCTGAGCGACCTTGTCCTTGCTGGTCGCCAGGACTGACTCAACCACTGCATCTAGTGCCATTGCCTCTCACCCTCTGGAATTGCCTGAACTTAAGGTGTCACTATGCCAGCGAAAGGCGTCCAGGCGAACATCAGAATCAGCGATACAGCAAGGCCGAAGATGATCAGTGTCTCGGGCAGAAGCATAAGGAACAGACCCTTACCCAGGAATCCGGGTTCCTCAGCCACGACGCCTACTACTGCTGCGCCGATACCCTGTTCACCAACACCAGCACCAATGCCTGCTAATCCAGTAGCCAGGCCAGCGCCGACAGCCAACAATCCGTACAATACTCCCGCATCTGCAACAATTGCCATTTTCCTCAATCCTCCTTTTTATAAATATTACATTTTGCGTTCAATTTCTCAATTCGAAATATCGAATTCATGCCTTCAAGAACCTCCGGACATGTCCGAAGGGACTGTATTCCACTCCACCACCATGAGCGCTGTAGAACTTCGTGAACATCTCCACATAATGCAACCTGAGAGGATGCATGAAGGGAGACAGAATTCCCAGCAGGAAGTTGATGAAGTGCACTACCAACAAGACCAGCATACCCACGATGATTGCAGGTATAGTGAACTCGGCGCTATCTTTTGCGCCACCGCTCAGCATGGGCATTATGACATAGAAGGCCAACTGATTAGCAGCATATGCCAAACCGACCGAAGCCAGGCCGATGGCCAGAAGCCTCAGGTAGGAAATCAGATTGCTCACATAGGATGGCACGTGAGCCAACCCCATGGCGCCTTCTGGTCCCATGACCATCATCACAATTGAAACAACAATTACGATGGCGCCCAGATATACCATGATCATCTGTCCCATGACCAATCCAAGTAACGCTATTGCGAAGAATACCTGGAAAAGCATCACAGGAAGCCGCTCGAAATAGGCGTGCTTCTTCTCGCCGTAGTTCAGCTCCGTCAAGATGCCCAAGATAGAACCGACGCTGCAATGAATGACGCCGATAAAGATACTGGTTCCAATCAACAACAAAACCGCATTAGTTGCCAGACGATCCATGGGGAATATTCCCAATGGGCCCAGCCTTCCCAGCGAGCCGTAAACACCTTCACCGAAATAGAGCCCTATACTCTTTACATGCTCTAATTCAGCTTCAGGCAATTGTCCCATGATCCTGCCCCATAATCCCAGGGGGCCGAAGATCTCGCCGAAGAAGATGCCGAATATGATTGACCACACGCTGGCAATCATGACGATGTTGATCAACTGCTGCCACCCTTCGGTTCTGAAGCGTCTTCTTCAGCATTATCAGAACCAAGAGCGACATAACGCCATATCCGATATCTCCCAGGATCATGCCGAACATGATCGGGAAGAAGACGAATATCAGCATTGACGGATCGAACTCCTTGTACTCAGGAATGGCGAATAGCCTTGTGACCAGTTCATAAGGCTTGACCAGACTTGGATTATCCATCTTGGTCGGTACGTCTTCGCCCTTCTCTACAAGGTCGTCTGCTTCTTTGTCCGCGATCAACTGTACTTCAAGCCGGCCTCCGGCCGCGCTCTCCAGCTCGCTCTTCAGCCGGGCAAACTGATCGCTCGGAACATAGCCGTCAATCACAAAGGCATTGGCCGTCTCAGCGAACCTGAGTGGTGCCTCAGTCTTGCGGGTCTGCATCGATAGATATTCATCTGTTGCCAGCATCAGGTCTTCATACTGCTTCTTCATGTCGGCCAGCTTCTTTTGGAGCGGCGCCATTTCGCCTTCCAAAGATTTAATGCTGCCTTCAAGAGTTGCAATCGCCGAATCAACATTGCCCTCGAGCTTGGGAACAGATGTCTCTGAAAACCCATGCTCGGAAAGAACTGCTGATACTTCTCCGGCCTTGTCTACAGGCACAAATATCGCTACAAGAGTTGCATTCTTGGCAGTTCCGGTAAAGATCTCATTAACCGGAGAGACCCTCGCTACGTCTGCATCAACAGGCGTTGCTGCCGTGCCGACAAAGGTCGCCAAAGAATCATAGCCGTAGTATGCATCTAACGGCAGTGGCAAGACAGACAAAGGAGTTAGAGCCTTTATCTGGTCCTGTTTGGACTTAACTTCCGCTTCGATCGCAGTGATGCGCTCGAATGTGGCGGTAACTTCTGCGCCGACATTATTCAGAAGGTTGTCCATCTCGGATAGAACCTGCGACTCAGGATAGGTCTTATCAGGAGCCTTGTTCTTTATATCAAGGTACCTGGTGGCAGATCTGAGTTTTATGAGATCTTCAGAATATTCCTTGGCTTTGCCGATAGGCTTTCCCAACTCGAACTCAGGCTGGTTGCCATTGTAGTTGACAATGTGCAACAAGCGCAACTCATGCAGTTTTTCTATAACTGGAGATATTACGTCCTTTGACCCGGCGACGACTACGCGACTCATCGTTACGGGTTTAAGCATGCAACAACCCCATGAACTCCTTCATAAGATATTCGACCGCTTTGTCCAGCTTTGCGCTGGCGCTGCCGCTCATTGAGTTGACGTTCTTCTCACCACTCTGGATGATTGTCTGCTTCTTAGTCTTGACTTCGCCCTCTGCTTTGGCAACGCTCTTGTCATAGTAGTCCTGTGCATCAGTCTCGGCGGATTTGACGAGGTTCAATGCTTCAGTAGTGGCAGCGGCTATCTTCTTGTCCTTTTCTTCCAGAACTCGCTGGACTGCAGTCCTGGCTTCAGCCTCTGCCGTTTTGATTTTCGATAAGATATCGTCTCTAGCCATCTGATCCCTCTACATGCTCCCTCACTACACCTCTTCTATTTTCAAACAGCGCTACATCACTTTGGCTCGTGATAAACGATTTGACCCATCCTCATCTACCAATATAAACTCTTCGGTTTTGCCTTTTGAACGGAGTTGCCAATCCGATCTTTCCTCTTACGATCCCCAAAAACGCAGGGCTCTTTCCAACTCTTTGTGGTCTTTTGCATATTCTTTGAGAGGAATCTGCTTTTGCCATGCTTCTACTGCCTGGACCATAGCCCTGGCCCCGGCTTCTGTTCCATCCGGGTGGCCGTGCACTCCACCACCTGCCTGGACGATGCAATCTATGCCGTAGCCGTCCAAATTTCCGTAGACTTTGGCAGGGTATATTCCGCCCGATGCCACCGGGAAGACCCTCTTGTAGCCATTCCACACATCACGCAGTGCATCTCTGGAGAGATCGTTCTCCCGGGTTCCCTGCGCCATCTTGCCCATGTAGCTCCCCGTGTGCAGGTTGGTGCCTCCCGTCATGCGCACAAGTTTGGAGATGAACACCATGGAGATGCCGTGGCCCTTATCGCGGGTGAAGGCCCCGTGCATGGTCCTGTGCACGTGCACCGGGACATTCACATGATGGCTTAGCACCTCCAGGGCGGAGAAGCCGGCAGTCAGGACATCGACCATGACCATATTGGCTCCATGATCCACAGCCTCCTCGGCGCGCTCCAGGATGCTGTCCGCGCCGGTGGTGACATTGACTGCATAAAAGGCCTTCTTGCCCGTCTCTTTCTCCACTTTATCCAGGGCGCTCATTACCGCCTCCAGCCGTGGGATGAGCGGACAGAAGCTCTGATTGGTGAGAGTCTCATCATCTTTGACCAGGTCCAGACCGCCGCGAACGGCGGCTGCGGCCACAGCGGCTGTGCCAGCCGGGTCCAGGCCCACCTTGGGCTTCACAATGGTGCCGATCAATGGCCGGTCGTAGACGCCCAGGATTTTTCGCGCGTCTTCTATCCCAAACCGTGGACCTTTATGCGCCTGCACCAGGCTCTCCGGGAAGATAACGTCCTGCAAGCGCACTTTTTTCAGAGATCCCAGACCGAAGAGGTTTCCTGCCACCACGGAGAGATATTGGGGAACGTTTCCCGGCTCAAATAGCTCTTCAGGAAAGCCGATCTCAACATCGGTTCCTTCGGCCGATATAACCCTGGCAGCAAGAGGATTGTCAGCGCCCCGCACGGCAGTCCATGTCCCTGTCGACTGCTCGGCTGCAATTGCTTCTGCGGCCTTCGTGATGGGAAGGTCGGTTTCTACATGATATTTCGCAATCAGTTCCATAATAATGCTCCTGGTGTCTATCAAAAGCCAGCTGCGCCCCTTATGCCCGAGGACAATTCCCTTCTCTAAATGGCATTGGGGCTACCATGGCTGCAACAGGTCATAGATGGATCTCTGGCAGATATAAGAACTCTGCAGGAGAGGCTTAAGACTGTATAGTCCCGATACTCTTGACTTTATATACCCATCACTGGTGCATGGGAATGAAAGACAAAATCGAAAAGCTAACTCCAAGAAAAATAAGATACATAATCCGCCATAAAACCAATGGCTTTAGCACCAAATCAACCGCGATGGATCACAAAATTAGTGAATAAGTTAATGCACCGGCCTTTGGTGGCATTCGAGGCGGCGACAGAGAAGGCCAAGAAGCTCGAGCCCTACGGAGCCCGGGCAGGATCTTTTGGCGGACGCCTTCCTCCGGCAACATTCGCGGCATGGGACCTATTCGCTTGCGGAACTGAAAAGTTCTCGGGGGAAAATTCTGACAAACAGCAATTAGAGGATTGAAACACATTTTTTCGGTGCGGGGGGCAATATATTTATTATCGAAGAAAAAACTTGCCGACTGCTAAAAATTAACAGGAGAATCCATGGTTGAAGGCATAAATGATCACACCCGATCCATCGTTGATCTAAGGCGCCACATGTGGATTGGTGGCATCGAGGAGGATTTGCGGCGGCTCATCTGGCAGATTGCCGTGGTCGGCAAATATATTTCTGCAAAAATCCACGAATCCAACCGCAAGCTGGCCGGCTTCAAGAATGTTTACGGCGAGGATCAGTTGGCGCTGGACCGCATTTCCGACGACATCTTGAAAAATATGCTGCGCAACTCCGGATTTGTTCGCGAGTATGCCTCCGAGGAGCTCGAAGATATCGTCACCATCGGTCACGGGCAGGAAAAATATATTGTCACCGCCGATCCGGTGGATGGTTCTTCCCTGGTGGATACCAATCTGGCCATTGGAACGATCATAGGCATACACCAAAATTCATTATTTGACAGCGGCCGGAATTCAATGGTCGCAGCTCTCTATATTACTTACGGCCCGCTCATCACTATGATTTATTCGGCCGGAAAGGGCGTGCATGAGTTTGTATTGGATCGCGAAGGAGAGTATGTCCTGTCCGAGGAAAATATCCGGCTCAAGGAGAAGGGGGCGATCTTTTCACCAGGCGGCCTGCGCAAGGACTGGACGGACAACCATCTGAAGTTTATCAATAATCTGGAGGCAGACGGCTACAAGCTGCGCTACAGCGGAGGGCTTGTTCCCGACATCAACCAGTTGATCATCAAGCGGGGAGGTATATTCACGTATCCTGCACTGAGGAAATCGCCCCATGGGAAGCTGCGGTTGCTGTTTGAACTTCAGCCTATGGCCTTCATCGTGGAGCAGGCCGGGGGCATGGCTACGGACGGGAAAGATGACATTCTTTCCCTCAAAGTGACATCCGTTAATCAACGGTCGCCCGTCTACATCGGCTCGTCTGCGGAAGTGACAATGGCGGGGCAATTCCTGTCGCAATAAATACATTTGAGAGGGGCAGCAATGATTTACGAGAATTTGGATCAGCTAAAAAAAGGATGCGAATCCATACTCGCCTATGACGGCGGCGATGTTCGCGTCTTGAATGAAGCCAGGTTTCAGGAAAAGCTGATCGATGATTTAATCTATACGGTCGTTTTCAGTCCCGACCCGGATACTCAGGAAGCTGCGGGTTTTCTGATTCGCCGCGGCGCTGCTGCGCATGGGAATCAGGCAGGCCTCGATCCAATCCCTTTACAGGCCATGGGGCGCAAAGAATTAGGCGGATTTACCGTTCCGGCGATCAATATCCGCGGCATTACTTACGATGTGGCGCAGGCAGTATTTCGTGCCGCGATAAAAGGGAACGTAGGGCCTGTTCTTTTTGAAATCGCCCGTTCGGAAATAGGCTATACAAAGCAAAGGCCGCTGGAATACGCCTGTGCCGTGATGGCGGCTGCGGTTAAATCCGGCTGGCGCGGCCCGGTATTTTTGCAGGGCGATCATTTTCAGATAAACGCCAAAAAGTTCGCAGCGGACGCGGAAAAGGAAACAGAGACGGTTAAGAATTTAATCCGGGAAGCGATTGCAGCCGGTTTTTACAATATCGACATCGATACTTCTACACTGGTTGATCTATCGCAGCCCACCATCAAAGATCAGCAAAGAACAAACTTTACGCTTGCAGCAGAGTTAACCGCCTTGATTCGTGATCTGGAACCGGAAGGCATCACTGTGTCCGTGGGCGGCGAAATCGGCGAGGTTGGCGGTAAGAACAGCACGGTCGATGAATTGCAGGTTTTCATGGACGGTTATCTGGAAGAACTAAAAAAGCGGGGCGGGGTTTTCCAGGGAATCAGCAAGATCAGCGTGCAGACCGGGACGACGCATGGCGGTGTGCCGCTGGCCGACGGTACAGTCGCGAAAGTCAAAATTGATTTTGACGTGCTGCAGAGACTGTCGGAAACCTCCCGCACGCAATACGGTTTGTCCGGCGCCGTTCAGCACGGCGCTTCAACGCTGCCCGATGAAGCGTTTGACCGCTTTCCCGCCACCGGAACGGCCGAGATTCATCTGGCTACCGGTTTCCAGAACATGATCTATGACAGCAAGGGTTTCCCAGCTGCGCTGCGGGCAAAAATTTATGATCTTCTGATAGCCGACATGTAAGACGAATGGAAAGAAAAGGACACGGAAGAGCAGTTCATCTACAAAACCCGCAAGAAAGGCTTCGGACCGTTCAAACTGGAGCTGTGGCACCTGCCGGCTGATGTCCGCGATAAAATCTGCACCGAACTGGAGGGCAAATTCGCCTTTTTATTTGATAAGCTCAAAGTCAACGGCACCCGGCCTATCCTGGATCAATTCATCAAGCCTGTTGATGTGCCTCTGAAAATGCCAGACGGACTGAAAGACTGAAGCAATCGAGAGTGACCCATTATGAAAGCGGCTATATTGGAGAAAATTATGGATGTTCTGGGGAATTCTCAGCCGCTTTATTTAATGGAAATCCACTATATGCAAAGTCCGGACAGATTGGCATGGACTTAACATTCAGGACTGCGCACAATTAGGCTTAAGAGTCAAAAGCCATTATATAACGCTTAACAAAGATAAATCGGCAATATTCGCCAAAGAGCATCAGATGGGATTGAGATGACAAAGATAACAATCAGCCTTATAAAAGCCGATGTAGGCGGCTACCCTGGCCACTCTTCGGTCCATCCCGCATTGATCGAGGTAGCAGAGTCGAAGCTTGCAAGAGGCAAAGAAGGCCGGAGCACTGACGGACTTCAGAGTGCTGGCCTGCGGCGACGATCTCGAGCTTCTAATGAGCCACAATAAGGGCTGCGACAACGGCGAAATCCATGCCCTGGCCTGGGAGACCTTCGAGGAGGCCACGGAGAAGTTGCCAAGAAGCTCAAGCTCTACGGAGCCGGGCAGGACCTACTGGCGGATGCCTTCAGCGGCAACATCCGCGGCATGGGACCGGGCGTGGCCGAGATGGAGATCACCGAGAGGACCAGCGAGCCCGTTGTCGCCTTCATGATGGACAAGACTGAGCCCGGAGCCTTCAATCTCCCGATTTTCAAGATCTTTGCCGACCCCTTCAACACCGCAGGCCTGGTTATAGATCCCGCCTGCCATCACGGCTTCACCTTCGAGGTCTGGGACATCATGGAGCACAAGAAGGTCTTCATGGACTGCCCGGGGGAGATGTACGACCTGCTGGCCCTGATCGGCGCCAAAAGCCGCTATGTGATCAAGAGGGTCTTCTGCAAGCCGAACAGCAAAATTTCGGAACAGGAGGCCGTCGCAGTGGTGAGCACGGAGAAGCTCTTCCAGACAGCAGGAACATACGTGGGCAAGGATGATCCCGTGGCTCTGGTCAGATGTCAGTCCGGCCTGCCCGCTCTTGGTGAGGTGCTGGAGCCCTTCGCCCTGGGCCACCTGGTCAGCGGATGGATGCGCGGCAGCCACAATGGTCCGCTCATGCCCTGCTCCTTCGAGACGGCGCACCCCACCAGGTTTGACGGTCCGCCCCGTGTCATCGCAGCTGGCTTCCAGATGGCCTACGGAGAATTCGTGGGGCCGGTCGATCTCTTCAAGGATGTGGCCTTTGACCGGGCCAGGCAGAGGTGTCTGGAGATCACGGATTACATGAGGGCGCACGGCCCCTTCGAGCCGGGTAGACTGCCCATGGAGGACATGGAGTACACCACTCTGCCCCACGTCATGAAAGCTCTGGCAAAACGGTTCGTGGATACGGAATAGGTCATCCGCGTCTTTTATTTATCTTAATTCAATTTTTCATCTTAATTTGATTTTTTATATGTTTTATCCGTTCAAGCTGGGGTTTTTTATAGTTTGCCGCGCATTAATATAACAGAGACAATGAGGCGGCAAAGAGGTGAACCGAAAATTGGTGGATTTGGCAGGGACGAAAGTGGAGACGGGTAAAGAGGCAAAGATCCCGGTTGCGCCTGAAAAGAGGCACTCTGCTCAACCCAGGAGAAGACGAAGGGCAGCTCATAAGCCCAAGATGCGCCGCCGCCTGAAGGTGGCCCATCCCGAGCGCTGCATAGGCTGCCTGGGATGCATGTTCGCCTGCAGCAGAATTCGCAGGGGCACGGTATCTCTCCAGGACAGCGCCATCAAGGTCCAGACCCAGGGTGGAATCGAGGGCGACTTCCGAGTCGTGGTCTGTCGCGGCTGCGAGGACCCGCCCTGCGCCAGAGCCTGTCCCGCGGGTGCACTGGAGAAGAAGCCGGACGGTAGAGTGGTCTTCCATAAGGATCTATGTACCGGCTGCGGAAAATGCGAGAAGGCCTGCCTGGTGGGAGCTATCTCCTTAGGAAAAGAGAAAATGCCCATCAAATGCATCCACTGCGGTGCCTGTGTGGACTTCTGTCCTCATGGCGTTCTGGAGCTGGAAGAGGTTCCAGTCTCGGGAGGATGAAATGCTGCGAAAAATTCTGTACATCGATTTGACAAGCGGCGAGTCCTTTGTCCAGGAGAGGCAGGAGCTCTTCGAGAACTGGATGGGCGGCACAGGCGCCGGGATCAAGCTGCTTCAGGAGGAGTGCCCTTCCGGCACGGATCCTCTCTCGCCAGAGGCGCCCATAATCCTCTCCATAGGTCCCCTCAATGGCATATTTCCCGTGGCCACCAAGACGGTGGCGACATTCAAGTCGCCCCTCACCGGCGAGCTGGGCGAGTCTTATGCCGGAGGGAGGCTCTCCCTGGCCATGAGGTTCGCGGGCCACGAGGCCATTGTCATCCGGGGCCAGGCCAGAGGCCCAGTTACATCTCCATAAACGATAGCAAAGTCGAGATCAAAGACGCCACCTCGATATGGGGCATCGATGCCCAGACCACGGGCGTGATCCTGCGCGAGCACGAGACCGGAGTCGGCCGCAGGTCCATTATTCGCATAGGTCCGGCAGGCGAGAACCTCGTCCGGTATGCCGGGGTGGTGGTGGACACATACCGGCACTTCGGAAGGCTGGGCCTTGGCGCCAGTCTTCGGCTCGAAGAGGCTTAAGGCACTGGTGATCTCAGGGACGGAGCACGTTGATGTCCCGGACCCCAAGAGGTACAAAGAGGTATACAACCGCCTCTACAAGACCACGGTCCAGACGGACGTGATGGAGAAGTACCACGATATCGGGACCTCCGTGAACATCAATGTCCTCAACTGGCTCAAAGGTCTGCCCACCAAGAACTTCCTTCTCTCCAGCTTCCCGGAAGGGGAGAAGATAAGCGGAGAGATGTTTGCCGAAAATTATCTTTTCGAAGGCTCTCCTGCGCCGGTTGCCCCATCGGATGCGTGCACATTGCCGCCCTGAAGTCGGCCTTCTCCACCTCATCACGAGTTCGAGGTCAGAAAGGTCTCCTACGACTACGAGCCCATCTATTCCCTGGGCTCGAACCTGGGAGTTGAGTCGGCAGAGGGAATACTGCAGCTGATCGATGTCTGCGAGAGGATGGGGCTGGATGTCATGTCTGCAGGAGTGGTCCTTTCCTGGGCCACCGAGGCCCTGGAAAAAGGGCTCATCACGACCCGAGAGACTCTGGACGTGCCGATGCAGTGGAACAATGTGGAGGGCTACTCACGCGCTCTGGAGAACATCGTCAAAGCCCCCAACGAGTTCTATCAGGCTCTTGCCAGGGGCGTGGATTATGCTGCCAGAAAAATATGGCGGCCGGGATTTTGCCATGGCCCTGGGGAAAAATGAGGTCTCCGGCTACCACACTGGCCCCGCCTCCATCGTGGGCCAGCTTGTAGGAGTGCGTCACTCTCACCTGGACAATGCCGGGTACAGCATCGACCAGAAGGCAGTCAAGAAGCCAATGGACCCGGAGAGAATGGTGGATGAGATCATCAAAGAGGACAACTCCCGCGGCGTCTTCAACAGCCTGGTGGGCTGTCTGTTTGCGCGGGGCGTCTACACCGAGGAGAACATAATCGACTCTTTGGGTGCCGTTGGCATCGTCAAGACCGGAGAAGAGCTGCAGGATCTGGGGAAGCGGATCTTCGACGAGAAGTATAAATTCAAGGTGCAAGAGGGCTTCGACCTCTCCCGCGTCCGGATACCCAAAAGGTTCTATGAGACGGTTTCCGCTTCGGGCATGGTGGCGCCCGAGACCGTGGAGGAGATGCTCCGGCTTTACCGGAAGAAGAGAGGATGGAGCTGACTTACTCCGCCTCTTCTTCGGGAACAGGTTTGATTTTCGCGCTCTTTCTGGAGGGCTTACGGATTTTCGCGGCATCGGCATCGGCTCTTTTTTCGGTCCTTCTTGAATATTCTCCCGGCAGTTCCTTTTTGCGATCCTTGATCATGCCTTTGCGGGCCATCCTCTCCTTGATCATCCTCTTTACTTCGTCGTTCCCCACGGAGAAGACCTCCGCTGATCAATTCCCTGGCCACCTCCAGCTCTCTTCCGATCAATTGGTCGCTTGCGCTGGATTTTCCTGCCAGATCGCATAAATGATCGAGAGGCTTTTCCACCAGCTGGGAAGAGTACTTGTCCGGCTCCTCCTTGTAGATCTTGAGCATGCCGAATATGTAGGGATAGAGCGGCGTTGCAGGACTGAGCCGATAGAAGGTGTTGGTCTTTTTCTTGGCCTCGGCGCGGGGCGATGGAAGGATCCTGCGTTCCATGGAAACGATCTCCATGCGCTCCAGCTTATCGAGTTTATTGATAAGAGTGGTCTGGTTCCAGAAGGGGCCTCCGCCGGTGGGCCCCAGCTCCCGCCAGATCTGGTTGAGCTGCACAAAACCGCCCTTTCGCTTCAGGTAGACCAGAAGGGAGGCCAGGGGCAATTGATCGCGCTGCAGTGCCGAGTAGCGAATGAACTCATCCAACATGCATGTAGTAGGGGCAAATAACTCTAAAGCCTTTTCGGTTTTTTTACAAAAGCATTTTTAAGCTCTCACGCACCTCAATCAGAGAGGAGATACAATGCAAGCGATCATTCTCGCCGCCGGTGAGGGGAGCCGGATGAGGCCGCTCACCGCCCACCGGCCCAAGGTCATGCTTCCCGTGGCAGGAAAGCCCCTTCTGGAGCACATCGTCCTCCGGGTCGCGGGCCGCGGGCCTGGACAGCTTCGTAATAGTAGTGGGATACGGTGCAGAATACATCCGGTCCCACTTCGGCGACGGCAGCCACCTTGGCGTAAGGATCGATTATGCCGTCCAGGAGAGGCAATTGGGCACGGGCCATGCTCTGATGGCAGCCGAAAGCCAGGCCGCGGATCGATTCATGGTTTTAAACGGTGATGTCCTTCCTGATGTCGGCTCCCTGCAGAATATGGCTGCGGGCGGCATGGCGGTCTCGGCTATCGAAGTCGATGATCCGACGCGATACGGCGTCTTCATCCAGGAGGAGGGCATCTTTCGATCCGTGGTAGAGAAGAGCGATAAACCTCCTTCCAATCTGGCCAATGCCGGCATCTATCTATTCAAGAGAAGCATCTTCGATGACCTGCGAACTCTGCCCAAATCAGTTCGCGGAGAGTACGAGCTGACCGATGCACTGAACCTGGCTGCCGCCAGGGAGGAGATCAGGATAGTAGAGCTCAAGAGCTGGCTGGAGATCGGCAGGCCCTGGGACATCCTGGCCGCGAATGCTGTTCTGCTCCCGGAGGTATTGCCCGAAATCCTGGGCAAGGTTGAGCCCGGCGCGACGTCTGCAAGGCAAGGTATCCATCGGCCAGGGGACCATTGTCCGATCCGGAGCCTATATCGTAGGCCCGGTTCTGATTGGAGAAAATTGCGATATCGGGCCCAATTGCTACATCCGGCCCACGACGTGCATTGGCAACAACGTCCGGGTGGGAAATGCTGTGGAGGTAAAGAACAGCGCCATCATGAACGGCACCAAAATCGGCCATCTCTGCTATCGTTGGCGACAGCGTCATAGGCGAGAGATGCAACTTCGGTGCCGGAACCATCTGCTCCAATCTGCGCCATGACAATGGCAACATAAAGTCGTACATCAAGGGCCAGAAGACGGATAGTGGGCGGCGCAAATTGGGGGTGATCATGGGCGACAATGTATTGACCGGGATTAATACCACTATCTACCCGGGAACGGTCATCGAGTCCGGCTTTTGGGGATCGCCGGCCGCAATTATCCGGGGCCTGGTCTCAAAAGAGAGGAAGAGCTGAGTCCAATGGGAATCGGCAGTTATCTCAGGCCGGAAACCCGGGCTCTTCCGAAAACGGCATTGAATCGGATCAGATAGATGTCAATTTTCTTATGGCCCAGGGATACGACAAGCCTTTTGAAGGCAGAGGATGAGCATAGAATTGAAATGACGAGAATCAAGGTTGAAAGGAGATCTTGATGAGAGATTTTATTTCCATAGCAAAGCCCATCATAGGCGAAGAAGAAGTCGAAGCCGTGGGAGAGGTGCTGAGGAGCGGCATGCTCACCCAGGGCGAGACTGTCAAACGTTTTGAAGAGGAGTTCTCGAAGTACCTGAACGTCCGGAACTCCATTGCAGTCAGCAACGGCACCGTCGCCCTGGACCTGGCCTGAAGGCACTGGGACTCGGGCCCGATGACGAAGTCATCTCTCCCGCATTCACCTTCATCGCAACTGCCAACTGCATCCTTTACCAGGGCGCGAAACCCGTCTTTGCGGATGTGGATGCCAAAACATTCAACATCGATCCCGATGACCTTTTGGAGAAGATAACTCCCAAGACACGAGCGGTTATTGGCGTTCACCTCTACGGCCAGCCCTTCGACCTCAAAGCGGTAAAGCAGATCTGTGAGGATCGCAATATTGCTCTGGTGGAAGACTGCGCCCAGGCTCACGGTGCAGAGTTCGAAGGAAAGAAGGTGGGCTCTTTCGGCACAGGTTGCTTCTCTTTCTATCCCACCAAGAACATGACCACAGGCGAAGGGGGCATGGTCACCACCAATGATGATGCTCTGGCCGCGCGTCTGCGCCTGCTGCGTAACCACGGAGACACAGGAAAATACAACCACGTCGCCCTGGGGTACAACTACAGGATGATGAACCTGCAGGGAGCCATCGGTCTCTTGCAGCTCAAGCGATTGGAGGGTTTTGTCGCCAAGAGGATCGAAAATGCAGAACGGCTCAACCAGAATATCAAGATCAATGGGCTGACCACACCCTACAGAGCGAGCAACGTCCGGCATGTCTACAACCAATACGTGGTCCGGGTGGAGGATAGCTTCCCTGTCTCCAGGGAGAAGCTCATGGAGTACCTGCAAGCGAAGGGAATTGCTTCGGCCGTCCATTATCCCAAAGCGGTTTATGAGCAGCCCCTCTACCGGGAATTGGGTTATGGAGAGGAGAGGTGTCCCGTATCCGAGGACGTCGCTCGCCGGGTGATGAGCCTGCCTGTGCATCCTTCTTTGAGCCCATCGGATCTCACGTACATCGCCGAGACCTTGAACAGTTTCGAGGCCTGAACATGGACGTAGGAGTCATCGGCGTCGGGTCATGGGCCGAAACCATGTGCGCGTCTACTCAGAGCTGAAAGGAGTGGATACGGTTTACGTCTATGATCCGGTCCCTGAAAACGCAGAGCGTATGAAGGAGTTTGCCACGATCTGCAGTACTCAGGAAGAGCTGCTCAGCAAAGCGCAAGCAGTCAGCATCTGTGTGCCCACCAGGTACCACTTTGAAACGGCCAAAAAAGTCATCAACTCCGGTACAGACTGCCTGATCGAGAAGCCCATCACCTTGACGGTCGATGAGGGTGCAAGGCTGCTGGAACTAGCTTCGGGCAAAGAGATCACTATTGGTGTTGGCCACATCGAGAGATTTAACCCCATCGTGGAAGAGATCAGAAAGATCGCCGAGCGACCGGATTACGTATCCATCAAGCGGCATAACCCCACATCAAGCCGCATCACGGACGCCTCGGTGGTAGAGGATCTCATGATCCACGACATTGATATTGTCTTCAATGTCCTTTTCAAAGGCGAAAATGACTATAAGATTTACTCTGCCGGTAGCCGTAACGTCTGCGAGGCCCTGGTGGTCTTTCGCGACTCGGTTGTCTCCATCTCCGCCAGCCGTCTCTCCTCTAAGAAGTTCCGGACCTTTTACGTCGAGGCCGAGGACTTTACAACAGAGGGCGATTTCATGACCCAGGAGGTCTATATCTATCGAAAGCCTGGGAAATACGGCGTAGAAAATGAGCGGTACCTGCAAGAGAACATCATCGAAAAGGTCCTGGTCAATAAGGTTGAGCCGCTAAAGGTTGAGCTGAAGACCTTTTTGGACTGCGCAAGATCCGGCAAGAGCTTCCCGGTCACGCCAAAAGAAGCCCTGAAGAATCTTGAAATTTGCGAAAAGATTAAGCTGGGACTGCGAGGCGCGTCGGGAGTCTAGAATGGTTTGGACTCTTGAAGTTGTGGAGGGATCAAAGAGATGACCGGTCCCCAAAGCTACTACGCTCATCCCACTGCGATCGTTGAGAGCCAGGCTGTTGGAGAGGGCACAAAGATCTGGCACTTTGCCCATGTGCGACAGGGCTCGAAAATTGGCAAGAACTGCAACATCGGCAAGAGCGTTTATATCGATATTGGGGCCGAGATCGGAAACAATGTGAAAATCCAGAACTTCGTCTCCGTTTACAAGGGCGTCTCTATAGAGGATGATGTCTTCGTAGGACCCTCGGCCACCTTTACTAACGATCTATATCCACGTGCGTTTATTTGGGACGAGGAGCATGTTGTTCCGACGCTCATATGCAAGGGCGCAAGCATCGGGGCCAACGCTACGCTTGTCTGCGGCATAACCGTGGGAGAGTATGCCATGATTGGAGCCGGGAGCGTGGTGACAAAGGATGTTCCGCCCTTCGCACTAATCCTGGGTAACCCCGGCCGCAAAGTAGGTTGGGTCTGCTATTGCGGCCAGCGTCTGAAGACAATCCCAGAAGATTGCGCCGGCAAAACAGTTCTTAAATGTCCTGCTTGCGAGAGGAATGTAGAGATCGAGATGTAAAGACTTGCGAAGTGTCAGTTAAGGAAGGATAATAGAGATGTCTCTGGAAAAGGCGAGGATCGCTGTGATTGGCCTTGGCAACGCCGGGCTCCCACTGGCCGCTGTCATTGCCGATAGCGGCATCGATGTCATCGGAGTGGATATAAACGAAGAGCGCTGCCAGCTTATAAATCAGGGAGTGAACCCAATCCCCCAGGAAGAGGGCCTGGAAGAACTGATAGGGCTACACGGAGGAAAGGGGCTCATCGCCACATCACGCTTCATAGATGCCCGTGATTGCCGGAACTACATAGTGATAGTACCCCTCTTTGTAGACCAGAGCAACAATCCCGATTTCACAATTATGGAAAAGGCCCTGCAGTCCTTAGGCCTGATCTTGAAAAAAGGAGATCTGGTAGTCCTCGAGACCACCTTTCCTCCGGGAACTACGGATAATAAAGTTCGTCGCTGGCTGTGCCAGTCAAGCGGCCTCGTTGAGGAAGACTTCTTCCTGGCATATTCTCCGGAGAGGATAATGACGGGATATAGCATCTCAAGGCTGAGAGATTTTCCCAAAGTGATCGGCGGCACGGACGAAGAGAGCGGCTTTAGAGCTTATCAGGTCTACAAGCAATTCATTTCCAACCTTCATCTGGTCTCATCAGCGAGAGTGGCAGAGATGATCAAGGTGATGGAAGGATGCTACAGAGACGTGAACATTGCTCTTGCCAATGAGCTCTTCAAGATCTGCGAGGAGATGGGGATCGACTTCTCTGAGGCCAGAGAGTACGCAAACCACCAGTTCTGCAACATTCATCTGCCTTCCACGGGCGTAGGGGGCCACTGCATTCCCGTCTACCCCTGGTTTCTCATAAAAGAGATGGAAAAGCGCGAGCATTTCGACAAATGCCGCTTACTGCATACATCTCGCCTCGTCAACGATGAGATGGTTCAGTACTGGGCCGAGAAAATACTGCTGGAGTGCATGAAATTCGACAAACCGCTTTCTCTCGTCAAGATCTGCATCAAGGGCATTACCTTCCGGGCGGGAGTAAAAGAGTTCTATCACAGCCGCAACCTGGCCCTGGCCAGGCTCCTCCGGGAAAAGGGCCTGGAGGCTTACGTTTATGATCCACTGCTGAGCCGGGAGGATGTGGAGAAAAAGGGTCTTTGCTACATAGAGCCAGAGGACGCGGACCTTCTCTTTGATCCATTCAGTCTCCAGTTTGAACATCATCGAAAAAAAGCCGCGCAACATGACTGAAAACGCCCATGAGCAACAGAGACAAGGCCCATACGTGACCGATGATAATCGAAATACTATGACAATCATGAACTTCATTTTACCTAGGAAAGACGCCAGATTTCCCTGCGGGCGCCAGAAAATGGGACACATAGATGCATTTAAGCGATAGTTGTAAGGAAAAAACGGACGGATGGATATGATGAGGATACTGCTTCTCTCCAACCAGCCTGAGAGGACGACCAGGCTGATGATGTTCAAAGGCACATTGGAGAGCCTGGGATATGATGTCATTGTTCCCAGGTTTACCACCAGAAGCTGGCTGGGTGTGGCCGGTGAGGCCAAGCGAGCCCTGCAAAAGGAGAAGCCGGATGTCGTTCACCTCTTCAATGTGCCGGATATCATCTATCACAACATCGGCAAGCTCAAGGGCATCATGCTTTCAAAAGCTCATTTATGATTACCGGTCTCCCTGGGGCGTAGAGCTGCAGATGACCTTCGGGCCGCGGCAAAGCCGGCTGGCGAATACTTTGAGCGAGAGCTGGCAGGACTCGCGGACTTGATCACGGCCGTCAACCGGCCTCTGGCGGAGAAAGTGAAGTCCTACCCTGAGGCGAAAGACAAATCTCTGTTCATCGTGCCCAACTATCCGGCCAGAAGTTTTCTGGAAATGAGTCTTAGATCCGCCGAGCACGAATGCTCCTGACGAAAAAGCCATCATCTTCATGGGTCGCATCAGCCGTCAGGAGGGCATCGGCAATCTGCTTCATCTTATCAGGGATATTCCCGAGCAGCGGTTCTGGATCATCGGCGACGGGCCGTTCAGTGCCTGGTATCTGAGAAACCTTCCCAAAAATGCTCGATTCTTTGGCTGGCAGCCTCATGATAAAGTGGCAGGGCTGATCAGCAAGGCCAGGATCTGCCTCATACCCCACAGCGAGACCATCCTCACACCTTATGCCACGGACAGGAGCGTCTGGAAGCTCAATGAGTACCTGACGCTGGGAAAGACCGTGGTGGCCTCAGGCGTAACCCAGGAGGAGAAGAGAAAGAACCTGGTGGTTGTGAAGGCAAGAGAGCTAGGCCATGCTGTGCGCGAGAATCTCTTGCGTGAGCCGGAACGGCTGGGCCCGGAAGATTACAGGTTCTGGGACATGAATGATATGACCATCAAAGAGGTTTATGAGAGCCTGTGAGCCCCAGAGCGGATAAGTTCCCAAAGAGGCTCTGATTGGAAGTCCAAAATTTTATCTGTAAATCCCTACTCCACCGTCACGCATTTGGCCAGGTTTCTGGGCTTATCAATGGGCAGGCCTAGCTTATTGGCAGTGTAGTACGCCAGAAGCTGCACCGCCACGGTACACAAAACCGCAGAGTAGATGGGGCTCGTCTCAGGCAGCTCGATCACCCTGCTTGCCACCTTGCCGATATCCGGGTCTCCTTCTGTGGCGAGAGCAATGACCTCAGCACCTCGTGCTCTGACCTCTTTGATGTTCGACTGGATCTTTTTGCCGCAGGTGGCCAGGGCCACCACTGGCGTCTTTTCCGTGATCAAAGCCAGCGGCCCGTGCTTGAGCTCGCCTCCTGCATAGCCCTCAGAGGGTATGTAGGCGATCTCTTTCATCTTCAGAGCGCCTTCCAGAGAGATAGGATAGAGGTAGTCCCGGCCTATGAAGAAGTAGCAGCTGGCTCCAGCAAACTCCTCGGCGATCTTCTTAATCTCCTCTCTCTTCTCCAAGACTCTCTGCACCAATCCAGGCAGTTTGGTTAGCTCTATGAGCATCTTCCTGGCCTGATCGGGCGTCAGATGGCCGCGGGCCCTGCCCAGACGTATGGCCAGCAAAATGATCGCCACGAGCTGAGACGTGAAGGTCTTGGTCGCAGCGACGCCGATCTCCGGGCCGCAGCGAGTAAAGATCGTCCCGTCCACCAATTCCGTCACAGTTGAGCCGACGACGTTGGTAATCGCCAGGCTCCGCCCGCCGCAGGTCTTGGCCTTCTTCAGGGCGAGAAGGGTATCCGCAGTCTCTCCAGACTGGGTGATTCCTAAGAGCAACGCCCGCGGCCGCATCTGAATGTTCAGGAACTCGGATGCCACTTCCACATCCACAGGCAGGCCGGCGGCTCGAGCAAACAGGTTCTTCGCCAGCATTCCTGCATGGTAGGATGTGCCGCAGGCGATGATGGTCACCCTCTCCAGGGATTTTATCTCCTCTTCGCTGATGCCCAGGTGAGCCGCACATCCCCATCGATCTCGGAGATGCGTCCGGCGATGGTCTCGCGAATGGCCCGCGGCTGCTCATGAATCTCTTTGAGCATGAAGTGCGGATAACCACCCTTCTCGGCGGCGTTCGCATCCCATGTAATGCGCTCGATATCGACAGGGCGAGGACAGCCGTCATGATCCATTATCTCCACTCGATCCGCATAGATGCGAGCAATCTCGCCATCCCTCATGCGTATCACATCTTTGGTGTAAGGAAGCAATGCCGGAACATCGGAGGCCACATAAACGGCACCTTCGCCCTTGCCAATCACCAATGGGCTCTCCTTTCTGGCGCAGACAATATATGGCGAGCTGGCTGCGAGCACAGCCACGGCATAAGAGCCCTCCACTTTCGCCAGGGCCTTGCAGACGGCTTGATAGAGATCTCCTTTGTAATAAAAGTGAATGAGATGAGCCAGAACTTCGCTGTCTGTTTCGGACTGAAACTCATACCCCATCTCGGTCAATAGTTCTCGCAGATCAAGATAGTTCTCAATGATCCCGTTATGCACTATGGCGACTTCGCCCGAGGTATGGGGATGGGCATTTCTATCGCTCGGCCGTCCATGCGTCGCCCAGCGGGTATGGCCTATGCCCATGCATTCTCCAGGGCAGCCAAGGCTCTTGTAGACTTTTTCCAGATCAGCTATTCTGCCGGATGACTTGAGAACATCGATCTCCCCGCAGGATTTGACGGCTATGCCCGCAGAATCGTAACCCCTATACTCCAGCCTTTTCAGCGTATCAAAGAGGATCGGCCCTGCCAGCTCGTTGCCTATATACGCCACTATTCCGCACATCAGCAAATCACCCTGCTCTCTCGATCTATCCAGCCGCGAATTGAGGCTCCGGAGCCGATTTGCGCACCCGTGCCCACTACCGTTCCCGGACTCACCAGAACTCTGCCTCCTGCCGATACATCATCTGCAAAGATCGCGCCGAACTCTGCTCTCTGGAAGGCGTTCTCCACCTCAACGACAGAAGGGCCCGTCTCGATGACCAGTTGATCTCCAAAAGTGCAGCTCGCTCCTATGACAGAATCGGATACAATAGTTCCTGAGCCGATCCTGGCATCATTCATGATTATGCTGTTGCGAATCTCGGAATTAGATCCGATCTTAGCCGAATCGCCAACCGATGTGGACGGAAGGATGACGGCATTGGGACCTATATCACAGTCCTCGCCGATGGAGACCGGGCCTACCAGATAAGATCCGGAACGGATAATGCTGCCTTCTCCGATTTCCACAGGACCTTTGATCCTGGCACCCTCTTCCACTTCTCCGGAGATTTTTGTGTCTCTTATGCTAAGAGCCAGACTGTTGGCATTGAGCAGATCCCAGGCAAATATGGCGTCCGCCCATATGCCTTTGCTGATCAAGGGCACAATCTCCTTGCCATCTCGGATCATCTGCGATATGGTCTCGGTGAGTTCATAAGAACCGCGCTCAGAGATAGGGGTTCGGGAGAGATCTTCGAAGATGGCGGGGCTGAATTTATAGGCACCCGTATTAAGGAGCCCCCCACAGGGCCTTCCGGGCTTCTCGATTATGGATTTTACCCTCTGCTGCTCTACCGTCAAAACTCCATAGTCGCCCGTATGCTGGCGAAGAGCGGCCAGGATCACATTATCTCCTTTTGCATCGATCAGCTCCTTGATAGCCCTGCTGTCGACGAGGTTATCTCCATTGACCACCAGGAACTCTCCATCCACGAAAGGCTCGAATTTACGCAGGGCATGAGCAGTTCCCAGAAGCTCATTTTGCTCGATGTAAGTGATATTTACGCCGAAATCAATGCCATCCTCGAAATGATCCATGACCCTCTCTTTCTGATAGCCTACTACGATGAAGAGGTCTCGAATGCCATTTGCTGCTAACGCTAGGATGACATGTTCCATGAAAGGCCGGTTCCCCACAGGCAGCATGACCTTGGATCTGGTCTGGGTAAGCGGCCTGCACCTGCGGCCTTCTCCTGCCGCCAATATGACTCCCTTCAAATCCATCACAGCCAGATAACTCAAACCAACCATTGGAGCGTTACCTGTTTTATATCTTTTCGGTCCGGGATTCATAAAAAATATGAAATGAGCATATCGAAAATGCCCAGGCTTTTATAGAAGCAGAGAACAAGATCGTTGGCGAGACGAAAGGTAAATGAGGATACTAGTAATACCAACTACGGACTGGATCAGACATCCTGTTCCCAACCGGCTCAACTTCATCTTCGACATTCTGGCAGAAGAGCACGATGTTTATGTGCTGCACTTCGGCTTGAAGAGGTTCCAGAGCCTAGAAGCGAGATTGACAAAGTGCAACCTTGTAGACGGGAGCTGATCGACTTCGTGGGGGCC
>CAWCSK010000037.1:0-13114 GCA_963798205.1 uncultured Methanosarcinales archaeon
AGCCTCGATCGCCAACACCACGCTCTGCCAATCCGGGCAATATGATACTTGATCTGGGTAGCTCTCGATATCCATGCCGTTCAGGCTCCAGGGGTGCTGGAACAGAATTCCCCGTCGATTGGGTCGCTCTTCACAAATTCTACGATATTCATATCGAGGTCGTCAATCAACAGATCTGAAGGTATGTTATGCTTGGAGCCTGTTCTTGCAGAATGGTATTGCTTCAGGCACGGGAAATGAGCACTCAGCCACTGCTTTGTGGCCACCTCTGAATTCGGCCTTCTGGCTGTCACCACAAATACATCATGCCTGAAGAGCCGCTTTATGGCATTTTGCGAACCCTCAATCAAGGGCACTTGCAGCACGTATTCCGGGTCGGACAACAGCCTTCCGATCTCAGTCCAGATCTCGATTCCCCCGAAGCTCCAGTGGGCACGGTCAATATCGCTCTTGGAATACCTCAGCCCGTATTCTCTTTCAATCACTTTCAGGACGGCTCCGACTTGATCTGCCAGTACCCCGTCAATATCCACAGCGATCTTCAACTCAGGCCTCCATAGAGTTCGAGCTGAATTACGAACCTATACACTACATGATAAATCTTTCAGCCGCGAAAAACTGGGCGATCATGACTGAATCGATCAGAGCAGTCCGGTTGCAGCATATCGCTTTGGCTCCTGAAACCTCCTTCGAATCATTTATACAGGAAAATTAAGTAATATATGGTAATATCTTTTGTTTGATAGTATTAGGAAAGAAATAAACAACAAGCGACTTTCATGAGACTGGATTGACAATTGAATCGAGAAAGAGGAGTTCCTCAAGGCAGGGATAAGCGAGATAAGTGGGCTTGAAGGCCGATTGGGCAATTGGCTAAATGTGAGTACATATAATAATAATATAATGCATCTCCCCCAGGTCTAAGGCATTGCTCCTGGCGACCGCAAAAGGGATCAGGATTAAACAATACATCAAGCAATGCAAACAAATAGAGAACTATTACATGAGGCCTTAAACGATATGGAAATCAATGTAAAATCGCTTGTGGTACAGATATCTGCAATGTTTCTAGTCTTTGCAGCAGCCTTGTTTTTATCGGCGGGCACGATTAATTGGCTTCCCGGATGGATTTTTCTTGCTATGTTCTTTGGCTTCGTTGTTGCTATCAGTTTATGGCTGTTCAAGCACGATTCCGGACTTGCTTCAGGAGCGCATGACCGGGTTCAAATCCGTTCAACATACCTGGGATAAGGTATTTTTGTACCTGATGAACCTCCTATTTTTTGCCTGGTTGATCCTGATGCCTCTTGATGCAGTCAGATTTCAATGGTCACATGTGCCGGACTGGCAACGAACTGGAGGCGCACTTGTTCTTCTATGTTCGTTTTACCTTTTCTACAGGACTTTTCGGGAGAACACGTATCTTTCACCCGTGGTCCGCATACAAAAAGACCGGGGGCAGACGGTGGTAACTACCGGGCCGTACCATTACGTGCGTCATCCCATGTATTCCGGCTTTCTCCTTTTTGTACTGGGGACTGCCCTCCTCCTCGGGTCCTGGTACGGGCTTATTTTTGGTCTTATTCTTGTTGGCGCCGCGGCAATGCGGGCAGTAATGGAAGAACGAACTCTAAAGAAGGAACTGAGTGGCTACGAAGCCTATATGGTTCAGGTGAAGTATCGACTTATACCCTATATCTGGTAAGAGGAGGTTTTGTGATCTGATTGAGAAGGACGGGCTCGATCACTTTGTGATTTCGACCGTTGGCCTACCGTATTCAGTGGATGAAATAGGACCAAAAACCCGTAAAGGATAAATCCAGACAATAAGAGGTCCGGGCTTTGAAGACCTTCTGATGTAAAGCTTTTTTAAGTCCTTCTCATAATTCTCTTATCTATGTTCAATCTCGGAGAGTACGATGAAGAAGAGGCCAAGGAGATCCGGACCTTTCTTATCGATGCCGGCATCAGAGTCGAGCTCAAGCCTTCCATTGTGGTAATGGAGGAGCAGACCTGCTCACTTCATGGCAGATACAGCCTGCTCAAAGATGTGGCAAAAGATATGAGCGAGTACGAAAGCAATTTATCGGCGCTAAAGATCGTCCTTCCGCGGAGCACGACCCAAGAGGAATTCGAAGATCTCTACATGAAGGAGCTGGACCCCGCCTCGATGGAAAAGAGGGATAAGATACTAGCGCTCTGTGAGAATTCGGAAAACCTTTCTGAAGACGAAAAGGAATCCCTGGAATTTGGTTCACAGGAATGGATGAGCTTTCTATTAAGGTCGGGAAGGGCCATAATCTTTGCCAAATCCGTCCTTTCCTTGAACGATATTAAGATCGGAGAGCCGGTGGGAGATAAGCTGGACGATCCCATCCTGGATATTCCTGTCAAATCAATCGATTACGACCCAAAACCAGAGCAGTTTAAGACCACGATTGAATTCCATCTGGAAAAGACCGTTGGAATCTATGCCGATGAGTTCACAACGCCTCTCTCCAGCGAGCTAGATGAAGAGTTCAGTGATTTATATCCGGAAGAGTATCAGAATCTCAGAGTATTGGGATTGCTGATCGAGAAGCTGGCCACATCACCCACATCTCGAAAGATGGATTTTGGGGAATTCATAGAAAACTGCACTATGCATCTGAAAGATGAAGACGGCGACGATCTCCTGATTGACGGGAAAGAAGTAGCCGAGGAGCTGGCCAAGGTGCTGGAGAAGAGCGACGTGGTGAAGGTCAAGGGAGACAAAGTCAAGTGGAAGAGCGAAAAATAACGGGGATATCGGACGCATAGGGATGAATCGTCCCCTTCTGTTCGGCAGCGAGTTTTGTTGTTTTTTCCGGACAGCAATTTCCCATTTTTATGTATCACGACATCGATCCTTGGGCGACATATCTTGAGCAGATCCTCTTGGACTTGCAGAACCCATATTCGTATCTAATTTTGAAACCCTGGTTTGAACCATGAGGCCGGCATGATTAGCTATTTATGCGAAAATTTCCATTTATAAATGATGATCTTTCAGATCCTGGACGCCAACTACTCCTACGACTCAGATAGAAACCCTCTGGTGCAGCTCTTCGGCTCGACGCCGGAGGGGAAAAGCGTTACCTGTCGCGTGGCAGGATTCCGGCCCTACTTTTACGCGGGCGTCGAGGACGGCTGCCTGAAAAGGGCGGCCGATGATCTCCGGGCATTGGGGCTGGAGGTCGAGGAGGTAGAGCGTTTTGAGCCCATCGGATATCAGAATTCACCCAAGAAGATGCTTAAGATCACGACCGTAGATCCCAAAGAGGTGCGCAGCCTCAGGGAACGGGTGCGTGAGGTCCCTGGCATCAAAGCCGTCTACGAGACGGATATCCTCTTCAAGAACAGGTTTCTCATCGATCAGGCATTGGGCGGCATGGGATGGGTTGAGGCGCCCATTCCGGAATGGACTCTCAGCCAGGACGCCTCACGTGCATTACCGTCAGCTCCAATCGTAAACGTGCAAACATTGCATCCAGTGCTGCATGAGGCCAATGCTCCGTTGCGCTTTATGAGCTTCGATATCGAGTGCTTGCCGGATCACGGAGCCATGCCCAAGGCCGAAGTCTCGCCGGTTATTCTGATCAGCATGGCCTTCGAGCCGGAGTATATGGGCCTAAAAGATCTGGTACTGGTGGGAAAGAATATCGAATGCCCTCGATCGGACACTCGATCCTGCCGGGATGAATACGATCTTCTGGCCCAGTTCGCCTCCATCCTCAGGGATTACAATCCTGACATTCTGGCGGGCTACAACTCCAATGAGTTCGATTTTCCCTATCTGCAGGAGAGGGCCAAACAGCAGCGCGTAGATGCAAGGGTCGGTCGAGATGGAAATTCCTGGTACGTGCGCAAGATCGTGAATCGGACCGACGTCTCCATCACCGGCCGCGTAGTGGTCGATCTCCTGCCCATCATCCGCTCCTCCTACAGCCTGAAGCAGTACACCCTCCGAAACGCTGCCGCGGAGCTTCTTAAAATGGAGAAGTACGACGTGGACCCCAAAGAGATTGAGGCCCTCTGGGCGGAAAGCGGGGAAGGGAAGGGCTCCGACGCTTCATCAGCTACTCTCGACGGGATGCCGTCTTGGCTATGCACATGCTGCTGGACCTGCGTCTCATGGACAAATATATCGCCATGTCCCGGGCCAGCGGCTCTTTGCTGCAGGACATCGTCAACGGCGGCCAATCAGGGATGGTAGAGAACCTGCTCTTGCGCCGTTTCCGGGAGAGATCCCGGGTCGTGCCGCCCAAGCCTGATGTGGACGTATCTGACGAACGCTATGTGGAGAATGAAGACCTGAAGGGCGGAGCCGTACTGGTGCCTGAGAAGGGCCTGGTGGAGGATGTGGTCATCCTGGATTACAAGTCTCTTTATCCGACTATCATGATGGCCCACAACCTGTGCTACTCCACAGTCGTGCTGCGAGACTCGCCCGGAATTGATCAGGTCATAACCGCGCCTTCCGGAGGAAAGTTCGTCTCGCCCGGAGATATCTCCGGGCATCATGCCGGGCGTACTGAAGGAGCTGCTCGATCAGAGAACCCAGACCAAGAAACTGATGAAGAAGGCCGGTGATGAGGAGCGCCGCTTTCTGGATGCCAAGCAGTATGCCATGAAGATTCTGCTGAACAGCTTCTACGGCTACTCGGGTTATGCCCGGGCCAGGCTTTACAGTCTTGCTCTGGCCAACGCGGTTACGTCTTTTGGCCGGGAGAACATCTTGCGCACGAAGAAGATCATTGATGAGATCGGCTCGGTTTACGTGATCGACGGCAAGGTAGTCTTCAAGGATGATCTGGCCTTTGGAAAAGCGGCGGCAAAGGGCTTTGATCTCGCAGTCGTCTATGGCGATACAGACAGCGTCTTTGTGCGCCTGAGCCCTTCTGGCTCCGCCGGCGGACCCGTCTCGCTGCAAGACGCAGAGTTGATCGGCAAAAAGATTGCGGAGACCGTCACGTCCAGTCTTCCCTCGCCCATGGAGCTTGTCTTCGAGGCCTTCGCCAGACGCGGAATCTTCCTGGCGAAAAAACGCTACGCTCTATGGGTATTCGAGCAGGTGGGCGAAGTCTGGAAGGACAGAATTAAGGTGCGCGGCATGGAGACCGTGCGACGTGACTGGTGCGGTCTGACCTCCAAGACATTGAAGACCTGCCTGGAGCTGGTGCTTAAAGAGGGAAAAGTGGACGAGGCTGTGGATCACGTTCGCTCGGTAGTCGTCAGGCTGCAGAGTCTGGATCTATCTTTGGACCCTGGGATTCTGGAGGAGCTGACACTTACCAGAAGATACACCAAGAGCACCGGCTCCTACAAAAACAAGCAGCCACACATTCAACTGGTAGAGAAGATAAGAGAGCGGGGCGGACAGGTGCCGAGCGTTGGCGATAGGGTGCCTTTCGTGATAATCAAGGGTAAGAGCAGCCGCAAGAACAAGACGCTCTTCGTGGACAGGGCAGAAGATCCGGCTTTTGTTCTGGAGAATAACATGCCGCTGGACACGGAGTATTATGTGGATAAGCAGATCCTTCCGCCCGTGCTGCGCATATTCGAGAGCTTTGGGGTCACCAGGGACCGGCTCTGCGCCGGGCGTGCTCAGAGCAATCTGTTCAGCTTCGAAGGCGTTGCCCAGAAGGCGCAGAAACAGAAGTCGCTCTTTGATTTTTAGCAGTCTAGACCATCTCTTTTGGACCTTCTTACAGGTGTCCTAAAACAGGATGCGTCTGGTATCTTCTCTGCTATTCTGACTTTGCTGGCCGAATCTGTTAAAATTTTATGACTTAGTTGCACACAATCGTCTATATGATTCTCTGAGTCCTTAGATGTTACTATGGCATGGAAGGAGATAAGTGCAATTGGCATCATCTTGATCATAATCATGATGGCTCTGCCAACAGTCAGTGCGTCCAGAGATTCCCTATCGGATCTGAGGTCCTTAGTATCAGGCTTTGACGATCCTCACATCAACTCTGAGGATCTTGCTTTCTACCTTGCCACTCATGGCTTCGATGCCACTCCGGAAGGCGGATATGTTGAAGTCGATATGGCTGGCAATGTCTACAAACTCACCCCCAATGGATCGGCTCCGGGGCTCTGCAGCATATCATCTTGATCCCCGCGGGACGCATATGCTGCCTGCACGATTTTACCAATCTCCTTCTTCCGGGCTATCTGACCATAATTCCTGCCAAGATTTAGTTTTCTTCTGAGTTGTTTCCTCGAATATACAAATCAAAATTCGGAGAAAGGCTTCATCTCTCCTTTATATGCCTTATCTCCACTGCCACGCCTCTGCCGGGATTCTCTCATCTCCCAGCCCGACATCCTGGCCCGACCGACGCCGAAGGCCTTCTCTCCTACGATTATTACCTCGTCTCCGGGCCGGATCTGCTCGTCTGCATCCACAACGCCTGGCGCCAGCAAGGAGCCTTTGGGCAGGAAGTCGCCGATTTTGACCAGATAACACCCCAGCGGCTCCAGCCGCTTTGCTCCTGCCATGGAGATGGCGATCATGCCGTTGGGTGTGGTCGCAGCCAGCGATTTTTTTGTCTCATCCTGGATCTCTCTGCCTTTCACTATTATCTTTCCTGCCAGAAGAGCGTCGCCTGCTCCCGGACCAAAATGGAAATCCGCGTGGGCGCGGTAGCGCAAGAGGCGCAGATCGGGCAATCGAGTGGCTCCGCCGCGGCAGGCCTCTGCAACTGCATCGGCGAGCCGCTGCAGAGCGGGCCCGTTGGTGCCGCCGCCGGTGTAGACTGCCTCAAGGCCAGAATCCTTTACGGTCTCCTCCAGCTCTCCATCCAGGTGGGCGACGATTCTGGCGTACTTGTTCTTCTTGAGGTAGGCCTCTAAACACCCGGTCAGCCATGCCCTCTCCTCCAGATCCCAGCGGCCGGTGACTGGAACATCGTAGCTGGCTGCGGGATAAGCCTCTTCCAGCTCGCGCGGAACCAGGGCCAGGGGCGAGGTCAGTATCAGCTCGTGCAGATAGCGACGGTAAGATCCGATGGCTTCCGCGAAAAGCCGGTGCGATCTGGATGTGGAGTAGGGCTTTCTGGCGGAGCAGGGCAGCAGCAGCAAGACATCGCTCTGGGGAGCCTTATACCGGTTAATCACCCTATCGGCGAAGCGGGTGACCTCCACGCGTTGTAACGATTCGGCGCAATTGGCATAGAAGAGGCTTCGACGGCTTACGGGAGTCCTCCTCTCCAGGTACTGGTGTTCCGCGTCCAGCAGCCGCAGGGCTGCCGTCTGATCGGGCGTTACTCGCACCTGCCGCTCAATATATTCCCGGGTCGTCTCGGAGCGAATCGCCTCCCGAACCGAGAGCAATTCCTCCTCCAGCACATGCTGGTTGTGAGCGATGAGGAGCCTTGTCTCCCGGCCGCTCTCGTTCATCTTCCGGCAGTGCGGGCAGAGGCAGGGCAGCTCATTAAGATCGCCGAGAATCCGCATTCCATCGCGGGTATGGTAGCGGCCCAGGAGGCCATCGGCCACCATGCGTATGCTGTCCAGAAGATCGATTCCCAAATACACTAACAAGGCCAGATTGGCAGGCGTGGCGAGAGCCGGAGCATAAAGAGCAGTATCCGGCTGGGTCGCGTCCCTTACGTTGACAACAGCCTTCACCAGGTCTCTTGGATTTTTGATAGTCCCGGCGTTTCCGAGCACGTAGACATCGGCATTTTGCGGTTTCTTTTCGCTGAAGGGATGGACCACAACGCCTTTGGGGCCGTCCGTCTCCATTGTTGGCAGCTCCAGGGCAGGCTCGGAGTGCAGGGCTGCGGGAACGTAAGGAAGTACAGCCAGCTTCTTTTGGCCTTTCAACGTCTCCTGGGCCAGTATGGCTTCATCCACAGAGGCATAGCTGTAGACGCTGCCGGCTGATACATAATCGTCACCCGTGATAAAGCCGGGCGTGCTGATCGCTCTCTCCAGTTGCAGCTTTCCCATGCGGGCCGGGCCGTCGCGGCGGACTACTTCGAAGTACTTGGTCATAGCTCATGCACCTGGCAGCTCATGAATGCTGAAATGTCTCGGATGGAGGCGGAAGTCTTCATATCACTTCCAATGATAACATGATGCTATAAGAAGAAGCTTTGCTTCGACGATAATTTGCAGAGGGTGAAGAACAAACGAAGCGATGATTTTGGGGATGCGGAATTTTTGGAGTCAACTTCACTTTCCAGGAAAACCCCTGCATATCTACCATTTTGAATGGGGGAACAATAATGCCACTCATGGGGGACTCTTATAGATCCTCCACTGCACCCGTAGGTCGGACCAGTCCGGAGACTTCTCCGGGCTCAGGTGGTTTTGCAGCTCATAGTAATCGTCGTCCATCACTTCGTTGCCGAAGAAGGCGGACAGCCAGACATTAGAAAGCTCGTTCTGCCTGCGAGAGAGTTCCTGACTCCTTGATCTGGCGGACCTGATCCTCCTTCCATTTCACCATTACCAGATCTCATAGGGCATGGAATAATCCACTATATCTCTATGTGTGGAGATCCATCGTTCTGATCATCTCAGTCGAGTCGAGGATAAGTACGTGTAACCCGCAAGAATCCATACCTCTTTTTGGCATTCTCTTAACAGGCCCTATTTTTGCTTCTGGCAAAATCCCTATTCCATAAACTATGGAATCAATTATCGACAATTGCCAGCTATCGAAAAAGCAGCATCCTCTGGGACGAAATTGCGGCCCATAATCCAGAGCGCAATATCAGGCGTGAATATAAGCATCCCATCCACTCCATTGTCTTTGCTTCAGTTCATCTGAACTCTCATAGAACATTAGGAATGCCCTTTCCATAACTGAAAAAAGTATGGAAAAAGCAATGGTTTCTTTCTTTTTGTTTCAGGATAGATAATTCCAGTCCTAATTTTGTTATCAGGGATGTCAGAAAAATATCGAGATCGGGATTATCGAAGCAAAGTTTTAAAAATTCCAGATATTTCTCGTCTAAAAAAATGGTAGTTTGATACTTATTTTCTCTCAATGCTTGTTCTCGTTCTGAATTGGCTGAAAATTGTGCTTGCCGATATTCTGCTAAGGGCTTGACGCCAAATAATTTATCCAATTTCTTGCTATTTAGACAAAGTTAGACGTGGTTCTATGGAATAATTCCAATTGGGATATAATTCATGCAAACTAATTTTTAATTGTGCCATATCTTCATCCAATATCTTTATTCCCGTTTCATAATCTCGTTCATCCATTCGAGCCTCGATTTTTAGCCCTTTCTTTGTCTTGGTCGATCCTATTAGCTTGATAATGGTTTCATAGCTGGATAAAGGCTTCCCTCGCCAATTCATGCTTATAAATGAGAACATGCAATGCTCGATCTTATTCCATTTGCTTGTTCCAGGCGGAAAATGGCAAACTGTTATAGTTATTCCAATTTCGTCCGCCAATTCCTGCAAAAAGAATTTCCAGCCTCGATTACGGCTTCCATTGCTCCCTCCGCCATCGGCGCAAATGAGCAAATTTCTACAGTTCACATAATTACATTTTCCAACTAAATTCCACCATTGTCTGATGCTTTCAACAGCAAATTCTGCAGTATTATGGCTTTTCCCAACATTGACGACCCCTTTGTTTCTTTTTAGATCATAGATCCCATAAGGAATCGCAGCACCAACCGCCTTTGAGGGAAAATCATAAACATTTACCAGTTCTGGCTCCCCCTTTGGCCTCCAAGTCCTTCCTGAATTCTTATAATCGCCAATAAGCTCTTTTTTCTTTGCATCTACAGAAATTACAGGGTCGCATGCATCTATAAATTGGGCTGCTTGATTATTAATATAACCAAATTGACTATCTCTCTCGGGACCTGTTTTACCTTCTAATGTCTTCCTATTAGCTTGAAGCGAATAACCGTTCTCTTTCAATAATCGTCTCACCGTATCATGACTAACTTTATGACCTTTTAATTGTAGTTCCTCTGCGATAGCATAGGTTGATTTATGCGTCCATTTGAGAAGACTCATCGGATCGCCTGCTGTGCTTTCTTTCATTATATCTTCAAGGTCACTCAATAGGGTTGGCTCTCTATTTTCGGCTCTTTTTCGACCGCCACCTGGCTTGCGGAGCATTTCTGGCTGCTTAAGTTCATCATTACTCTCAAGCTCTTGAATGCCTTTATTGATGGTATTTCGCGAAAATCCAGTAATATCAGAGACTTTTGACACACCGCCCCATCCAATTTCAAGAGCTTTAGCAGCCGCAAAACGCCTTGCTTGAATTGGATCTGCACCAGATAGAGCTTTTAAGAAGGGGTCATAATCTACATTGCCGTCCATAATATATAGATAACGTTCTACAATATAAATTTGTTCATTTTATTTTGCGTCAATCCCTAAGCTAAGGTACACCGATTATTGATCGCAAGGTATGCGAGAACTTCCAGGATCTCCTTGAGAACATGCCAATCCAATTTCTAATCCCTTTAGTCAATCGTATATTTGCGCTTGACTAATGCCTGAATCATTGGCGGGAAAATAATTCTTGCGGTGAAAAATTCCTTTAAATATGGAAGACGATGTATTTAACAGTCCATAGGGACCGCTAGATATTACGCGCTGGATTGTAGATTTAGTTTTGCGTTTACTTGTATCGAATAAGGTGCAAAATGTCCATCAGGTGAACCCCAAGAAGTTGAATGCAAAGTCATGGCAAGATTACTGGTAATTTTCGGGTTGTGTCAGCTCGGACAATGCCTATGGATGTGGCTTCCGTATCTACGATTACGTGCGGGGGATGAGATTCTCGCACGAGTTTCACAAAACTCATTTTTATTACGTAGCGCTTAGATGTTCTGTCCACTCAGAGGGTTCACTACGTTTTCAATTTGTGCCATACTATTTTCAATTTGTGCCATACCAATTAATTAGGGATGAAAGATAACATGTAATGTAATATAGGAGGATATTATGGGTATTCCAAGTTGGAATGGCGACTGGTTCCCGCTTCCGGGACAAGCAGTCTTCGATCGCGATAAGCAACAGATTGCTGCAGTATCACGGGCTCCAGGCAACCTGGATCTGTTTGTCATCGGGTTAGACAACCATGTCTGGTCTACATTCTGGAACGATGCAGCCGGCTGGAACAGAGATTGGTTCCCGCTTCCGGGGCAAGCGATCTTCGATCACGAAAAGCAACAGATTGCTGCAGTATCACGGGCTCCAGGCAACCTGGATCTGTTTGTCATCGGGTTTGATAACCACGTCTTGTCTACATTCTGGAACAATTCAGTTGGCTGGAATAGAGATTGGTTCCCGCTTCCGGGGCAAGCGATCTTCGATCACGAAAAGCAACAGATTGCTGCAGTATCACGGGCTCCAGGCAACCTGGATCTGTTTGTCATCGGGTTTGATAACCACGTCTGGTCCACATTCTGGAACAATTCAGCCGGCTGGAACAGAGATTGAGTCCCGCTTCCGGGGCAAGCGGTCTTCGATCACGAAAAGCAACAGATTGCTGCAATATCACGGGCTCCAGGCAACCTGGATCTGTTTGTCATCGGGTTCGATAACCACGTCTGGTCCACCTTCTGGAACAATTCAGTCGGCTGGAACAGAGATTGGTTCCCGCTTCCGGGGCAAGCGATCTTCGATCACGAAAAGCAACAGATTGCTGCAGTATCACGGTCTCCAGGCAACCTGGATCTGTTTGTCATCGGGTTTGATAACCACGGCTGGTCTACATTCTGGAACAACGCAGCCGGCTGGAACAGAGATTGGTTCCCGCTTCCGGGGCAAGCGATCTTCGATCACGAAAAGCAACAGATTGCTGCAGTATCACGGGCTCCAGGCAACCTGGATCTGTTTGTCATCGGGTTTGATAACCACGGCTGGTCTACATTCTGGAACAATGCAGCCGGCTGGAGTGGCACTGGTTCCCGCTTCCGGGGCAAGCGATCTTCAATCACGAAAAGCAACAGATTGCTGCAGTATCACGGGCTACAGGTAACCTGGATCTGTTTGTCATCGGGTTTGATAACCACGTCTGGTCCACATTCTGGGGACCTAATCTGCCAAATACCCCCAATAATGTGGTCTCCCTAGATTCAGGACCGCTAGTAACTGATGAACCATTGGGAGGGTCGGTCAAGGTGGTCATGAACAATAAAGGCGATTTCACATTCAGCGGCCATATGCACAACAGCGGGTTCAATAACATAGGATATGTCGCTACCGCCGTGGTCATTACGCCCTCTGCCATTGCCTATTCCATGCAACACAGTGGCCATACAGAAGGTACTTCTGCAGGACTGCCTTTTGGCACTCCCAAGCGCAATGATGATTGGGTGGTGTCAGGAAATAACCCTCAGATTCGAGATAACTGGGAGCAAGTTTCCCAGGAAGGCTCTTCGCGCGTGTCGATGCTGAGGATAAGCTCATTGGCGGATTCAGGAGCGGTAGAGCATAATAAAGGACGGGCTAGTGGAATTAGGCAAAGCTGGTGTTGCTGCATTGATATCCTTGATCGCATAAGAATACTACTCTGGTGTTCTGTTTTAGAGATTGCGCCGCCTGTGCTGGACACACAGGCATTTTCCATTTTCACTGAGATAGAGACTATATTCCAGCTCCCATCGTGCGTGTAACCTGTAAATCCATCCCTCTTTTTTCGATATCCATTAAACCGCAGGATATTATTATAAGGATGCTTTCTGGGCTCAAACTCCATTGTGTTGCGCTCCGAGTTCCACATTTGCGGAATCGATAGCAGTAAAATCAATTGATCGATAGCAGCAACCACTCAAGAAAACTTGATTATCATTCTTATAGTAGATGGAATGTGGACTTGCCAGAAGAGGATTTAGGCCATTAGCTCAGGCTCGGGAAGGTTGTACATTCGGGTGCGTGAAACATGTACCAAGCCCGAAAAAAATCTATGCTATTTATGATGAAATTTATGAAAATGACATACGATCACTGAAATAAAATCTACGCCGATAAGCTATGTGGAAATAGCCAAAGGCGTGAATTCTTGGGAGGAGGCATAAATTCCCTCGATTTGAAAGTCGAGAACAAAATCAAGGTCATACTCCCCCGTAATCCCCTTATCTTGTCTGAGTTC
>CAWCSK010000038.1:0-35790 GCA_963798205.1 uncultured Methanosarcinales archaeon
AAGGCGGAGATCTGCTTACCAAAACGCTTAGCTGAAGACGTGCAGGATCAGGTCAAAGCTGGCTGGTTTCCTGACCTCAACAGCCTGGTAGTAGAAGCGGTGCGTCGGTACCTTGAGACTCATCATGGTGAGCTGAAGGAGCAGTTCATACGTCAGGATGCTGCCGGGGGACTCTATAGCGATGACTGAAGAAAGGCTGATGTTTACTAGCTTATGATTGCTTCAGTCGTTCTCCCAAATCGCAGATCTTTAGCCTGAAGGTGAACCTGGCCTCGGATTGGCCTTGATAAGTTCTTTGGTGATTTTCACGGCCTGATCTATTGCTGTATTATCTGCTTCCTCCGGGACCTCGGCATTGAACGGATAAGTCTCCGAGAGCTCGGCGGATAGGGCCCAAAGGGTGGCTTGAAGTGCAGAACGTGTCAAATCCGCTTTGTCGCTTGGGATCGTCGGTGATCAGGACATTGCCGGAAACAGATGCGACCTACTCTCCTGGCATAGCGAATGACCTCGGGCCGAGATGCCGATTCGGAACTCAGATAGAAGAGGGTGGACTTGCTGGGGTGTCCAGGCTCTCCAGCCATTCGCCCTTTTCGCCAAGTTTTCAAGCCGTCGAGCATGCGCGGGTGAGATCGGCAGCTAGTTTCCAGCAGTTCCCAGAGAGATCCCTCACGGATGCACTGCTTGACCAGGTTGATCTCCTGCAAAGAGATGTAGAGATTGTGCCTTGCCAGAGCTTAATCCTTTCGGGGCTCTTCATCAGCTCCTCGAGGGTATGCGCCTGGCATACAGGGCAGGAACAGGGTAAGTACCTCATCTCCTCAAGTCTCCAGGTCCCACGTACGTCATGTATCTCCCTCCCTGGCAAAGAGGGCGTATGCCGCAGAGTCGAATAGGTCGCAGCCCATGGCTGCAGCGAGGGCGAAGACCATAGGATGGCCCGCTCCAAACAGGTGGACGGGCGCTCCAGGGCCGAGACCTTTTTTTGCTGCCATCACGACTTCTACCAGGTCGCTGAACCTGTAGGCCTCCATTAGAGGTACGACTCCTCCAACAGGATAGACGTCAAATTGAGGTCTCGGGCAAACCGGCCTGCTCTCTCTCAGATCCGGATAGGTCGAGCCCTGGACGGGCCCGCGAGAAGGCGGATCGATCCTCGCGGCTGCAGCCTCTTCCAGCCTCTCTTCGGTCTCTTTCAGCTCGGATGCGGCTCGTTCTCTGGTCACATCAGGAGGAGTGGGAATGTCGAGGGGAACAGCAGACGTCGGATTGAATCGCAAACTGGAATTCGAGGATCTCCAGGGGCAGGACATCGATGTCGCCGTAGACGGAAAGCTGAAAGGCGCCTGAGTCTGTCATGATCGGCCCTTCGAAGCCCAGGAGCTGTGAAGGCCCTGTTCAAGGGCTGGACTCTCAGTTCCGGGTCCTGTCGGATGATGTAGCTATTGGTGATCATCATTGTGCCCCCATTTTGCCGAGTCTCCGGGCTGGTATGAGCTGAAGATGGGGGTTGACCACGGGCATGAGCGCAGGAGTCTCCATGGTACCGTGGGGTGTGGAAAGCTTGCCGATTCTACCTGCCAAATCCTTGTGCAGGATCTCGAAACAGTCCGGCATAAGGATCATTTCGACCAATAAGAGATAAATAGGTTGGGACCGATGAGCAAAGAAGAACAACATAAATAAAAAGAGATGTATTAAAATGAGATGCATAGTAGCATAATAGCACTGATCTGCCTAATCGGTGGAGCTTCTGCCCAGGCAATGTTCACTGGAGAAGGGTACGGCGCCTCTCAGCTTGCATTCTTCAACGGACCAAGCACAACGACCTTCGAACCTTTCGTCGAGAAGTACTGGGAATCCTATATCCCCAACCGCCAAATTTGACCCATACACTGCAACCTGATATGAACATCTGGTTCAACACATTTCCTCTGAACTTCAGCCAGCCTTGCAGCTAAAGAGTTCGAGCTTCAACGGCAATGTCCCAGCACCAGCTCTAAGTGAAGTCAGATCAGAACAGCCAGGCACTGACAAGAGATGTGAACAGCGGGTTTGCGTGAATCAGGTCATGTCAATCCTGACCAGAGCGGAAGTTTGACCACAGCCAGCGGTACGGGCACCCCTGCCAAGAATGCAACAGGAAAGTTGCTCCCGCAGAAATCATAAAGTTCCTCAAGTCTGAAGAGGTCATATCGGAATAAAGATCTCAGATTGACAAACAGAGAAAGTCTGCTAAAATATGAGCAGAGCTAATTCTTGATTTTCATTCTTTTGATTTCAAAACGGTGTAGGGCAGAAGGCCGCCAGCCAGAAGGATCTCCCTCTGCCTTTTGCTGAGGTTCATCAAGGTTGATCTCTTTTTTGCCGGCCAGAGCCTTTACAATTTCTGCGCCTGTTTCTAGAGCTTTGCGAATTCCGGGAATGAGGATCTCCCCATTTTCCGGAAGAAATCGTAGTCGGAATCCTCGGCGAAGGCGAAGGGGACTATCCCGAAGTTGACCAGGTTTGAGGCGTGGATCCTCTCGATGGACTTGGCGAGCACGCCTTAACTCCAAGGTACATGGGACAGAGGGCCGCATGCTCCCTGGAAGAGCCCTGACCGTAGCTGACGCCTGCTACTATCAGGTTATGAATCCCATTGTCTCTGAGCGATGCGGCCCGGCTGCTGAACTCCTTGTCCAGAGGCTCAAAGACGAATTCAGAGTACTTCGGCACGTTCGATCTGTACTTAAGGCGGGAGCCAGCAGGCATGATGTGGTCTGTGGTAACTAGTCTCCTACCTTTATTGTGGCTACGCCCCGGATGTCCTCGGGCATAGGGGTGTTTACAGGGGGCTCACCGATGTTCGGACCGCGGCAGACTTATCAGCCCTCTGGGGCGGCTGGCAAGGGCGGAATGATCATGCTGTCGTCTATCTCGAAATGTTCAGGCATCTCGATCATCGGAAAGATCATTCAGCGTATCTGGGGTCGGCCAGAATGCCTGTGAGCGCTGCCGCGGCTGCAACCACTGGGCTGGTCAGGTAGACGTTGGCGCCAGAGGTTCCCGATCTGCCCAGAAAGTTGCGGTTGCTGGTGCGTACTGAGACAGAGTCCGTGCGCGGCGAAAGGCTGTTTCCGATACAAAAGCCGCATGCAGACTCCAGGATCCTGGCACCAAAGGATATCAGGTCGCTCAAAGCTCCATTCTTGGCGATGGTGTTCAGCACCTGTCTGGAACCTGGGGCTATGCCCAGGCTACCCCTGTCAGGAAGCCTCTTGCCCTTGACCATTTCAGCCACTGTCATCAGGTCGACGTAAGAGGAGTTGGTGCACGATCCGATCATTACCTGGTCCACGGGAAGGTTCAGACCCCGTGAACAGGCATGATGTTTCCGGGACTGTGGGGAGCGGCAGCCAGGGGTTCGATCTGAGAGAGGTCGATCTCTATGACCTTATCGTAAACTGCGTCCTTGTCTGGTCCAAGAGGAATCCACTGGTCTCCTCTGCCCTGGGCATCGAGGAATCGCTTGGTCTGGAGGTCGCTCGGGAAGATGGATGTAGTTACGCCTGTCTCTGCGCCCATGTTGGTTATTGTGGCACGTTCCGGGACGGTTAGCCTCTCGATCCCGTCGCCAGTGTACTCGCATGATAGCCTACGTTTCCTTTGGTGGTGAGGATCTGCAGGACCTTGAGAACGACGTCCTTGGCTGTGACCCAAGGCCTAAGCGAGCCGGTCAGGTGAACATTGATGACCCTGGGGCAGGTAATGTAATAAGCGCCGCCTCCCATTGCCACGGCCACATCCAGGCCGCCTGCGCCCATGGCGATGGAGCCCACGCCGCCGGCGGTTGGCGTGTGACTGTCCGAGCCCAGCAGCGTTTTGCCAGGTCGAGCGAATCTTTCCAGGTGGACCTGGTGACATATGCCGTTTCCCGGTCTTGAGAAGTACAGGCCGTACTTCTCGGCGATAGACTGAAGATAGGCGTGATCGTCAGAGTTCTCATATCCCACCTGGATGGTGTTGTGGTCCACATAGCTAACCGAAAGCTCAGTGGCGATCTTGGATAGGCCCATAGACTCGAACTGGAGATAGGCCATGGTGCCTGTGGCATCCTGGGTGAGAGTCTGATCTATTTTTATCCCGATCTCTTCTCCGGGCTTGTAAGATCCATCGACGAGGTGCTCTCTCAGGATCTTTTCGGTCAAGGTGTAACCCATAAATGACCTCCAGCAGGCCTATTATTCCTTGATAATAATCCCATGTTCTAGGTTATGATCATATAAAAACTAAGCGATATATGGTACCTATTTCTCTTTCTCTCTGTTCCCTCCTGCGATGAGGACGCTGATCAGAAGAGCAAAAAGGTTATATACGTCTGAGTTATTGGATGAGTTCGGCCCGCCTGGATGGGTGTGGCAAAGGGTCCTGTAGATAGTGATTATGGGGCCTAAGTATGATATCGGTTTAAGGAAGCCAGGGTTTTCTCTCTTTTTCTCAGAAATGGGATGAGGTGAGAGAAAAGCTTAAATACCTCGGCTGACAACCTTAATGGGCCGATGAGGCGTCGCAACACAAAGGCTACGATCCCGATTTGATGACGGACCGAGTTCCAAGTTGCGATATATTAGAAAATCTAGAACAGAAAATATGGAGACGCGAGTTTTTTCGTCTGACGCTAGTCTTGGCAACTCAGCCAATTCCCAACCGAAAAACACATCATATATACTTCTCAATTCTGGTTGATCCTGCCAGAGGTTACTGCTATCGGGGTTCGACTAAGCCATGCGAGTCGAATGTCGTAATACATGGCGTACTGCTCAGTAACACGTGGATAACCTACCCTTGGGTCTGGGATAACCCCGGGAAACTGGGGATAATACCGGATAATCTCGCATATGCTGGAATGCTTCTGCGTCGAAAGCTTCGGCGCCCAAGGATGGGTCTGCGGCCTATCAGGTAGTAGTGGGTGTAATGTACCTACTAGCCTACGACGGGTACGGGTTGTGAGAGCAAGAGCCCGGAGATGGATTCTGAGACATGAATCCAGGCCCTACGGGGTGCAGCAGGCGCGAAAACTTTACAATGCGGGAAACCGTGATAAGGGGACACCGAGTGCCAGGATACATATGCTGGCTGTCCGTGGTGCCTAAAAACATTGTTAGCAAGGGCCGGGCAAGACCGGTGCCAGCCGCCGCGGTAACACCGGCGGCCCGAGTGGTGACCGCTATTATTGGGTCTAAAGGGTCCGTAGCCGGTTTGGTAAGTCTCTTGGGAAATCTGACAGCTTAACTGTTAGGCTTTCAGGAGATACTGCCAGGCTTGGGACCGGGAGAGGTAAGAGGTACTTCAGGGGTAGGGGTGAAATCTTGTAATCCTTGAGGGACCACCAGTGGCGAAGGCGTCTTACCAGAACGGATCCGACGGTGAGGGACGAAAGCTAGGGGCACGAACCGGATTAGATACCCGGGTAGTCCTAGCCGTAAACGATGCTCGCTAGGTGTCGGCCACGGTGCGACCGTGTCGGTGCCGTAGGGAAGCCGTGAAGCGAGCCACCTGGGAAGTACGGCCGCAAGGCTGAAACTTAAAGGAATTGGCGGGGGAGCACTACAACGGGTGGAGCCTGCGGTTTAATTGGACTCAACGCCGGAAATCTCACCGGGAGCGACAGCAATATGAAGGCCAGGCTGAAGACCTTGCCTGATTAGCTGAGAGGAGGTGCATGGCCGTCGTCAGTTCGTACTGTGAAGCATCCTGTTAAGTCAGGCAACGAGCGAGACCCGTGCCCACAGTTGCCAGCGTACTCTCCGGAGTGACGGGTACACTGTGGGGACCGCCGCTGTTAAAGCGGAGGAAGGAGTGGGCAACGGTAGGTCAGTATGCCCCGAATATCCCGGGCTACACGCGGGCTACAATGGATGGGACAATGGGTATCTACCCCGAAAGGGGATGGAAATCTCCTAAACCCAATCTTAGTTCGGATCGAGGGCTGTAACTCGCCCTCGTGAAGCTGGAATCCGTAGTAATCGCGTTTCAACATAGCGCGGTGAATACGTCCCTGCTCCTTGCACACACCGCCCGTCAAACCACCCGAGTAGGGTCTGAATGAGGGCGCGGCCTTCGTGCCGCGTTCGAATTGGCTTTGCAAGGGGGGTTAAGTCGTAACAAGGTAGCCGTAGGGGAATCTGCGGCTGGATCACCTCCTAAAGATATGGACATACAAACGTATGCCCCCCGTACCAATCGGCTAGCCTGATCGAAAGGGTCAGAGGGCTATGACGCAAGCCATAGTAAGCTGAAAATGTCGCCAAGACCAAAAAGAGAAACCAAGTAGCCAGCTTAATTTATAATCATTAGCTGGGCCTGGATTTAGGGCTTGTAGCTCAGCTGGTAGAGCGCTGCCTTTGCAAGGCGGAGGCCCTGGGTTCGAATCCCAGCAAGTCCATTTGAACGATGCACATATTGAGGACGACTCGATGGGAAGGGCTGGAGGTCCGTTCATTGACGGGACGGTCCATGAAGCCGTGCATAAGCTTTGCGACCGGACGCTCACTGAGTTTAGTGGGGCATAAGCTGAAATATGCCACCAGGGGATGGCTCGGCTCAAGCGCTGATGAAGGACGTGCCAAGCTGCGATAAGCCTCGGGAGGTGCATGGAGCCATTGAACCGAGGATCTCCTAATGGGAAATCCTAGTCTTTAGACTGATCCGTAAGGATCGGGAACGCCCCGGATTGAAACATCTTAGTAGGGGCAGGAAAAGAAATCAACCGAGATGCCGTTAGTAACGGCGAGTGAAAGCGGCACAGCCCAAACCGAATCCCGCAAGGGAGATGTGGTGTTATAAGCTGGCCCAAACGTTCTGAAGTAGAAGTCGAAGTGGCCTGAAACGGCCTGCCATAGAGTGTGATAGCCACGTAGTCGTAATCCGAAGGACCGGGGCCGTGTCTTGAGTACCGTGCGTCGGAAATCGCGCGGGAATTTGGGGGTCACCAACCTCCAAGGCTAAATACGTCTTGAGACCGATAGCGCAGTAGTAGGGTGACCGAAAGCTGAAAAGTACCCCAAATAGGGAGGTGCAAAGAGCCTGAAATTGGCTGGTGATAGTGCGTTAGGGCGCGAAAGGATCTTTACCTCGAAGGAACGTCCGCGAGGCTGCTTGTACGAGAGGGATTGCCGGCGTTCTAACATGCGTTTTGAAGAACGGGCCAGGGAGTGCATATTGGCGGCGAGGCTAATTCTTATACGGAGGCAGCCGAAGCGAAAGCGACAAGTGCGCAACTGCAGATGAGGCGCGACGTATACAAGTGCGTGGAGTCGCCCGTATGCGACCCGAAGCCGGGCGATCTAGGCGTGGGTAGGTTGAAGCGTGGCGAAAGCTGCGTGGAGGACCGTTAGAGGTGTTGATATGCAAATCGCTCTCGTGACCTGCGTCTAGGGGTGAAAGTCCAATCGAGGTCGGAAATAGCTGGTTCCTCCCGAAACATATCGCAGTATGACCTGGTCTGAGATAGTCGGCGGAGTAGAGCACTGATTGGGGAAGCCGGACCCGAAAGGGTCTCGTTCTCTTGTCAAACTCCAAAACCGCCGTCGTCGTAGAAGACCGGCAGTCCGGGCTGGTGGGGTAAGCTTCTAGTCCGTAAGGGAGACAACCCAGACCGTGGTTAAGGTCCCCAAATGTCGGCCAAGTGTCAACACCTAAGGGTGTCCTGGGCTCATAAACAACTGGGAGGTTAGCTTAGAAGCAGCTACCCTTTAAAGAGTGCGTAACAGCTCACCAGTCGAGGTTCAGGGCCCCGAAAATTGACGGGGCTAAGCCGACTACCGATACCACGGAGCACCGCAAGGTGATCTCGTAGGGAGGCGCTGTGCGTGGGCAGAAGCATCTCTGTGAAGAGCTGTGGACCGCGCAGAGACGAAAATCCTGGTAGCAGTAGCAGCAAAGTCGGGTGAGAATCCCGATCGCCGTAAGGGCCAGGGTTCCTCGGCAATGTTCGTCAGCCGAGGGTCAGTCGGTCCTAAGACGTACCTTAATCGGAGTACGCCAAATGGGAAACAGGTTAATATTCCTGTACCGTTCAACGTTAAAACTGACGCTTCCGGATATGTCGAGCACTCGTCGCCTGGGTGTTTAAGCGTAGAAGTCTGTGGAGAGCCGTAATGGCGAGAAACGGGCGAAAGCGTGATGACGTAAGTTGGCAAATTCCAGGAGTCCGTGAAAAGGGAGTTGAAAGTCCGTACCGAGAACCAACACAGGTGCCCCAAGCTGAGAAGGCTAAGGCGTGTCGGCATATGCTAGCTAAGGGAATTCGGCAAATTAGCCACGTAACTTCGGGATAAGTGGTGCCTGCTTTGAAGAAAGCAGGTCGCAGTGACGAGGGGACTCTAACTGTCTAATAACAACATAGGTGATTGCGAATCCGTAAGGACTAGTACAATCACTGAATCCTGCCCAGTGCAGGTACCTGAAAACCCGGTTCAACGGGAAGAAGGGCCTGTCAACGGCGGGGGTAACTATGACCCTCTTAAGGTAGCGTAGTACCTTGCCGCTTAATTGGCGGCTTGCATGAATGGATCAATGAGAGTCCCACTGTCCCTAGCTGGTACCCGGTGAACCTTACATTCCAGTGCAGAGTCTGGAGACCCCTAATGGGAAGTGAAGACCCCGTGGAGCTTTACTGCAGCCTGCCGTTGGGTTGTGGTTCTGATTGTAGAGCATAGGTAGGAGACGTCGAAACTCGGGCGCCAGTTCGAGTGGAGTCGCCATTGGAATACTACCCTTTCGGAGCTACCGCCCTAACTCTGAGAAGAGGACCTCGGTAGGTGGGCAGTTTGGGTGGGGCGCCACGCCCTTGAAAAGATATCAAGGGCGCCCTAAGGTTGACTCAGTTGGGTCGGAAACCCAACAAAGAGTGTAAAGGCATAAGTCAGCCTGATGTTACCTCAGCATAGCAAGAGGTGACAAGACGAAAGTCGGGCTTAGCGAACCTCTCAGCTCTCTTGGTGAGAGCGTTAGATGACAGAAAAGCTACCCCGGGGATAACAGAGTCGTCACCGGCAAGAGCACATATCGACCCGGTGGCTTGCTACCTCGATGTCGGTTCTTTCCATCCTGGCCGTGCAGCAGCGGCCAAGGGTGAGGTTGTTCGCCTATTAAAGGAGATCGTGAGCTGGGTTTAGACCGTCGTGAGACAGGTCGGTTACTATCTGTTAGGGGTGTATTGCGGTCTGAGGGGAAGTTGGTTTTAGTACGAGAGGAACAAACCAACGGCGCCTCTGGTCTATCGGCTGTCTGGCAAGGCATGCCGAGCAGCTACGCGCTCGACGGATAAGGGCTGAAAGCATCTAAGCCCGAAACCGCTCCTGAAAAGAGACCTGCTTAGAGTACTCGTAAAAGACGAGTTTGATAGAGCCGGTGATGTAAGCACCAAGGCAACGAGGTGTTCAGCTCGCAGCTACTAATAACTCCGCAGCGCTCCACTAAACTCGGGCGAAATCTGGTCGCAAAGCTATAGCATGAATATACCAAGACCCTGGACCAAGGTCCAGGGAGGTCACTAAACCGGTTCGATTCCGGAACTTGGAATCGAGCATGGCGGCCATAGCGACAGGGAAACTCCTGAACCCTTTCCGAACTCAGAAGATAAGCCTGTCCACGTTCTGTACTGTACTCAGATGCGCGAGCTCTCGGGAAATACAGATCGCTGCCGTGCTCACCTAACTTTATTTTATAGTCACAAATTCTTTTCGAATCAAATCTACTATATTACTGGATTTATTATTACCACTTAGCCTTGCTGCTCGGTCTATCGGGCTACTATGCGCCCTGAAAAGGCCGCAAGCTGGAGAGCTGCCGTGCTCACCTAACTTTATTACATCGGGAGTGCGCAGGGTCACGAATATCCCGACCTTCAGGTTGGGGATGAAGTGAACCCTCGCCCGGTTTTCATATTTTCTTAGATTTGATTAACAAGGACGGTTCCTCGCTGTTTCATGTGGGTAGATTGAATTCGAGCTTTCCTGTCCTAAGATAAATAGTAATAATAAAATTCTTTGTTGATCTGAAGCCTCTTGCACTATCCTTTGCCGCCTGAATGAGACTATTAGTTCCTTCTAAGATACCATTGCTGATTTTAGTTTTAATATAATTAGTTACCCCATTCCAGTGCTTCTTTATGGTTTTAGCGCAATCGATTACAGGATTGAGTCTGCTATGTGTTGCCCAGAAATACCATCGTTTAAGGTAGCCTTCTGCCGAATGCGGATCTTGATTCCAGAAATCGCGAAGAGCCAGTTTGATGCTATACGCTTTTAATGTCTTGAGTCTGAGATTTTTCAGAGATCCGAACGTCTCATTTTGTTTGATCGTAAGGTTTTCAGGATTCTTGAGCCAAAGGTATCTTGTCTTTTTTAGCAAAACGTTATGCGATTGCTCTTCCCGCCTAACTTTATCGATTGCCTCATTCATAAGTTTCATTACATGGAACTTGTCAAAGGTTATTGATGCATTGGGGAAGGTATCATTTATTCCAGATATAAATGCAGGAGACATATCGCAGCAAAAATTATTAATATTCTCGCTAGATCCTTTGTGCTGCTCTAAATCGTCCTTGAACGACTCAATGGTTGAAGCATCTCTTCCTTCACATACATGGACTACTTTTGATTTATCAAGATCTATAAATACTGAAACATACTTATGTCCTTTTGCTCTTGACGTTTCATCTACGCCTACCGATTTAACCTCTGAAAAATCCTCATTAGATCTAGCATCCCCAACATAGTACTCTAGAACCCGCCATATTCGAGTATCGTGTTCGTCGATCATCTCAGCAATCGCTGTCACAGTCATATGCTGAGCCATCAAGACTATCATGGAATCCATGAGCAGAGTGAATCCGCTGCCTTTTCTGGACCAGGGAACCTGAACCTGTTTTACTCCACAGTCTTCACATTCCGTGCGAGGAACGCGGCAGTGGATATAGGTTTTGAACTGAAAGAAGTTCAAATGACGCCAGGTTCTTTCGATAGTATCATGCACGCTACACTCCGGTTTGCCGCACTTTGCACAAGGAAATTTACCGCCTGACTCAAAATCTACGTGGACATCCAGTTGTTTACCTTCGACACTAAAATCGATTAATTTGATGTACCAAGGATCTTCGAGATTCAGTGCTATTTTAAAGAGGGCTTCCTGTGAGATCGACACAGAATATTTTCTAGTAGGAGTTACTATAAAGGTTTACCCTACTACCCACAGAGAATAGCGAGGAGCCACAAGGACTCTCTGGGAACCGAAAACAGAGTTACGATAATTCTGATCAAGGGGGATCTGGGAAACGAAAGCTCGACGATTTCTGGATTCCATAAAACCGGGCGTGAGGGCGTGCGGCCCAAGCATACCCCATCCTTTAGGGTGGGGTGGCAACCAGTTTGATTAGCGCAAACCTCATCTCTCTCCAGAACAGGCTCATCGATAAATAATTAAATTGATTATGCGGATCGAATTTTATACGAAATTTAAGCAGAATGAAGTTTTTTTGGCATCTTCGATCTGGGCCATAATCGCTTTGAATCTACTGCTAAAACTTGAACAAAATAAATCATGAATATTTTATAAAATTAGCTGTTGCCCGATTCGAACACTCGTTAGGAATCTGAGAAGATCAGATGGGTGCCCGGATCGCGCACATATGCCGCTCGCACTGGAATCCAAGACTCTTGCCAGACATTATCCTGGCCGGATGAACGGCAATGGCCTGCATAAGAAATGGCATCATAACAGCTTTCATTTGCAATATGGCTTCAACTTGAACCACATTTTTTATATATTTTAAGATACCATAAACAACTGTATGGCGCGAAATGAAAGACATGTGGTAAAGAATCCTGAAAGCGGTTGGGATATTAAGAAACCTCATGCAGAGCGAGCATCAAGTCATGCCGGGACGAGAGCCGAAGCAATTTTGCGTGCGCGGAAAATATGCAAGAATGAAGGCGCCGAGTGCATCATTCATGGCGAGGACGGGAGATTTCGAAATTATAACAGCTATAGCAAATATCCATTCTCACCCAAAGATAGATTAGATGGATCTCACCAGGGAATGATCCCTAGACTATACCAATTTCTTAATTTCATACGGAGCAATTTGCCGACCATATCAGGTAAACATTGAGTCTCGATCGGGCGCCGAGTTTCAGACCGTTATGCTGATCGCAGGGATACAAGGGGTTATATGTAATTGGCCAATCATATTGCAGACGGCCAGAAAGCAATCAGGTCAATCAAGCTGCAGATATGGATATTTTAGTTTTTTTTTTAGTCCATCGATATTAGAGGTCCACCCGGATACAACATCTTTATCACATGAAGAGGTCTTTAAATCAGCCTCTTCTGGTCGCTCGATCCTTATCGTTATTAAAAGGATCGCATTATTGGAAGCCTATAATTGCCCCATACTTTGAATAGACTTCTTTCACGAGCTCACCTGCTTTCGGATTATTCCAGTCATGCATCCATTCTGATACCAGTGACTCAAGAGTTATTGGAATGACACCTGCTTGTAGCATTCTCTTGATCCCATACTTGTGGGCATCGATAGGGAATCACCTAGCGTCGATTAGTCCATAGACTTCATATCCATCATTAAGGGCATGCAGAGCAGTATATGCAAAGCATATGCTGGTCCATAATCCGGAGACGACCAATTTCGTTCTCCCTATCTTCTTGACGGCGTCCATTGTTCCCTCGTCTTCAAGGGCATCAAAACTTGGAACCTTTCTTGCAAATACCGTTTGACCGGGAAACAGACTGGCGATTTCCGGGATAAATTCACCCATAGATTTAGGACTAATTGATGACAGAACGACAGGGACGTTCAGTATGCGGGCCGCTTTCGCCGCACAAATTGCATCCGTCTTAGTTACGGTCTTGTTCCCTGAGCCGCCTCCTTTAAACATTGCAGGCTGGTAGTCCACAAGAAATCAAAAAGCTATTCTTATCGGCCAGCAACTCCAGTTTTCCGTCCTTTGAATTTGTCATATGCATCCTTATCCAGATATGCCAAGTGCACAATATTCAGTGCAGATGATATGCTCGCTATTAGTTCCAGAATACGATAATCATACCCTCGATGAGGAATCCTGTTTTATCTTGCGAATTGTATTAGCCCCGCCATCATCTTGGGCTCGGACCCACTCCAAACTCAAGCCCTGATTTTCATAGCCTTAGCGAGTAGACTCTTACCGTTCCCTCTCTCTCTACGGAGATCTTGTCCTCACGGCCGAGCCAGCCCAATGCGCCATAGATCTCCTCGGGAATCAAAGACGTAGCCTTTACAAGATCAGTAACTGACATTGGACCATTTAGATTGAGTGACTTCCAGACGATGCCGGCATTAATGCCAAAAATCAATTCGACAGCCTCGCTCGCCTTTTCTGCATCTTTCTTATTCTCGCAAATAGGCTGCGTGTTCAGCATCAGCACCAGTAACCTGGATTCTGGTTACTTCAGCCTTTGCATCAGCCTTCAAATGGGCAGCGGTTTTCCCAACTTCGGCCATCCCTTTTCTAACATTATCCTTTACTTTCTTCATAGTTTCATTTGCCATTATTAAATCCTCCTTTACGTATCCAAATTTAATACGTCTTCTTTGAATTTAAGGCTTTTCGATACCAAAGCACCGAAGAGAAGTGTTCATAAGATAATTATAGCCACTCCAAAATCAAACTTTGGACATCAACTGGGGCCCCGGCATACGGCGCCCTGTAGTCTTGATTTACCATCATAGCCTCGACTTTCGAAAACATATATCATCCTGCAGCTTGCCGGTACCAAACGATCTTCGGCCCAAAAACCATAAATATGAAGCGTTATCACTTGACCTCTCATAAATGGTTCTATGCGACAAATACAAGAGGCCAGGGATTCCGGAGATTGACGATTTTCTCAGGATCTTTCAAATATCTCAGGCAATGCTGAATTCTCATAATTGCAGTTCTATCTTGAAAAGTAAGATCACGCGGAATAGAGTTCTAATAATTCATTAGAGAGAAACTCTAAATATAGAAGGACTAATGGAACAAAGGAGATTTCAGGGGTTTGAATCATGCTAAATGGATTTAAGGACTTCTTGGCATTATTGGTATTGGCTACATTAGCTATGACGAATGTTGCCCTTTCTGAAGATTGGAACAGCTACAGTCCGGCCCACACTCTTGGTTCTGGAGATAATGATTGGTGGACGGCATACCCTGATCAAAATGTAAATTCCGGCATGGCTGTGGACCATCCATCCTGGGTTCTGGATGCCCTAAAAGGGAAGCCGGTGCTCATCCTGGTTCACAGCAGCAACTGCAGACCATGCCTGACTCAGATACCGAGAATCAAGAACGCTTTGGAGAGCTACGGCAGCAACCTTTCCTACTACGATGTGCTGGCCGAAGATGGCAGCTTACGAAAAGCGATGGATATCCTGGATATCTATAACCCCACCGGGGGAGCACAATATGTGCCCACAACGATCTTTGTGACGCTGATCAAAGGTGCTGATGGAAAAGTGGAAGTGGCCTGGCACAGCCAGTTGGATGCCATGAGCGAGGAGGAGATCGATTCCTTCGTTAAGGATTCCATCTATTATTACAGGCAGAATGCGGCCGGATGGAAGTGAGTGGAGCCAAATGCCCTACAAAAAGATACTGCAAACAATCGCTCTTATCTTTCTTTTATCCTTTGCTGCCCTAACCCTCTTCATCAATCCTGTCTTTTCTGAAAACGTCAAGGCCCCGGATTTCAGCGCTACGGGTTCGGACGGGAAAAATTTTTCCCTCAGCGACTTTCGCGGGGCACCATTGGTCTTGCATATAACCAACATCGAGATCCCATTATGCGTTGAGTGCGAAAAGTCTCTGAAAGGCCAGGTGCAGGAGCTGGCGAGACTCAAGACCATGGACCCAGAGGTCCAGATAGTCACTTTGAACCTCAGGAAGAATCCGTATTCAAGCGACGGAAAGTCCCTGGCTGAGAAATGGTGGAAGGTCAATATAACCTGGCCCTGGACCGAGGATATTGAACCCTATACCATCGCCAGCAAGTATCTCGATTACCTGAATGTTAGAGGTGGAACCTCCAATCCCACTATCATCCTGATCGATAAAGATGGCAACGTCGCCGCAGTCTATCACGTCTACAAGGTGGGAGAGGGCGAGATAGATGGCGTACAAAAGGCCGGAACTCTTCAGGAAAAGCTGCGGGACCTGAATGGAACGCAATGGATTGGGCAGAATGGATGCCTCCCCGAAGGATCAAAAGACAGACCTCGTAAGCAGCAAAATTATCTTCTGGCGGAAATGGCTGGAGGATGAGGTCTCCCGGAAGGATGTGACAGCTTTGGGGATGTTTATCCTGGGCATCCTGACCTCAATTGCGCCCTGCTCCATCGCCCTGATGATCGCAGTATTCTCTTACGTCATGACCGTTCGCAGGAAGGACGAGTACCTGGCGAAGAGCGCCTCCACATCGAGAGAGGGGTTCATGATGGGCATTGCTTTCACCCTCGGCCTGGCCCTTGTTTTCTTTGTCCTGGGCCTTTTCGTCTCCAAATTGGGAATGTTCGTCAGCGACTCAAAGCTCTTCGACCTGATAGCGGGTTTTGTCATGATCATCCTGGGCATCAGCAATTTCAAGCCATTGGGAGAGATTCTGGAGCCTGTAACATCCCGAATTCGACCCGACCGGGGCGAATATTGTGAGACGAAAAAGAGCCTGCTGCAAAGAGCGGTCGAGGCCTCCATCGGCATCTCCAAGCATTCTGCATTCCTCGGAGCCTTCACTCTGGGCATCTTCTTTGCCCTGGGATGGGCACCCTGTGCTCTTTCCATGATCATGACGGCTCTGATCTGGCTGGCATCGCAAAACGTAACGCCCCTGACTGGAGGCGTGATGCTCTTCTTCTTCGGCCTCGGTCATGGAGCGCCCATCATTCCCATTGCTACCTTCTCCCGGGCGGTCGGAGGAAGGATCGGGGATAGATATATCTCTGTAGGGAAATGGACCACCAAATTCTTCGGGCTGCTGGTGATCGTAGTGGGTGTGATATACGCAGTCAGGTATGTTGGTTTTCGATTGTGGTGATTGAGGAGAGCCCGGCCTCAAGAGGGGACGGTCCTCTCTTGCTCTCATTTATCATTTTTTGTTAGCATTCTTTGAGGATGATTTTGAGGATGATCAACAAAGAGATATAGTCAGTATGTGACATCATGGATCATGAGCATTGCTGGCCGCATCAGTTCTGTCGAACTGAGGGATCTATTTTTGTCGCTGGTAGCGCTGGTTATAGCTTTCTCCGTGCTGGAAGAGCGAAAAATGCCCGGATTGGAGACGATTCTGATTTTGGCAGTAGGCGTAAGCACCGGATTCCTGCTGCATGAGATGGCTCACAAATTCGTAGCATTGCACTTTGGCTACTGGGCAGAGTACAGAGCCAATATGGCGGGGCTGGCGCTGGCTATCGTCATGGCCTTTGGCGGCTTTCTCTTTGCCGCGCCGGGAGCGGTCATGATAAGCAAGACCCAATGCACCTCAGGAATTATATATGCAGGATTCCTTCGGACAGGAAGAGCAAAGGAGACGGGAGAAGAAGGAAATGTTGTTGATATCCCTGGCCGGACCAATGACGAACATCGTACTTGCCATCTTTTTCTTCCTAATGTTTGTCTTTTTGCTTGTAAGCAGTGGGGAAGCCGGAAGCGATCTATGGATACCGGCAGCCTACTTCGCCATCTTCATCAACCTCACTCTGGCCGCCTTCAATATGCTGCCCTTTGGACCACTGGACGGCAAGAAGATCTTCGACGGCAGTAGGCTGGTATGGGCGCTGGTGGGCTTGCCCACGATTCTCGTGGCTCTGCCGGTCTATCTGGGAATGATATGATGGCAGCAACTGCAAGAGCAATGCTAACCTGATAATTGGGCAATATTGCCAGACGGACCGAAATCGCGCCAAAGGAGAAGAATCCTTATATCATTGAAGCATAAATTTTCTTAAGATGCAAAGATTAATCGCCCATGTCTCGGGAAAGGTCCAGGCAGTAGGATACAGGTCGTTGGTAGTGATAATGGCCAGGACCCTGGACATAAAAGGATTTGTCGAGAACCTCCCCAACGGTAAGGTTTTCATTATCGCGGAGGGGCCAAGAGAGGACCTGGCAAGTTTTGTCAAGTCCATCAGGATCGATAACTCGCGGATCAGGGTGGAAGATATCTTTATTGACTGCAAAGAGGCAAAGGGCGAATTTAATGGATTTTATAAAATAAATTCAAAACACGAGATAGAGACGCTGGCGGCCACGTCTTCCCAAAGCCAAAAAGAAGGCTTAATGCCTCCAAAAGGCAAATACCTGGCCGCATCCTCCGGGCTGGAAAAAATCGCCTTTGAGACGGAAAAAGTAAATTGCAGGCTGGAAAAGATAGTGAACGATCCAGGAAGAGCTGAAGGCGGAGATAGAATCGTGCTCGGATGGAATTGAGATCGACCGGGCGGATGCAGACCAAAGCCGCTCGAAAACGGGTCTGGGAGACCATCTGCAAAAATAGCTTGCCGAGTTGCAAAGAATGGACGGTTACAGGGGCACAGCGCAGTGGATAAGGCGGAAGTCGGCGCCGGCAAATCGCGGGGATCAACTATATTTATTTCCTGATCCAAACTGGGAAAAAATGGACGTGAATGACAATGGCAGAAGATGAAGTTCTCCAAGAGATATCAGAGACGCTTATCTCGATCAACGACAGCCTGGAAGGAATAAATGCAGAGCTCGCGGATATCAGTATGTCGAGCAAGATGCTGATATTTTTCAAGTTGATAGAATTGAGACCGGATATGAAAGACAAGCTAGGCCCCTTGATCAATGATCTGGCCGCGTCTATGGACTTTGATATGGGCGACGAGCCTGAAAAGGTCTAACGCGAGAGAGAGGCTGGTGACCAAGGCCATCAGACCCGGTCCTTCGATCCTGCAAAATCGGCCACGGGATGATAATAGAGTGCTGGGAGATCGGATCCTGGCCGAAAATTCTTTTGCTTCTTAGAAACCTTCCGGCCAGTGGTTGCCGGAAGATTCTTTGGATAATAAAAAGCTGGCTAATACCGCCTTCTTATCATGAAGTCGGCAAGCTCCAGCATTGTCGTCTTGGCATCCGAGTCCGGCAGAACTTGCAGGGCTTTCTTGCCTTGAGCCACCATCTCCTCAGCCCGGGAGCGGGCGTATTCGATCGATCCGCTCTTCTGCAGAATGGAGATGGACTGCTGGATCTGGTCGAAGGTCGCCTCTTTCTTGCCGAAGACCTGCACAGAGACATTGTTTGCGAGGGCATGAATGATTATCAGTGTCTTCTTCCCCTCAATCAGGTCCCCTCCCTGCCTCTTTCCAGAGACTTTCTCGGGAGTGGTAAGATCGATGACGTCATCCTGCAGCTGGAAGCCCATGCCGGTCAGCCTGCCGAACAGATCCATGGCCGAGACGACCTCATTCGAGGCTCCGGCCAGAATTGCACCCATGCCGGCGGAAGCTCCGTACAGAACGCCCGTCTTCTTCTCGATCATCTCCATGTACTCTGCCTCCGAGACGCGATCTCGAGACTCAAATTCCATGTCCAGCCACTGGCCTTCACAAATAGAGGTGCAGGTTTTGGAGAGCATATTCATGGCTCCCAGGATTCGACCTGGCTCCGCGGGCGTCATGCCCAGAACCTGGAAGGCCTTGGAGTAGAGAGTATCTCCGGCCAGAATCGCTCCCGACTCACCCCAGAGCTTATGGACGGCAGGCCTGCCTCGCCGTACATCGGCATTATCCATGATGTCGTCATGGATAAGCGTGAAGTTATGGATCAGCTCTATGGAGACGGCTGCCGGAGCAAGAGCTGCGGCCTTTCCGCCCGCGGCTTCAGCTGCCAGGAGCAGCATTGACGGCCGCAGCCTCTTTCCGCCTGAGTCCACCAGGTGCCGGCTCGCCTCATACAGCCCGCGCGGGTGAACCACCGGCAGAAGCTGCTCGATGGCATCCGTCACCAGGGCGGCCCGCTTTTCCAGCTCGTCTTCCATCATCAATCTCATTTCATTCTCCTGATCCTGATTTAATACCCGATCTTTGAAGCTCCATCCGGGTCATCAATCGATGAGCAACTCCTGGCCGTTCCTCACCAGATGGATGTTGGAGCCCAGGGAGTAGCCAGTCTCCTCTGCCATCATGAGGTAGCTGCCGTGAGAGGGCAGGGTTCCGTGGCTGGGTATGACGTGCTCCGGATTTATCATGCGCAGGAGCTCCCAGTGATCCTCCCGGCAGGCATGCCCGGAGACATGCACATTATCGTAAATCCTGCCACCCCGCATCTTGATCTTGGTAACTACTGTGTGGCGGTTGGATTCATTCAGGGGCTGAGGTATGATTCCTGCGGAGAAGATGACTTTGTCCCCCGACTCGACCAGGTAATCGGTCTCGCCATTGGCGACCCGGCTCAAGATGGCTCCCGGCTCCCCCTGATGGCCGGTCATGATGGGCAGATACTTGTCCTTGCCTTCGGTCATGATCCTCTTCAGGGCTTTGTCCACCGACTTTCTTCTCCCGAAGACCGTCACCTCTCCCTGCCCGGCATATCCCGTCCGCACAGCCGTGCCCCAGTATTTCTCCATGGACCGGCCAAGAAGCACAGGTTTTCGGCCCATCTTGTGAGCGGCTTCAATTATCGCCCTGATGCGGGCAATATGAGACGAAAAAGTCGTGACCATGACACCGGATTTCGACTCTTCCGTACCGATGAGCACATCCATTACCAGGTCTTTGGCGATCTTCTCGGAGGGCGTTTTTCCCGATATGGAGGCGTTCGTCGTCTCGGTGATAAGTGCCAGCACGCCTTCCTTTCCCAGAGCTCTGAGCCTGGCAAAGTCTGGAGGCTCGCCCAACGTCGGACTCCGGTCGATCTTATAATCATTAGCATAGATTATGGTGCCCTTTGGGGTGTGAATGGCAGCAAACACGGCATCTACAATGCTGTGCTGCACGCGGACGAACTCCAGCTCGATATCCGGGGTGACCTGAAAGCGTTCTCCCGCATTCATGGTCTTGAGAGGATTGTTCACTCCGAATATCTTCTCCGACTTGATCTCCTGATTGATGAGATCCGCAGTAAACGGCGTGGCTATGATTGGAGCATGATACTTATGGGCCAGTTTGGATATGGCCCCAATATGATCCAGGTGACCGTGCGTGCAGGCAATCGCCCTTACTTTTCCATCAATGTTCTCCATTATGCTGTCATCGGGAATGGCGCCCATGTTGATCAGGTCAGCGGCATGCAGTGACTCCACGTCAGTGTCTTCATGAATCTGCACACGATCCAGCCGGATGCCCATATCCATTACCACGATATCTTTTCCGATCCTTATCGCCGTCATGTTACGGCCAATTTCGTTGTAGCCGCCCACAGCGATGATTGCAATGTCTTTCATCTTGCCAACTCTCTATAAACAGAAAATTTTCCCAAATCGAAACCCCGTGCATCCAGCCAATCCCTGGTCCTTCCTAGAACCACGAGAGGAACACTTGCCAGCTGTCGCACGTCCGTACATCCGGTGAGGAACATTGAGATCCTCAGCGCCCGAATATAGGGATTCATAGCCTTAACAACCGATTTTGTATCTATTGTAGCAGGTTTGAGCATGGGAAGAGCAGTCCCCGCCAGACTGGCGCCGACGGACAGGCTCTTGGCTACATCCAGGCCGCTACGAACTCCTCCGGAGGATATGACGTCCAATCCCTCGTGCTTTGCACTCGATAATACTTACAGGCGTAGGAATTCCCCAGCTCCAAAATAGCCGTCCCATCTCTTCCAATTCATTGTCCCCTACCTCTGCTGCGCGATAAGCCTCAACCCCCGCCCAGGAAAGACCGCCCAAGCCCGAGACATCAACTATCTTGACTCCTGCCTTTGCCAGTTTCTGGGCGGCCTCAAGAGATATGCCGCATCCGGTCTCCTTGACGATGATGGGGACCCTTCCCCTGGCCGCAGACTCAATCGCCTCCAGAACGCCGGAAGCGTCTTTGTCTCCTTCCGGCTGGATGCTCTCCTGCAGGAAGTTCAAATGAACTGCAACTGCATCCGCGTCTATCATCTCTGCCAGGCGGTCTAAGACCTCCGGTCCTGATCTCTTCAGCTGTACGGCTCCAATATTGCCGATGATGGGGATGTCAGGAGCCGCGTCCCGAACGGCTGAGAAGGTATCCTCCAGGCTTTTGTCCTCGAGTGCAGCCCTCTGTGAGCCTACTCCCAGAGCGATGCCTAATTCGGATGCCGCCTCTGCCAGGCGAACATTGATCTCTTTGACCAGAGGATGGCCTCCGGTCATGGCGCCGATGATGAGGGGAGCAGATAGCCTCTTTCCGAGAAACCGGCAAGTGGTATCGATATCTGCCTCATTGATCTCGGGAAGAGCCTTATGGATGAGCACAAGATCGTCGAAGGGTCTGGAGTTCGCTTCCACAGGCTTCTCCAGGCAGATTCTGATATGATCGAGCTTGCGGCTGGATGTGGTCAATTGGGCCTCCAAACTCTCGTTCCTATGGACTCACCCCGCAAGGCACATGCAATGTTCCCCCGTCTGGCGGCGTTGAATATAACTGAATCGATTCCCATATCTGCCAGATCCAGTAATTCCTGGAGCTTTCCTCTCATGCCGCCTGTAACGTCTATTCCCGCGCTCTCCCCAATGGCGCATTCGATTGCAGGAAGATCAACCCTTGTAATCTCAGAGAGAGGCTGACCGGAAAGAAGCACACCGTCGACGTCGCAACCCACGGCTACGACCTCGGCCTGCAGAGCTCTGGCAAGAAATGTGACGAGCTGGTCTCCGGAGACGATCCCGGCTTTCCTCGTTGCGTCCATGGCCACATCTCCATGCAGCACCGGCATGAGGCCATCTTCCAGCATAGCTTTCAGCGGCTCCAGGGCAAAGCTATCTATTCTGCCGTTCGAGAGAAGTAGGCAGGAGAGGGGATGAACCGGCAATGAATCCACGCCCGCGCGGCTCAAGGCCTCGACTACAAGATCATTCAGCCTGGCCACAGATGCGTGCGTCACTCTCAAACCAACCGGGCTGAAGCATCGAAGGCAGACCGTACCTTTTGGCGGGGAAGTGCCCAAAGGACCCTGCGCCATGCACAAGCACCAGGTCTTCCGGGCGGGCTGCAATCTCCTGAGCCACGCGCGAAATTTCATCCAGGCGGGCGGCATTATCTCGGGTTTTATCCGTCAAGATGCTTCCCCCGATCTTCAAGACCTTAGTCACGAGTCACTCTCCAGCCTCACTCCCTCACATCCAGTTTTAACTGCAAAAGCCGAGCCTCTTGCCTGTCTCAGAGCCGCCATCAATGCTTCTCTGGGACCTGTCTGTGGCAAAGCTATTATGCAACCGCCACCGCCTGCGCCGGTAAGCTTTGCTCCCAGAGGCACTCCCTGCATTTCGCGCTGCATAAACCAATTCAGATAGCTCCCTGGTGCATACGCCGAGGGCCTCCAGCAGGCCGTGGTTGAGGTTCATCAGCTCTCCCAGCCTTGACATATCTTGCTCTCTGATCAGGGGAACCGCTCGCTCCGATATGGCTCCAATGGCCTGGAATATGGGCTCGACGACATCAGGATAGCATTCCTTCAGGCGCTGAACCTTCTCGACCTCGGAAAACGTATCATGGGGCAATTTTGTGCACCCCACAATCATATCCAACTGGGGGAGCTCGATGGGCTGGACCTCTCTCGTGACCCGGCAGTAGCCTCCAAAGGTGGCGAGAGCGGTATCCATAGGGCTGCCTAGATCGTTTTGAACCCGCTTTTCTATGCGGTGGGCGGTGGATGCAATCTCTTTTCGGGAGAGCCCGAGGCCCAGGTGTCCGTTTAGAGCCGTCACTGTGGCGACCACGATGGCAGCCGAGGATCCCAAACCTGCCGCAGGGGGAATATCCGATTCGATCTTAACGGATATATCGCTTGTCTCAAATTCTCGAAGTGCAGCTGAGACGTATCGTGTAGCATGCACTGCCTCAGAGGATATGAGCTGGCCGGTGATCAGGTCCATTGAGAATCCGCTTAAAGCAAGGTCTTCTGTCTCAATCAGGACTTTGCCGGGCAGATCCTGCAGTGTAACCTTTGCTCGCAGGTCTATGGCTCCGCCCAATGCGGTAACGCCCGAGACGACAGCATGCTCTCCAAAAAGGATGATCTTGCCGGGAGCCGAGGCCGTTGTCATAAGAGACCCACCTCAGGTGAAGACAATCGCTCCGTATCCGACTACCTGGCCATAGTCGCCACTGACATCCCCGCTGGTAGCATAACGGAGCAGTTTGCCGCTGACACTTGCATTCTCCGCTAAGGCCGTGATGGTTGCGGCTATCGGTCCGTAGCCACATGCTGTCGCATCGTAGCGAGAAACTCTGGCATAAAGCTCCGGGACATCCATGTTCAAAATGGCCTCGATCAATTGGGCATCCACCTTTCGTGCGGTCTCTTGCGGCTCATAATGAGTGAAATCGCTGCTGGCAATCACGGTACAATTTCGCTTCAGCTTGCGAATGGCCAAGGCTAGCTCCCGACCTACCTCTACCGCAGTTTCTTCATCCTGCATTCCCATGGAGATAGGAAGAATCTTGAATTCCTGAAAGCGTGCCTGAAGAAATGGGATCTGGACCTCAATGGAATGTTCTCGCTGGTGAGCGATCTCATCCTGGCTCGATAATCGTCCCTTCCAGGGCCTCGGCCAACTCCAGGTCCGGCTGAACGACTCCGAGAGGCGTACTCCATGAATCACGGGAGAGAGCCACAGGTGTTCCGAGTCCGTGATGATTGGGCCCCAGAATCACATAGGTTTCTCTCTTAGGGAGGCGAGAATAGACCTCACCGGCAACAGCACCCGAATAGATATATCCCGCATGCGGTACCACGCACCCCAAGACCGGCATCTCTTCCGCCCGTGGCATCATATCTTCCAGCTGGTGCTTCAGCTCCGCTGCATTGCCTGGATAGAACTGACCTGCAACAGCCGGAAGGCGCATGGATCAAAACTCCATCTCGAAGTCCGAGATAGTGTATTTGAAGCGATCTTCTTCGCCGCGCTCGCGCAAAACCTGCCGGGCCAGGAGCCAGTAGATAAGCGTTAGAGCCTTTCTGCCTTTATTGTTGGTGGGTATCACCAGGTCAACATTGGAGGTCATATTGTTGGTATCGCACAGAGCGATCACCGGTATGCCTATATCCACGCCTTCATTGACCGCCTGGGCATCGCCGCTGGGGTCTGTGGTTATGAGCACATCCGGTTCCATGAAGCCCCGGAAGGCCGGATTGGTAAGGGTATTGGGCACGAACCTGCCTACGTTCGCGCTGGCGCCGATGGCCTTGGCGAACATGGTGGCCGGCCTCTGGCCGTACTGCCTGGCAGAAACGACCAGTATGTTTGCCGGGTCGTACTTGGCCAGGAATTTGGCAGCCAGACGGATACGCTTGTCAGTGGACTGAACATCCAGGACATAGAGCCCGTCCGTCCTCACCCTGTAAATGTAGGGCATCATGTCATTTGTCTTCTGCTGAGTACCGATGTGCACGCCCGCTGCGAGGTACTCGTCGATTGGTATGAGAGTCTCATATTCTCCCGCTACCGTTATCACCTCATCTTCTTCCAACTAATTCACCTACCTAAATTGCGATCGCGTTTTACAGTGATGGGAATCACGCCCAGTTTCATCTCTTCAAGCGCTATTTCGAGAGGGTCGGTTAAACTGGTATCGATCAACACTGGAGCGCCCATGAAAACTTGTAAAGCCCGTGCTCCTACAATGCGCGCACGTTCATATCTGGTATATTTCTCGCCCTTCAAATAGACACCTCAAAAGGAAGAGTATGATGGGGTTGCTGAGATTCGAACTCAGGTCACAGCGTCCCGAACGCTGTAGGATGGACCAGGCTACCCTACAACCCCCTTCTACTGGTACCGCCTTAGCGTTTCCACTATCTCCACATGAGAAAGAAGCATGCGCCTGCAGCAGTATTTTTCTATTCCCAAGTCATCTAAGACTTTGCCGGGAGGCTCGGTCTTGATTCGCTCCCGGTATTCCTCCCAGACATGGGAGATCACTTTGCCACAGGAAAAGCACCTGACTGGAATCAAGCCGTTTCACCTGTAGGACTTCTGGTACTTAGACCTGGCACCGAGTCCACCGAACTTTTTCCTCTCCTTATGGCGATGATCGCTGACAAGGAGATTTCGGTCATATTCGGAGAAGGCCTCTTTTAATGCAGTATCCCCGGTCCACTCCACAATGCCTTTGGCGATTGCAGTGCGGACGGCGTCTGTCTGGCCCATTGTTCCGCCACCGCTCACCACGACATCGATATTCATCCCTTTGATCAGATCTCCCGCGATCTGAACGGGTTCCTGAATCTTGAGTCTGGCCAACCGGGGCTCATGGATATCAAGGGGCACTTTGTTGATGCGAACAATGCCCTTTCCTTCCTTCAGAGTGGCCCTTGCAGTTGCCGTCTTCTTCTTTCCCGAGGTATTAATTATCTTCATTTTGAACCTCTCAGAAGTTTGCTCCGAGCCTCTTGCTCAAGGCGCCAAGCTCGATATATTTGTTATTGCTCTCGGTTCTCATCTTCGCAGCATCAGGCTGCTCCAATGGCATTCCCTTTGAGTTCTCTGGGGATGCCCACGTACGTCTTGAGCCGGGAGAATGCATCTCGTCCCCGTCTCATCTTGTGGGGAAGCATGCCGCGTACTGTCCTCTTGAGAATCATCTCCGGTCTGCGGGGGAAGTAGGGACCTCTCTCCTTATGACCACGGGCCCTCGTATGGCCGTAATCGCCGAAAATGTAATCTTTTCCGCCGGTAATGAGGACCTTCTCAGCATTGACAATATTGACCTCTTCGCCAGCCAAGAGGCTCTTGGCGGTTACACTCGCCAGGCGTCCCAGGACCAATCCAGTTGCATCTACTACTATCATCGCCTCACCTCAAAATCTTTATGCCTGATCCCTTGGGGTGCTCTTGCACCAGCTTTTCGATTAGCAAGCACTTACCGCCGGCACCTATGATCTTGGACATGGCCTGGCTGCTAAAATTGAGTGCGGCGACGGTTACACTATGTTCCAGATCGCCAGAGGCCAGAACTTTTCCCGCCACAAGAACCGTATCATTAGGCTGGGTGTGCCGGTTGATCTTGCTGAGGTTAACAGCAGCGTAGTTGCGACTGGGCTTCTCCAGTCTCTTGGCAATATCGCGCCAGAGAGGAGCGCCGTTCTCGCGAGAGGCCGCCTTAAGATCGCCGATAAGGCGGGCTATTCTTGGATTTGTCTTCTCAAATGTCATTTAAATCCTCCGCATGGCCTCAATAGGGCCGACTCACGCGCCAAGCGCGCGTTCGAACCTGTCGGTTCATGCGCCCAGGGCATCTTATCCCTGTGCGGAATATGTAGATCGATAATGCGCCAGTATTTAAGGGTTTGCCAAAGCAGAACGCGACAAAGCGAAAACTTCGAAGAGATCAATTGCCGAAGAGGAGCCAATTCCCTCAGGCAACAGCTCGAACCCACGGTTCAAGCCATTGGTCGAAGACAAAAGTAAGATATAAATATGCCGATGAAGACTTCCGATAAATTAAACTAAAGTTAAACGGGCGAAGTTAAATGATCGACATCATCAACATCACACTTATCGTCTGCGTAGCTCTGGGTTTTGCCCTGGGGATTTTGAGCGGCCTTACTCCTGGATTGCATCTGAACAACTTCGCGGCTATGCTTCTGGCATTATCGCCCAGTCTCATGAACCTGGGTCTGACGCCTTATGAGATTGCCTCGATCATCCTTGCCGCCAGCATCTCCCAGACCTTCTTCGACGCCATCCCGGCGATCTTTCTGGGCGCGCCGGACTCCGAAACCGCTCTTACCGTTCTTCCCGGCCAGAAGCTTATGCTGGAGGGACGGGGCATCGAGGCGATACGCCTATCCGCCCTGGGAAGTGCAGGCTCGATCATATTTGCCCTCCTTCTGGTCGCACCTCTATCCTGGGTCGTCTCCAACTACTACGATTATCTAACTAAGTACGTGGGAGTTCTTCTCCTCGCAATCGCCCTGATGATGATCAAGTCCGAGAGAGGGCCCGTGATCGACGGGCAGGGCTCGCTTGTGCACTGGAAGTACAAGACCATCGCTTGTCTGCTCTTTCTGACCAGCGGCTTGCTGGGCGTCTTCGCCTTCGATCACGAGAGCATGATCAATTCACCACTGGGCCTGGAGCCACAGGTGCTGCTTCCACTGCTCTCGGGAATCTTTGGCGCGTCGTCTCTGCTGTTGAGCCTATCCACAGATACGGAGATTCCCGAGCAAGAGGAGAGCCGGATCAAGATGCCGGCCCCTACTTTGGTCAAGGCGATATTCGCCGGAAGTCTGGGCGGCTCCGTCGTGGCCTGGATCCCCGGAGTCTCGCCCTCTGTCGCCTCCATCGCGGCGCGTCTGGGCGCGCAGGCATCCGCGGAGGAGTTCCTGGTATCCATAGGAGGAGTAAACTCCGCCAATGCTCTCTTCTCGCTGGTGGCGCTCTATGTAATAGACAAGCCCCGCAGCGGAGCCGCGGCTGCAATTCAGCAGCTCCTGACTCTAGATCAGGCATAGTGGTGCAGATGATAATAATGATCGTAATTGTGGCCGCTGCATCCTACCTGGCCTGCATCGGTGCCGCGCGCCTGGCAGCACGGACCCTATTTCGACTCAATTACAGATGGCTATGCCTGATCGTATTGACCTTCCTGGTGGCCATGACCTATGCCTTCACCGGGTTCTTCGGGCTTTTCATCTTTTTCATCTCCACAGTTGTGGGCCTGATTGCGCCCGTGGCCGGCATCCACAAGACGCATGCCATGGGGGTGCTTATGCTGCCATTGATTGTCAGATACATTTAGCAAATTCATTCAAGTATCAATATAGTTTTTATGCTTAATTCATCCTTCTTTATTTCTATTGTTCGCGTTTTGTGCCATAGAATGCCAATCTGTGCCACAAAATTCATATTTACAGGTCACGGAATATAACATGGCGATTGTAAATGATCCTGTCAAAGAGAATTGTCAATATATGCCTTGTGGCACTTATAGCATTGCTTGCGACCACATTTGTAAATCCCGTTTTAGGCGCAATGGATCAGGGGATGATGGGGTCTTGCCCTGCTAACATGGGCTGCAAAATGATGATGCCCATGATGGATTCGGGAATGATGATGAAGCCCTCCACGGAGTCCTGTCCCGCCAATATGACCTGTATGATGATGATGCCCATGATGGTCATGATGCCCATGAATGCGTCAATGAATATGCCAATGATGATGGCCATGATGCCCATGAATGTAACCGGGATGAATATGCCCATGATGGTCATGATGCCTGCGACGCGTCCGGAATGAAGGCCTCAATGATGGTGATGGCCCAGAACGAGTCGGAAAACATGACGTCCATGATGTCTATGATGTCCATGATGCAATCCGGAAAAATGATGCCCATGGGCGCCATGATGCCTAAAATGTAAGTGATTCAGATGATATTGATCCAAAAGAAAATCAGTCTAACCTTTTTTGTAAAACATTAGATGCGTGTTTATGCCCAGAATTATGCATGCGATGCAGCGACATATCGCCAAGAAATTGGTGATCATTTGTCCCAAACACCAGTCACTCAATCGCCACTCAAAACCTCCCGGTCTGTCAGCTCTCGCCTGTATTTGCCAACCACCTGGCGAGCACTTCCGCCAGTTCCCCCGGCTTGACCGGTTTGGCAACGAAATCGTTCATTCCAGCCCTGATGCATCTCTCCCGGTCACCTTGCATGGTGGATGCGGTCATGGCGACAATAGGTATGCTTGGGTTGAGTACTGCCGATCCTTCCTTACGGATGGAGCAGGTAGCCTCGAAACCGTCCAATTCCGGCATCTGGCAGTCCATCAGCACCAGATCGTAGGGAATAATCCGGAGCTCATTGATAGCTTCCTGGCCATTAGCCACCACATCAGCCCGGATGCCCATCTTTCTCAGAATAGCCTGTGCTACCTTCTGGTTTACCGGGTTATCTTCTGCCACCAGGATGCGGATTTTATGCTCGGCATTTTCTGAGGCCGCAGGCCAGATGTAGGAACGCTTGACAGCTCCCTCGCCAGATAGATCCGGGACTTGCCGACTGCTTCTCAAACTTTGCGGTGAACCAAAATGTGGACCCTTCGCCCTCTTGGCTTTCCACGCCGATCCTTCCGCCCATCAATTCCACTAGCTGTTTAGAGATGGCCAGACCCAGACCGGTTCCGCCATATTTTCGCGTGGTCGAGCTATCTACCTGTGAGAAGTGCGTGAAGAGAATGTCCTGCCGGTTTGCCGGGATGCCGATGCCGGTGTCGCGGACAGAGAAACGAAGCGTGGCATTTCTTCATCTGCGCACTCCAGGCTGACGCGAATCACGATCTCTCCTTTGGCGGTGAACTTCACAGCATTTCCTCCCAGATTGACCAGAACCTGACGCAGCCTTCCCGGATCTCCGTGCAGGAGCGATGGAATTTCTGGGTCCACCAGGCAGACCAGCTCCAGGCCTTTTTCATGAGCGCTGACGGCCAGCATATCTACCGTATCCTTCAGGGTGGATTGCAGATCGAAGTTCAGCGTTTCCAGCTCTAATTTGCGTGCTTCGACCTTTGAGAAGTCCAGGATATCGTTGATGAGAGAGCGAAGTGACTCGCCGCTGCTTTGAGCCATTTCTGCATATTCACGCTGCTCAGGATTCAAGTTTGTATCCATCAGCAATCCGGTCATACCGATGATGCCGTTCAAGGGGGTACGGATCTCATGGCTCATGCTGGCCAGGAATTCGCTCTTGGCGGCATTGGCCTTCCTGGCCTGCTTGACCAATTCATTGGACTGCATAATGGCGCTTTCCAGATCCTCATTAGTTTTTTGCAGCTCTTCCTCCATGCGCTTGCGGTCAGTAATATCGAACAGAAATACCGTCAGTCCGACGAAGGATGCGTCTTCTCCTCTGATGGGGCTGTAATGGTCCTCATAATAGCGGCGCTGAAGATTGTTATCTCCATATGCCTCAACAATAACAAAGTGCTCGCCAGCCAGGGCTCGATCAAAGTTCTCCTTCGCCCGATTACGGTCGGCGGGATCTGTAATGCATTCCAGCATATTTGCTCCAATTTCGATGTCAACGCCCCAGATGGCCTTCATTGTCCTTTTATGATTTTGATTAAAAGCCATATATCTGTATTCTTTGTTCAATGCGAAGACGACAATATCATGGGAGCTTGCCATGATTGCCTCAAGCAGCGAATTTGATTGTTGAATCAAAGCCTTGGATCGCTTCAACTCCTCAAGATTTGACTTGATCTCCTCCTCCGACCTCTTGCGTTCGGTGATATTCATAGCCACGTTGACTACGCCCTTGACGATGCCGTCGGAATCTTTGATAAGAGAGCCGCGAGATATCCAGGCCTTGCCATCTGGGGTCATCAGCTCTCCCTCCTGGGAGTGACATGTCTCGATGGCTTTCAATGCCGTGCATCCCGGACAGGGCTTCTTCAGGCCCTGAAGGAGCTCGAAACAGTACGCTCCCCTCAGATCGTCCATCGATAATCCGAGGAATATTTGCACGGCCTCATTGACCCAGATAATGCGCATGCTGGGATCCAGGTACTCCACAGCAACATGCCGGAGACCGCTCAAGATCGCCGCCTTTCTCTTGCTCCGACTCCCTCAACGCATTCTCCGCATGCTTCCGGTCGGTTATATCGGATATAATGCCGAGCAATCCCGTGAACTCACCGTTCGACCCAACCATCCGGCGGCCATCTAGATATCCCCAGAAATCGCTTCCGTCTTTGCGGAGATAATGTCGCTCCGTACATACAGCATCGACCTTATCTTCCATCATCGCTTGCAGGAGTTTTGTTCCTTCCCGGAGTTCGTCGGGATGAATAAAGTCAGGATACGGAGTGCCGATCATCCTCTCCAATGGGCATGCAAACAGTTCGGCCATCCGTTGGTTGGCTTGAGTGATCTGCCCGTTGGTGTCAACTACGATTATTCCTGCGCTGGATGCGTCGAAAATGGTCCTTAGCCTTAACTCACTCTCTCGCAGCGCCTCAGCAGCCCGTTTGCTCTCGGTAATGTCGCGAATGGATTCTATTGCACCCACCACGTTGCCGCTGCTGTCGTAAAGAGGCGCAGCAATGCACCAAAGATAAGCACCTTTGCCTTTGCGAAGCTCGGGAACAAAGACCTCTGCCGTCAGTTGATCTCCCTTTCTCAAAACAAAGTCGTATTCGTCTTCAATATCATTTTGGTCCCTGATGATCAGGTCCACGAGGATGGGCCGACTATATCCGTAGAATGGAATGGCATGGGCAAAACCTTTCTTACCCAGAATCTCATTCTTGGAGGCGCCTGTCATCTCCTCGACAGCTCGGTTCCAGGCAATGACCTGTCCATCTCTGCCAATTGCAAATGTTGGGTCGGGCAGAAAATCAATTATATGCGCTAGTTGGCTCTCGGATTCCCGCAATGCCTCTTCTGCGCACTTCTTCTCAGTGATATCACTGAAGATGGTGGCAAATCCATTCTGGCCCCAAGGAGATACTGAAATCTCAAAATACTTGTTCCAAGGCGGAAAGAATGTTTCAAAATGTTGGGGATTGCCGCTTCGAACAACGGCAGAGTATTCGGACAGGTAGGGAGGAAGAGAGGTGCCATAAGCCTCTGTCGATAGCTTATTGATTATCCGATCTCTCGTTATGTTGAGAATAGACTCAAATTTGGGATTCACATCCACAATTCTGTATTCAACTGCCTGCCCCATTTCATCACAAACGAGCTCATGTAAGGCCACGCCCTCTTGCATATTATTGTAGAGAGTGCGATATTTATCTTCGCTCTGCCTTAGCGCCTCTTCTGCTCGCTCGCGCTCAGCGATTTCGCTTATGCATCCAAAGCAGATGATTAGACCATCCGGTTGAGAATATGCTTTGCATTTGGAACGGACCCAAAGCGTCGCGCCATCGGCCTTTCTCAGACGGTATTCAACGGTTCTTTCCTCTCCAAACGTTCGTAACCCTTCGAAAAGCATCTCCTGCGCGGCTGGCAAGTCATCAGGATGAATATGCGAGAAAAGTTCCTCGAAGCTGTTCCCGATGGTGCCGGCCGGCAAGCCCAGCATCCTGTCTGCAACCGGCGAGATGTAGGTGCCGATACGCTCTCCTTTGGCATTCAGGTCATAGCGCCAGATGATATCGGAGATCATTGATGCTACCTGCTCGAACTGGGCTTTGCTGGCCTCTGCGGCCTGTATAGCCTCCTCAGCCCACGTGCGATCAGTGATGCCATCGCTCATGGTCACTCTCAATGAATAATTCCGTATAAACATCTGTCGGAAGATCTGCAAACTGGCCTCTGCCTATGAGAAGAACTGGAAAGAATAGCCCCGGGACCTCACGCAATGTGAGAATAGTGGTGGTCAATACCAGAGCTGGATCGAGATATGGCCAGCCCGACCATGCATCCACTGCCGCAGGCACGGGACGAGATGCGACCCACTTACAGGCTGGGCCCGGGCCGTGGCCATAATTGAGATTAGCGGGCCCTAAAGTTGACGAGATCTGGAACGATACGGTTGTCCTGGTCTCTGAAGGACTGCATACGCATCTTCGTAGCCCGGGGCCTTCTTCAGGATACAGGCAGATTTGAACTGCGCCACATTTTGATCTAATTTTTCCGGCAAAAAAAGGGTTTCATCAATTTTCAATAGCCCTTATTTGTCTGCATGGGGGTTTAGGCCTCTATTTGTAACTTTGCTATATACTCAATTAGCCCACTTCCCAATTTCGAAGTCTTTTGGACCTCTTTTGCCATCTCTTCTTTGGAAACACCTTTTTCGGCCAGGGACTTGATTGCCTTCAAGGCCTCGTCCGGGACAGTGAAGTACTCGTCAATATCTTTTCTATGGCCCCAGACATCGCCTTCCAGGAGGTTTACTCCCTGCATCTCCAGGAATACGCCGATGGCTTTGGACATGGTTCTCATGTATGAAGGCGGAACCTGGATCATCTGGAGTCTGGGGGATTTTTGGATCAGATTGAGGAAGTCAACATTGGATGGTCTGAACGACAGGTGGATTGCCTTCTCGTTTGGACGAAGAGAATTGATCTCTTCCCTGGAACTGATTATTCTAATCTTCATCACTTATCACCATTACTAAATTGAACAATACTATGTACGACATATAACGTATATAAATCTTTTGCATTGCGGCAAAAGACGTGAAGTTCGTTAGGCTTTGATATCAGAGCATCCGAAGCCAGGGCCCAGGTTCAGATAGTTTTCTGGCCCATTTCAAAGGATAAGTAATTTATCTTTCCGTTGCATTTAACCTAATTATAATTATGACAATACATTGGCAATTTGAGAATATGTCGGATTCATTAAACTCCAAAAAATAATGCAGGCAGCCCGCAACCATGGCCCGAATCCCAGGCATCCTATCATCTAGGAGACCCTGAGCCCCCTCGTGGTCCTGCCAATCCTGCCAGGTATAGATTCTGGAGTCAAATCCCATAAGCTGCAGAGCATACCAGACCAGAGAAGCATTCAGTAGATCATTGGAGTAAACCGCAACCGTTTGGCTCCGGCTCAGCCTGGCGAATGTGTCATTCAGCTTTGATGCAGCCTTGATCCGGCCACCTTCCAGGAGACTCTCCGGGCCGATGAAGATGGCATTAGGAATCCTGCTTTTGCCATAGTCCTGAAAAGTTCTGGCATCCACCAACCGGGCTTTGCCGGACTTGATAAAATCATAATCGGACAGAAGCTCGGGCCTCAGATGAGGAACATATTTGCTTTGGGGCCGGACGTTCTCTTTCGTCTCCAAAGGCAGGCTGGCAGCTATCCAATCCTGCAAACCGCCATCCAAAGCCCGGACATTCTCCTGCCCTAGATAGCGAAGCATCCAGAGAACGAAAGCGGCCTCGCCGGAGCCGAAGGCATCCGAGTAGACTACCACTGCATCTTTGTCGGAGATGCCGGCTTTGCCGAGTTGTGCGACCAATTCCGAAACCGGGCGCAAGGTTCCATTATCGTATAGGAACGCTCTTCGAGGGAAGCCGGACGGCTCCTTGATATGAGCCTCTCCTGGCGACCTTTGGTTTGATACGTCCAGCACCACGTCTTTTCCAGAAATGCTATTCATCGGCTCAATTAGCTGGGGAGCCAAGAACGACTCAGTCCTGGAATCCGGTTGAACATATTCCGCGCCGATATTGGGAATAGTCTGGTTTTTGGTTGTATTCACTCTCCCACTTTCAGGCACATTCACTTTGAAGCTGCTGGGCGGCGTATTTTGATTCTGTGGCAAGCCCGCAATCGGAGCGTCTGAGCTCATAAAAGATTGGGCCGATGCCGCCCAGGCATCATCGCCGCCGCCGCAACCTCCCACGAGTGCATATCCCACCTGCCAGGGAGATCAAGAGCAATGCTGCCTACTATAGATCCCAAAAATGCCATTAAGCGAATACTCATCTCAACATCACTCCACGCCTCAAACAGGTTTGAACGCACTGACCTTTATGCTCATAACCGAATCTGCAACTTCTTTTTGCTGCTCAGTGGAAATGGTGGGCTTCTCAGTGACGGCGGAGGCAGTTGTTTCCGAGATCAGCGTCTCAACCGGGAATCCTGACTCGGCCGCGACCACAACATCATGAAAACCTGCGCTCCTTATGATCTCAAGATACTCATCTTTCATGATGGCTCCGGCCAGGCAGCCGATATAGGCCTCGTTGGACCTCTTCACAAACTCAGGCAGCTCTCTGAGCAGAACGACATCAGAAACCGCCAGCCTTCCTCCGGGTTTTAGAACACGAAAGGCCTCCTTAAAGGCCATCATCTTGTTGGGGATGAGATTGATGACGCAGTTGGAGATGACCACATCAACGTAATTGTCCGCCACCGGCATATTCTCCAGGTCCCCCTGTCTAAAGTCTATGTTGGAATACCCGCATTTTCGTGCATTGGCCCGGGCCTTTTCAACCATCTCCGATGTAATATCTACGCCAATGACCTTTCCTGATGATCCAACTCTGGTAGAGGCAAGGAAGCAATCAAATCCAGCTCCCGCACCCATATCCAGAACAATCTCACCTTCGCTTAAAGACGCCAGGGCAACTGGATTGCCGCAGCCCAATCCGAGGTTGGATTCTGGAGGAGCCGCCTGAATCTCCTCGTCCGTATAGCCCATCCTTTTGCTGATCTCTTCAGGAATATCGGCATCACAGCAACCCCGGGAAGCATAATAAGATGTAGCATGCTTGGCTATGCGGGCATAGCCTTCTTTAACGGCTCTCTTGATCTCTCTTTCCTTCATTGTCACTATAATCCCACCGTCTATGAGCTTTCTAATTTGGCGTTAAATATTGGCTTTAGGCAAAATGTATCTTGTCTTCTTGATCATAGGCTTTAATTAAGGTTTCCTTATCACGATAATTAGTGAGAAGAATTGTATCCGGAAAGAAAATGCTCTAGACGAGAAATACATCTGATGAAAAATATATATGATGAAAACAGTGTTAATAAGACCTTGATCAGTTAGAACCGGGAGCCTTTGGACGCAAAAAAACAGAGAACTTTAAGTCCTTCAGTTTAGAGCGAATCAGCCATTTCTAAATCATTAATTCTTAAATTTATCGCATTATAACTTGA
>CAWCSK010000039.1:0-51738 GCA_963798205.1 uncultured Methanosarcinales archaeon
TGTGACCTTCTCGTTGCTGGTGGCCCGCTTCCATCTTGCGACCCGAGCTCTTTCTGGGATGATTTCGACCTTGTGGTCAAGGGCGAAGGAGAATCGGCGATTATGGAGATAGTGCAGGCTTATGAATCAGGTTCAGGCTATGGCAAAATTGCGGGGCTGGCGTACAGTCAGGGCGATCAACGATTGAGACGCCGCGAAGAGAATTGCAGCTCGACCTGGATCAGATACCTTTCCCGGCAAGCTATCTCTTCCCGAACCAGATGTACATGGACCACTGGAAGAAGCATTTCGGCTACTCCGCTACAACGGTTATGACCACCCGGGTTGCCCCTTTAGCCGCCAGTTCTGCAGCAATGCCGCTTCGGGACATCTTACCGGGAGCGTTCTTCAGAAAATGTTCTGAATGAGGTCGAAGAGGTTCTTGGCTCCGGGCTACGAGCGGATTCATTTCGGCGATGACGTGTTCACATTGAACAAGTCGCGGATATTGCAGATCTGCAATGATATCAGCGATCGCGGCATGGGATTCAAACGGGAGTGCCTGGGCAGGGTGCACTGATTCAAAAACCACGGCACTGGCTATGAAAAAAGCCGGTTGCGACAGATACTCTTCGGGATTGAGTCAGGGGACGAGGCTACGCTGCGGCTCATGGGAAAGAGGATATCCCTGGAACAGGCAGCGAGCGCGATTGAGGCGGCACGATCTGCCGGGCTCAAGACGGCGCATTTTTTATTCTCTGCTATCCTGGGGAGAACGATGAGAGCGTGCTCAAGACCATACGATTCGCAACATCCCTTCCCCTCGATTATCTCTCATTCACCCTGCCGTACCCTCTGCCGGGAACCAGGCTCTTCGAGAGGGTCAAGAGCAAGGTGGTTCGAGACTGGGACGGCAGGACGAGTCTGCTGTCTGATCACACCCTGACCTTCGAAAGCGAATTTTCAGAGGCAAAGATGAAGTTCGCCATCCTCAAAGGTCAGGTTCAGTTCGGCCTCCGGAAGAGGCTAGGGCGCGGGGCGTTTCTGGTGAACAGGCCATTCGAGGTGTTGACGGATGGGGTTTTCAGGATCGTGAAATAGAAAGGCGTCTAGCACTTATGGGCTGCTTCCTAGGGTGCAGGGACAAATTATTCGATCTGTTCTAATTTGATTTGCTGTTAATTCGATCTGCCATAATTTTTAATCTGCAATTGTAGAAATAACTGGCGCAATCTTAAATGGAATCCAAAAACAAGATCTCTGGAATTAGGATAAAGGCGACTCCCAGGAAACGCTAATGAAATTCTGTCAAACGCTCTGGAAAAGCTGCAGGAAAGTCTGAAAAAGAAAATTCAATCGATCTCAACTATGGTTGGGGATTCGTCCGTTATGGCGAGCGAATCAGGCTCTTCAGGTATCACAATCCAGGCAATGATGTAAACCAGGAGCCCACCGCCGGCGCATAGCACCAGAATCAAAGCGATCAGTCGGATAACGATCGGGTCAATATTCAAGTACTTGCCCAGACCGCCGCATACGCCCCCAACCCAGCGATCCTCCTTCGAACGGTACAATTTCTTGGTCATGCAAGCTCCTATCAGTTCCAACCATTCTCGTTTATATTATATAGTCTCGACGAAACGCCCCTAAATTTGATCACTTCATAGAGATAGCTCCGGATGTATATAAAACCACATGGATAACATCATCCGACACCCGGGTTTCGGTCCTGATCATCCGCACCGCCTCAAGTAGGTCATGTATCTTATTAGAGGAACCTATTCGAAGAATTGAGAAGAATTGAAGAATCCAAAGCTTGTCCGATTCCGCTTTCTCCTACCGGGCCCTTTCCCAATTGCGGAGAAACGCGGCTACCGTCCCCAGTAGGCATAAGGCGGCCGCAATGATCATCACATTGCTTATAGTTGCGCTGAGCAATTCCGGCTTTGCGTCCAGCACTGCTCCATGATAGCCGGCCAGGTTGAGCTCCCGGGTGAGCAGAAGCGTGGAGATGGAGACCCCCAGGGCCATGCCCATATTCCTCACCGCCGAGGAGAGGCTGGAAGCCATGCCGAGCATCTCTCTCGGCAGAGCGGTCATGATCTCTGTATTAATGGGACTCTGATAGAGAATGCTTCCTATCCCCAGGATTATAAAGGAGATGTAAATCGAGTTTATATCATTTTGGCGAATGGCACCACCCATGATCGCCAGAGATGCGGCTACAATTATCATCCCCAGGGCAGAGCTATAGCGGTAATGATATCGGTCAAAGAGCCAGCCTCCGAAGGGAGAGCCGAAAACCAATATGGCAGGCACGATGAGAAATACAGTGCCGACTCTTGCCGGCGAGTAGCCCAAGGCTCCTTGCAAGTAGAAAGGCCCCAGGATGAAGACGGCAAAGTTCGCAATGATGAACAGTACTATGCTGATGACCGGAAGAACGAACTTCTTCTCACGGAAGATGGACAGATCCAGGAGAGGCGACTTATGTTTCGACTCTATCCAGACAAAGGCCATCAGTGATGCCAGCGTTAGCAGGCCCAGGAAGGCTTCGGTGGATGTGATAGCGGCGCTGGACCCCAGGTCTCCCAGGAATAGCATCAACGATACTATGAAAACGATCAGCACGGCGCTGCCAGGCCAATCCAGGTCCAATCGCTCTGATTTCGCCTCTTTTATTCTCATGTATCTGGCTGCCAGGGCCAAGAGCACAATGCCGATAGGAAGGTTGATGAGGAATATGTATTTCCAGCCCACAAAGTCAACCAGGTAGCCGCCCATCATAGGTCCGGCGATGCTGCCCAGGGAGACGGTGGTGCCGATGTACCCCATGGCCCTGCCCTGCTCTCCTCGATGGTAGAGCTCAAAGATAATTGCGGTGCTGATGGAGAAGGCCATGGCCGCGCCCACTGCTTGAAGGGCCCGAAAGAATATGAGCATGCCAAGGCTTGAGGAGAGGCCGCAAGCGACGGATGCCAGAGTAAAGAGAACAAATCCCCCTAAAAAGATCCGAACCTTGCCTATCCGGTCGGCCACTTTTCCGAAGACCAGGAGAAGGCTCGTCACCGTAACCAGGTATGAAGTTATCACCCACTGGGACTGGGCCACATCGGCTCGAAAATAGCGAGTAATGGTGGGAAGGGCAATGGACACCACTGAGCCATCTATAACGAACATGAAAATGCCGAGCAGGATGATGAAGGCCACAATATTTCTGTTGGCGACAGGGGGCTCGTATGAAGCGGAGCGTGCCGGGTCTTCTGGGGACGTATTTAGCCATTCCTAGCTCTTTTTTCGCGATCACCAAGCAGGTCTCCTCCGGCATCAATGGACGCATCTCTTATGGTTGGATAGGTTGTAGTTTCACCAGGGAGCATTGATCGCATGTTGGGGTATATATGAGTCACCGAATATGCATCACCGAAAAGCGACACCGCAATTTCGGCAGAGCATTTCCACTGGACAACTCAGGAAGATTCACTGGTAGTTGATATCCATCAAGAGCCGGGCGGCATTGATGCAGCAAAGACATCCTTTCTCTGAGCTATCCTGTATCCCGTCACTACCTGCCTCTTTCCGCTCAGGCTTCTGTCCATTTCAGGATCTCCCGTGTCCACCAGGAGATAAGATAGCTCCGCCAGCTTGTGGGGTGTGGAGACTATTATCAGGTTCTCCGTGCCTACCCTCCTTATTACTGCGGCGCTTATCTGCTGGCTGCCTCGCCCAGGATGAAGCCCTGCGCTCCGATGGGGGAGATGATGATCTTGGCGCTCTTAACCCTATCCAGCAGGTCCAGCAGGTCAATCTCCGCGGCGTCTTTCAGGATCAGCTTTCCATTCTGAACCACATCTACGCCCAGCAGTGTCTTCTCGACTCCCAAATGCTCGACTATTCTGGCGGTAGTAGTTCCCGCCCCGATAATATAGGCTGAGCCGTCCCTCATGAACTCGCAGGCGAAAAGAGCTATCTGGTCCTTGAACTCCTCCTCGCTTGAGGAGCTGTAGATCCTCTTTCTATCCTGCACAAGAACAGGTTGGTAGGGAGTTTTGGCCACGGCATAAAGCCTGGTCTGCAGAACTCCAGAGCGGTAGAGCTCTTCGTCTACATCCACGATCTCCGTATCTCTGGCCTTGAGCTCGCCCCGGACAAAGCCGAGCGTCAGCTCTGCTGCCGCTTCAGGGCTGATGGCAAAGACGCCTGAGTGCATCTTCACGCCTGCCGGAATGCCGAGGATAGGCACCTGGCCTGCCGGCGACGCCACATCCCGCGCCGTACCATCGCCTCCGCAAAATAGGATCAAGTCCGCTCCGTTTTCCAGGAAAGCCTGGCAGGCGGCTTTTGTATCATTCGAGCTGGACTCTTCTGAGGCTTCATAGACTACCTCATAATGCAGGCCGAATTCGTGCAAAGCCCTTTCTCCCATCTCGCCGCTGGCGGTAAAAAAGAGAAGGCTTTTCGATTCCCGGGCAAGTTTAGAGAGGCATGCCCGGGCTCGCTCGGCCGCCTGGGGCCTGGCTCCCCTGGCCCTAGCCTCTCCGGCCAGGCCGTCCGTGCCCTTCAGGCCTACGGCTCCGCCCATGCCTGCAACGGGGTTGATCAGGAAGCCGATCTTCCCGGCTCTTTCTGCCATTATAAACGAGGCCCTCAAACCTGGGGCAGCTTGGAGAGAGACTGCTTCACCAGATCGGCGGGATACTCGTAGTCTATTAGCTTGCCGTCGTTGTAGGCATCGTAGGCTGCCAGATCGAAGTGGCCGTGTCCTGTCAGGGAGATGAAGATGATCTTCTCCTCGCCCGTCTTGCTGCACCTTCGTGCCTCTTCAATGGCTGGCTTTATGGCGTGAGCCGCCTCCGGGGCGGGAATTATGCCTTCTGTGCGGGCGAAGAGTGTGGCCGCTTCAAAGACCTCGTTTTGCTGCAGGGCTACGGCCTCGATCAGGCCGTCATGAACCAGGTTGCAGAGCAGTGGAGCGTCTCCATGGTAGCGCAGGCCGCCGGCATGAATTCCGGGCGGTATGAAGTCGTGGCCCAGTGTGTACATCTTTATCACAGGTGCCATGCCTGCTGTGTCGCCAAAGTCGTAGGCATAAAGCCCTTTAGTCAGGCTGGGACAGGCAGAAGGCTCGCAGGCCACCATGCGCAGATCCTTCTTATCCTTCATCTTATCGGGAATGAAGGGGAAGACCATTCCCGGGAAGTTGCTCCCGCCGCCGCAGCAGCCGAACATGACATCAGGATAGTCGTCTGTCATCTCGAACTGTTTTTTCAATTCCAGGCCCTCAACGGTTTGATGGAGAAGGACATGATTGAGCACGGACCCCAGTGCATAATTGGTGTTTTCATGGCTGGCAGCATCCTCTACCGCCTCAGAGATGGCAATGCCCAGGCTTCCCGGTGTGTCCGGCATCTTGGCCAGGACTTGTCGGCCATAGTTTGTCCGGTCGGACGGGCTGGCGAGGCACTCTGCCCCCCAGACGCGCATGGCGCTCTTGCGGTAGGGTTTGCTGTCAAAGCTTGATCTGACCATGTAGACGGTGCACTTCATGTCGAAGAGACAGGTAGCCAGGCTCAGAGCCGAGCCCCACTGGCCCGCGCCCGTCTCCGTGGCCAACCGCTCAATGCCCTCTTTCATGTTGTAGTAGGCCTGAGGAACGGCCGTATTGGGCTTATGGCTTCCTGCCGGGCTGACACCCTCATATTTGTAGTAGATCTTGGCCGGCGTCTTGAGTGCCTTCTCCAGTCCTGCTGCCCGGTACAGTGGCGTGGGCCTCCAGAGCCTGTAGATCTCGCGTACCTCTTCCGGGATGTCTATCCAGCGGTCCCTGCTCATCTCTTGCCGGATGAGCGCTTTGGGAAAGATCATCTCCATATCCTCGGCCGTGAGCGGCTTTAGCGTCCCGGGATGCAGAGGTGCGTCCAGGGGCGTAGGCATGTCTGCGGCAACGTTATACCACTTCTTGGGGATCTCTTCCTCGTCGAGCAAGTACTTGATCTTCATCTGGACACTCCATCTTCCAACTATGATGTAATCTCTTGTACATCGTTGATTCATCTGTTTTATTTAAAGGCTTTGAAATGGTCTGAAGACTTTTCAATTGATTTTCCGGCCCGGCAAGGTTAAGATTTATTTATCATGGATGAGATGGCAATCCTCATGAGTGGCCAAACCCTGTCGGAGAAGATATTTTCCAGAGCGGCAAATAAAGAGGTGCAAGCTGGCGAGTTCGTCATGGCGAAGATAGACGGAGCCATGATTCACGATATCACCGGTCCCCTGGCGGTCAAGGGATTCTATGAGATCGCAGGTAAGGATGCCAAGGTCTGGGATCCCTCCAAGATCGTGCTGCTCTTCGATCATCAGGTCCCTGCGGACAGCCTGAAGGCAGCGGAGAATCATATCATGCTGCGCAAGTTCGCAGCAGAGCAGGGCATCCTCAACTACGACATTTTCTGCGGCGTATGCCACCAGGTCATGCCTGAGAAGGGACATGTGCTCCCCGGTAACATAATCGTGGGCACCGACTCGCACACCTGCACCTACGGCGCCTTTGGGGCCTTTGCCACCGGGGTCGGATCTACAGACATGGCCTCCGTCTTTGCCACGGGGAAGCTCTGGTTCATGGTGCCCAAGACCCTGCAGCTCATGATCGAGGGGAGGCTGCCCTATCGCGTCACATCAAAGGATGCGGTGCTTCGCATTATCGGCGATATTGGTGCGGATGGCGCCAACTACCTGGCCTGCGAGTTCAAGGGCGAGGCTGCGGCCAGGATGAGCATTCCCGAGAGGATGACTGTATCCAATATGGCCATTGAGATGGGGGCCAAGGCCGGCATCTTTGAGCCGGATGAGACCACCATAAAGTACCTGGAGGGCCGGGTGGAGGATAAAGCAGCCGTGAAGGCGGGCATCGTCCGGGGAGACGAGGAGGCTTTGGTCTCCAGGAAGAGCTGGAATGTGGACGACTTCGAGCCGCAGATCGCTATGCCCCATAACGTCGATAACGTCTTGCCCATAAGCCGGGTTCCCAAGACAAAGATCGATCAGGTCTTCCTGGGCTCCTGCACCAACGGCCGCTTCGAGGACCTGTTGCTCGCTTCAGAGCTGATGAAGGGCGAGCCAGTGGCCAAAGGGGTGCGCATGATTGTGGTTCCTGCCAGCCGGGAGGAGTACATGAAATGCCTGCACGCCGGCCTCATAGAGAAGTTCATGGAGGCGGGAGCGATGTTCGAGTCGGCCTGCTGCGGACCGTGCATGGGCGGAAGCTTCGGCCTCCTGGGTGCAGGCGAGCACGGACTCTCCACATCGAACCGCAACTTCGTCGGCCGTCAGGGCAGCCCGCAAGCCTTCGTCTACCTCTGCTCGCCAGCCACAGCCGGAGCCAGCGCCATCACCGGGTACATCACCGACCCCAGAGAAGTCTAGATGAAAGTGGCCCTGAAGCTCGCCTACCTGGGCGATAACTACTACGGCTTCCAGCGCCAGCCGGATCTGGTTACTGTGGACTCGGAAGTAAAAAAAGCGCTGGCACAGATTGGCGTCATCCACGGCGACTTCTGTTATGCCGGGCGAACGGACAGGGGCGTCTCGGCACTGGGCCAGGTAATCGACTTTTGGATCGACGAGGACAAAGAGAAATTGACGCGGCCCAGGTGCGTCAACGGCCGCCTGCCCCGCGATATCTGGACCTGGGCATGGGCACGGGCGCCCATAGGTTTTAGCGCCCGCTGGAATGCCTTGTGGCGAGAGTACCGCTACCTTCTCTGGCATCCGGGCCTGGATATGGAGAAGATGCGCGCGGCTGCGGCAGCTCCTATTGGGCGAGCACGATTTCCGGAACTTCTCCTCTGCAAAAGTCGGCACTGTAAAGACGGTGCAGAAGCTCGAGATCTCTGAGCAGAACGGCCTCTTCATCATCGACATTCGGGCGGACGGCTTTCTCTGGAATATGGTGCGAAAGATCGTCGGCGCCCTGGAGAAGGTGGGGGCGGGCCAGAAGGACACGAGCTGGTTTGCTGACCTCCTGCGGCCCGAGCTGAATTATGGCGCGCCGACGGCTCCCGCAGAGGGCCTCATCCTCATGGAGGTGGGCTATGAGTGGCTTGGACTGGCAGGTGGACGAGTACTCCCGGGCGCGAGCCGCCAAGGGGCTGGCGGGGACGGTGCAGAGCAGGATGGCAGGGGCGAACGTGGCAAGAGAGATGGAGAAGGGGATGAGGCCGTGACATCTGTACATCAATCTCGCGAAGCGTTATAGGACTATTTTCGGATGATGCATTTCACACGTGCCAAATTATATAGATGAACTCCGGAAGTATTCTGAAGAACATATCCTTGTCGGATTTAAAGTGAGAGTTGAGCCAGCATTGTGCTTCCTGGCGGACTTGCCAACATCGTTGAGGCCACATATCTCGGTCAGCTCATCAACCGAGTTCGGTGATGGTCTCGCGTGAAAGAGCCGAAAGGCTGGGAATGCTTCCCAAAAGATGATGCAGCGGACCGCCGGGTCGCGCGTGTGGACGCGGGCCCCCCATGGGCGAGCGTGGGCGGATAGCGTGCGCAGGGAAGCCGTGCCCGGTGCCAGGCCACGGGTGCAGCGGCGAGGAATGCAGCGCAGTGAATTTGCATTTTCGTTTTATATTATTTTAATAATTTTTTAATGTTCCTTTTATATTTTCCTACCCAATCCTTCATGGTACCAAACTAACAGAAAATATTAAATAAGATATGTTCCTCCTTAATTCCTGTTTGATTCAACGACCATGTACCGGAGAACGCCATCTATGCCCTTCGAAATTGATTCCACATGCAGCAATTCTTGTGATCACAAGCACTTCAGTGATTCTAATCCTGGAACTCATTTAAAATTATCAAAATTAATTTGTGATGTCCTGAGATCATTTCGCAATCTGAATGCAAATCTACTGCCCGCAACGTTCGTCACCACACCGGGATCTTTTTCTCGTTATCGCTCTGGTCTTGCTGGCCGTTCTCTCGCCGGTCGCATGGCCTCATCCCTCAGCCTCGTCGCTCCGGATGAGGTTGATGTATCTGGAAGTGGCAGCTACAAGATGGTTTTTGTCTCCAATACGGATGCCAGCGATCTGTCTGCTCTATTCCATATTCCCGAGGGGTTCAGCTATGGAGGAAATTCGAGCATCATCATGGATGGCAAGGCGTCACTCTGCCAGCCCATCCAGGTCGGCCAATCATTGAGGTGGGACCTGAAGGCTCTGTTGAAATCCTGCCGGAGCATCGTGATCAACGAATGGGAGCAGAACCCTGCAGGTACAGACACCGGAAAAGAGTGGATCGAACTCTACAATCCAACCTCCCAGGCGGTCAACATCGGTGGATGGAAGCTCGTGGACAGCTACTCGGGAAAATCCATGAAATTCTCAGCGGGGACTGTTATCAATTCGGATGGGTACCAGGTCCTCACCTGGACCAATGGATCGCTTATCAACTCCTACCTGACCCGCATTACACTCCTGGATTCCTCGGGCAGAGAGGTCGACCGGACATCCGAAGCCAAGGATGAAAAGAACGACGGACTCTGTCAGGCTCGCTATCCGAACGGCAAGGATCTGGGAAGCGATACGGATTGGAAATTCCAGGCGTCAACTCCCGGGTCATCCAATGGCGGAAGCTCAGCCGACATTTATGCCGGGGAATCTCTCGCTCTCTCGTTCAATCTCACCCCTGGATGCGACGCGCCTCGCCAGGCGTCGCTCTCGGGAGAGATTCTCTCCTCTGGCGGCACAATTTCAGCGCCATCACTTCCGTTGACCGTCAGGCGGGCAAACTTGACACTCTCTGCAACCCCGGATCGATTTGACGTCTCCAAGGGTGACGTCGTAGACTGGACGGTTCTTCTGGAGAACGATGGAGACGGAACCGCCTACAGTGTTGCGTTCAATGCCACACTGGATACGGGCCTGCAACTGATAAGCATAGATTCGACGGCGCCCGAAATTGTCCAGGGATATACGACTCTAGCGCCGGGCGATAAGGTGCAGATCCGATTGAAGGCCAGGGTTGTGTCATCGGCGGGCGACTATTCAGGCATCTTCAAAGCCCGCTGGGGGACCGGCCCCTGTCAGGAGGCAAGTACTGTTTCCGAGCTCGGCGGAAGAACGGCTATTCGCAAGCAGCCGGACAACCTTCGAAGCCTCGCTATCGGCGAAGTTGCCGATTATGAGGTCGAGGCCGACCTGCCCCAAGGAGCACACAGCCTCTGGATCAACGATACAATTCCAAGAGGTCTGATTTACAACAGGAGCAGCCTATCCCTGCATGGCTCTGCACCTTTGCAGGAGGTCCAGATCCCAAATTCCGATGGCTCCGTAGAGGTCTGCCGCCTCTTTGGAGATGCCGTTCCTGCGCAGACGATTGCGATCACCTACAACTGCCGGCTGGAAAATGCACCTGAGTGCCAGGATGGCGTCGTGCTCGCGGGAACAAAGGCCAGCATGAGCTGGACGGATGGAAATGGGCCGCAAGACCGACAGCGACGAAGCCGGTGGACTTACGGTGGTCGAGCCGGAATTGATGCTGGAGATGCAGGCATCGAGGCCCTTTGCTGCGACGGAAGATCACATTTCATACCTCATTTCCGTCTGCCACTCACAAGCGAGCCATGCGCCTGCATACGATGTGGATCTGGAAAACCTCCTTCCCGAGGGCCTTACATACGAGCCGGGATCCTTGGATGGTTCTGTCCGGTCCCGTCGCCTCCACATCTTCCAGCGGCCAGAGCCTGAAGTGGCATATCGACTCCATTGATCCTGGTTGGGATAGCTCCAGAAAGATCCTCCTTCGCTTCAATGCCACCAGCCGGGCACCGCCTGGCGCGGAAATCGTCAACCATGCCAGGATTTCCTGGACCAGCCTCGCAGGAATGAGCCCGGATGAGCGCACGGGAGATGGCGGAGTGAATGACTATGTTCAGAGTGCCTCCGCCAGTACAAGCGTCATGAGCCTCTCTATTCGAAAAACTGCAGACCCCGATCCTGTGGGTGTGGGCGAGCCTCTCAGCTACACTCTGACCTATGAGAACACGGGAAGCAAAGCGGCGCACAATATCACCATCAGGGACGAACTGGACCCACGCGTCACCTTCCTCTCCGCAGATCCGGCTCCCTCCGAGGACAAGGCCCGCACCAACACCAATGCAGATTCCCTCACCTGGCATATCCCCGAGCTCGCTCCCGATGGGCCGCACAGTATTGCCATCAGAGTTCGCGTTAGTGGAACTCTGCAGGACGGCGTGCTGCTGCAAAACCGGTTCTCCATCGAGTGCGAGGAGCTGGGGCCAAAAAACGGCACGATATTCACGTCTGTTCAGAACGGGACACGCCTGGATGTCAACAAAACAGCCCTGCAAAAGGCAGTGCGCCGGGGCGAGGAGATAAGCTATATCATCAGAGTCTGCAACCATGGCGGCAGGCCAGCCACCAACGTAACTGTCCAGGATGTCTTCGATACCACGGTGGAGCCTATCTTGGCAACGCCCGCACCCGCAGCGGACGGCATCTGGAGGTTTGCAAGTCTTGCGCCCGGCGAATGCATAGAGATTGACCTGACTGTGAGGGTGCCTCAAACGGATGTAAAGTATGAAAGCCATCAGACCGTCAGAGGAAAGGGCTTTGTTCGAAAATACCAGGATTACACCACCAACCGGGAGCCTTCTCTTATCACCAACCGGGTCTATGTGAACTCGGACCAGATGCAGCTTTCCAAAACCGCCAAGGTATTGGTTCTGGCGGAAGATGGCACCGACCTATCCCTGCGAGAGCACGGCAGCGGGAAATACGAAAATCATGAAGATCTGCGATTTCTCACTGCCAACAAATCCATAAAGCTGGACCGGAGTCTCCGTACCAGCTATTCTCCTGCCACTATCCTGCTGCCTGGAAACAGTGCCTGGAGCATATCGAGCCTATGGCATGAGGATGCTCGTGCCAAGAACGGCATCACCAACACCTCCTTCCGGGAGTCCTATCGATATTCAACAGGGCTGGATAGCGAGAGTCATTTTGAGCTGGACAGGAACCAATCAAAGATGGATCTCAAATCCAGTTTTCAGGGGCTGGCGCATATAGGAACGCAAAAGAAGTCCCCCAATCCTGCAGGGCATGCCGGAGACGTATCCCTTGTGGAGGATTATGCAGGCGACTTCCAGGTCTCCGAAAGCATCCTTGATCTGGGCCAGGGCTTGATAGCAGACCGGTCCGTCTCCGGCAATGGCCATGTGGCCAAAGATGCCCGGGTCCGGGACAGTCAGCGAAGCTACGAGTCGGGAACCGGTGCCTATCGATCCGAGGAGCGAGTGGAAACCTTTTCCAACTTTATGGCCAAGGATCTGAATGCCAGCCAGGGCAGTTTGAGCTATGAAGTCGCGCCTCGCACTTTCGTTAACCTCTCCGGGAAATGGTCGGAAGGGATGTGGTCCCGCAGCCCGACCAGCTTTATCGGGGAGGCGTTTTCCAGTGCCAGTCGGCTGAAAAAGGAGGCGACAGCCGCGAGCCTCAGGGAGCTGGAGAGCAAATCCTCCTTTTCCGGTAGATTGGATCTGAGGACGGTTTATGGCAGAAATTACGGCCTGAACCGATCCCGGCAGGTGGACCAGGATGAAACCCTGATCGGCGACTACAAAGTAGAAAGAAAGATCGTGATCTCCAAAGGCTCCATGTTACGACGAGCCGCATCTCTATCTTTGCAAAGATGGCCGGTTGGTCAACGATGTGGCCGTCTATACTATCACCATCACCAATGACGGCAACGTCGCACTCGGTCCCATCTTCCTGCAGGACCTCTTTCCCGCTGGTGCTCGTTTCATCAACTCCACTCTCCGGCCCCTTCAGATCGGCAAGAACAGCTCCAACTGGACGCTGGTCCATCTCGCCATCGGCGACAGCATCAAGATCGGCATCGACTTGAATATCAAGAAATGCCCGGGCAATATTGTTAACCAGGCATTGGTCATGGGCAACTACAGCACCGGATCTGTGAACGCAGGAAATCTGTCGGTCATCGACAGGGCCTGGCTGGGCGGCTGTGCGCCTTCGGAGGAGCCGGTTCAGCCTTTGAGCAGCTGCGCCTGCTTGCAGGAGGAGGCATCGATATCCAATGAAACCGAATACTTCGATCCGGTGCAGTCGCCCTGGAGTGAAGGGCGAAGGCTCCTGTCCCCTTAACTGCCCGGCTTTTGAGGATGGGCCCACTCTCACCGATGACTGAGGGCGGTGGAATATATGTTGAGAAGTCGAAAAATCGAAAGACGACTCTGGCCAATTTTTCATTCTTTTCCTTTCATTTCAATCCTACGAGCCCTGGGCATACTCTCTCAATTTTCTTCTCTCCTTCTCTCCTATCGGATAGACTCGATGCTTGGCCCAGATTCCAAACTGGGAAACGCGGACAAACGTTGGCGTCTGCCCGGAAAGGAGTCCAATAGGACACTGGTCTATAGATTTATAGCCAACAGATACAGGATATTAATCATAGATTCTTCCAACTAGCGTAATGTCCTGTAGCTAATGTAGCTCGATGTTGCCGAAACCGTTCATTTAGTCAGCCGTCTATTCAACATACAATGATCCAAATTTATCTCCGGATTCACCCCAGCTAAATCTCTCTGAATTTGAATGCAAAGGTCTGTCAGCTTTGGCAATAAATCCGGTTCGCATTCGACTTCAGCTAAATCTTCCCCGGAGTCTGTAACTCGGAACAAGGCCGCAAGTGTTCAGAATGCTACTTTGCTCAATTCAAGCACATACGAAATTATATTGACTAATAGGAATAAATCTATCTCCGTAAACGTCTCCGGATGGGAAATCGTGACCACTTCATTGTTCGGTAATGAAAAGAGTCTGCGTTTATCAAACGATACCTTGATTTCACCGGCAGGTTCGCTGGCAATCAATTCTCCCTTTGCAGACGAACCTTTGGGCTCAATTATTCTAAGAGATGCGACGGGATCTATAATTGGGAAAAATTCCACCATTCCAATCAACATCCGATGGCAAAAAGCTAAACGGAAATGAGGCACATGAGGTCTTGAGTCGCAGGCACTGAAGAACAGAAGGATTTCCTACCCAATCTATATTGAAAACAGATGCAGCGCCGTGGGTGGGATATATCTTGAGACTTCCTGGGACCCCTTCACCTTTTTGCAGTCGTACTACGCACTATCCTCGCCGCCAAGCCATGAAGATGCCAGGGCTAAGAGCTGGTGGCGGTTCATCAAACGGCCATGTGCTCTCTCCCAAATATCCGTAATCCGGCCCCTGCGTTGCCTTGGGACTGCATTCGAATCGTTTTCAAGGAAAACGGCCGATCTTTATAACTCTCGACCTTCTTCCTTGCATAGATATAGCAAATAACCCTGCACCGATTTCTTGTATCCTCTCCGGTTTGCCAGCCTTTGTATCTCCTTCATCACGCCGCTGCCATATTGCATGGCCTTCTTCTCGTATTGGGCGATGGCAGATGGCATATACATTTCTGCCACTTCCCGCAGCGGCTTCTTACGAACTCCATGGCACACCTTTTCCCCGGCGGGAATGGAAAATGCCGCCCCAACTACTCTCACATCCATGTAGGGCAGCGAGAAGTAGGTGCCATGGAGTGCAGCCACGGCCTGATCTCTTGCCAGCTGAATTGAGAGCCCCAGGAAATCCTTCTCCAGATCGAGGGCAAGGGTTTCGGTCTGCAGGTATCGGGCATAGCCCCCGAAGAGCTCGTCCGCACCCTGGCCCGCCAGGATGCGCCTGTGCCCGCGGAGCGCGGCCCACTCCGCCACATAGTTGAGAGTAGTGGCTATGGACGCATTCACCGGATCGATCTTTGGGATCATAAGCAGAACCTGGCGGAGCCGATCTTCAATCGAGCCCGGATCTATCAGAACCCGTTCCAGAGAAAGATCTAGCATGTCTGCCACTTGCTTTGCATGTAGCAGGTCATGGGAGCCATCTATTCCCACCACCACACACTCTCTTCCGGCCAGGCGGGCGACAAGGGCCGAGTCGACTCCACCGGACATTGCCACGACTCCCTCATCGCTGCGAAGCCGGACTGCTATCTCAATGGCGTCACCCAAAAGCATGGCAGGATAATTGGGATCTATTCTTCCAATCACCTTATCTCCACGTACCATGGCTCCCGGTGGGCAGTCTCCAGCCATGATCCCAAAATGATCACGTGCCTTGCAGCCATCCCATTCCAGGAAAAACTCACCGCCCAGCTTCGTGATCTTCTCCGGATCCAGCAATAATATGGCCTCAACCTCTGCTCTTGTCAGGCGTCTGCCTTCAAGCTCAGTCCAGCCTAAAGCTCTGATCGATGGATCCATTGAGAACCTCTCACTTATTCTGCCTGCAGGCATGTCTAAATAACTATCGTCAGGGGCCAGGGGAAGATCTTCGGCCCTATTCGAAAGTTTTATTGCATCCGGTGCTAGCCTGATATCCCGGACGATAGGTCAAGGAGAAGCATAGTGATAATCGATTCTTCCGAACCCATGGAAAAAGTCAGACGAGATAAGCCGCTGATACATCACATTACGAACTTTGTTACCATATGCGACTGTGCCAATGTCGTAAAGGCATTCGGGGCCTCGCCGGTCATGGCCCATGCCAGAGAAGAGGTCGCAGATATGGCGGGCATATCTTCCGCCCTGGTTCTGAATATCGGCACTCTGACCTCCGAAATTGTCGAGGCCATGGTGCTTGCAGGAAAAAGTGCTAACGGCAAGAATATTCCTGTGGTTCTGGATGTCTGCGGAGCAGGCGCCACAAAATTCCGTGACGACAAATGCTTTGAGATACTGGATACAGTAAGAGTGAGCATCATTAAGGGAAACTCCTCAGAGATTGCTCGCATATCCGGAGAAAATGTTCAGACCAAGGGCGTAGATGCCGTAATTGTCGAGAAGAACTTGCAGGATGTGGCCCGGGAGCTGGCCAAGAATAGAAATTGCACCGTCGTTATCACCGGCAGAGAGGACATTGTGGCCGATGAAAGGAGTTTGGTGCAGGTGTTGAACGGCCACTCTATGATGGCGGATATCGTAGGCACGGGGTGCATGGCAACATCGGTGATAGGGACATTTGCAGCTGTTGAAAGGAATCCGGTTGTCGGTTCTGTCGCAGGTCTCGTATGCTACGAGGTTGCGGCCGAGATAGCGGCCAAGAATGCAAGCGGCCCCGCCAGCTTCAAGGAGAAGCTGATTGACGCCGTGTACAACCTTGATTCCAGCACCATAAAAAGAATGCAGAAGATTGTTACTACAGAGGATTGAAAGGTGAGAGGATATTACTTCATAACCGACTCCAAACTGAGCCGCGCTGGAAATATCAGCGATGTATCCAAGGCGGTGGCGTGTGGGGTTAGTGTTGTTCAATACAGGAATAAGAATGCAAAAACCCGGGAGATGTACGGGGAAGCCGTCTGCCTCAGGGAGATATGCCGGGATACTCTATTCCTGATCAATGATCGAGTCGACATAGCGCTTGCAGTAAATGCCGATGGGGTTCACCTGGGTCAATCCGACATGCCTTGCGAAGCCGCCCGCAAGCTGCTGGGGGGGAGAAGATCATAGGCATTACCGTCCACAATCTCGCTGAAGCCGTGCAGGCAGAAAGCCTCGGTGCCGATTATCTGGGAGTCTCGCCCATCTTCCAGACTGCGACGAAACCCGATGCAGGAAAGCCGGCCGGGATAACCCTGATAGAAGATATTCGAGCTATTGTGGACATTCCACTCATAGCAATAGGCGGCATTGATCATTCCAATGCAATGGATGTAATCAGAGCGGGGGCCGATGGCCTGTGCGCTATATCCTCTGTCGTTGCCAAAGAAGATGTGAGCGCTGAGATCAAACAAATTCAGGACTCATTTCGGGCATTAGGAAAATAGCTCTTCTCGATAGATAGGAGCTGCAACTCCCTGTCCGATATGGCAATACTCAGGGTTACGTGGGTGTGCGAGTGCTCTGTCGCAAGCGCGAGGCGGTGGTGCAGAAAGTTATATACACTTTTTGAGCTGGCCGAGGTTCACGTAGCAAAGGCCCAGGTCGCTGAGGGGTAGGGATTATCAGGGCTTGGCGGGGAGTTTAGCTGCACAAGGTAGTTGTGTTGCCTAGTCCATCGCCTGGGGGCCGCGTCTGTCTCTTCTTACAATCCTGTGTAACGCCCGGCAAGCTGTAGCCGCCCGGTTGTCTGCCGGGCTTCGGCGGAGCTTCCTGATCACATGCCCCGGTTTATATGCCAGACCTTGCAAGTTATTCATACTGCCTTATACATCATCTAAAATTGGCTTAAATCCTCTTCGGGCGAAGTAGTCATTCCATCCACTATAAGAATGAAGATCAAGTAAAACTGAGTGGTTGCTGATATCGATCATTGATATTATCGCTATCGATTCCGCAATGTGGACTTGGAGCGCAACTGTCAATAAGACTGCATTTGTAAGGCACTTTAATCCCATTTCCTGATCTATGAAATCAATCAAAAACTTTAATAATTAATAGTTACATACATAAATTCAGCTAGGTAAGCTGAGACATGGAGATAAAATATGCCGATTGGAGCTGCACCGCAGGTCCAGAAAGAGATGCTGATGAATTTAGGCATAAATCTAGAGGATATCTTGGCGTTTTTCGTTTTGTTGTTTGTGGCTCTGGTGGCTACTGCTTATCTCCAATACTTGATTACGAATATTCTAGAATATGCGGATTACATCAACTTGTGATTCGTCTCACCGGGAAGGCCAGTTCATGGGAAGCCTCGGAGGCCAACGTCTGCTCGCTGCGATAGCTGGATGAAAGGTAATATAACCCATTGCAGATGAAAGGCGGATGCTATCGAAGCTGATGAGCCTGGAGCTGGGCTCGTCGCATGCGGACGAACGGTCGCGGGCTGACAGGGGTCTTGCGGCCATGGTGCATAGCATGATGGCAGGGCGAACGTTGCTAGGGAGATGGGGGGCGATGAGGCAGTATTATCAGTACTTCAATCTCGGGAGGCGTTACTGAACTATTTTCATTGCTGCATTTTTGCGCATCCCCAATGTATAACTTTGTAAATCGATAAAAGATCACTTTGGCCTAATATTGGTCTAATGGCGCCGCTATTTTGTTTCAAAAATAATCACCGATTCAGCCTTGCCAAAATCTGGGTCATGCTCACTGCAGATAGTTATCGATGCTTACCAACTTCTCTACTTCGCCCTTGCTTATGCTTGAATCCAGCAATACCTTCTCCTGGACCTCGATAGGCGCTTTAGCTCGCAGAGCCAGGGCGAGGCAGTCGCTGGGCCGGGCGTCTATCTCATTTTGAGTGCTCTCGCTCTTGATGGTGAGTCTGGCGTAGTAGATGCCCCCATCCAGATCATCGATAAGCACGTTGGTGATGCTGGCAGACAGGCACTCCAAAACAGATATGAAAAGGTCATGGGTCATGGGCCGGGGCGAGAGTTCCCCCAATAGAGCATGATGAATGGAGATGGCTTCGGAGAGCCCCACAAATATGGGCACAATCCTTGCCTTTTCATCCTCCAGAAGGACCACGGGCGCGGGCGAGCTCTGTTCCGACTCGGCGATGTAAACCCCTTTAACCCTGACGGGAACCGGTGTCCCCATAACATCATCTTGCTCTGTCATTTATAAAACTCCGGCGATAAAGTCCAATCTATTTTGACCGGTCTATGCCAATTCGCACACAGACCCCTTCGATATCCCAGTCCTTGACCAGCAATCCCTTCAATTCCAGGCCCAGGCCCATCTGGAGGTCGGCTGCCCGAACTTCGCCTGCTATGTGCTCCTTCCTTTGCATTGCCAGATCGAGTATGGGCTTGCTCTCAATATCCACCATTGCCCGGATCTGATCCTGCAAAGAGAGATCCAGCTCTTTACGCATATCCTGGATGCGGCGGATGATCTCGCGGGCGTATCCTTCCGCCTCAAGCTCTGGTGTGAGGGTGATGTCCACGTAGACGAATCCCCTGGAAAACTCAGCCGCAGGCAGGTTTTCCGGCGGCAATTCCTTGAACTGCACCATCTCTGCCGTTATCTTATACTCCATTCCATCATGCTTCAGAACGGCTTCACCGCAGCCGTCCAGCTGGCTCTTGACCTCGGCCGGCGCCGCCGCAGCCTAATGCCTCTACTACCAATTTTGCTTCACCCTTAAAGACCGGACCGATCTTCTTGTGAACGGGAGCCATCTCCAGGTCCATCGTTGGCTTCTGCTCCGGGGAGAAGCACAGTTATCTTCTTGGAGTTGGTCTGGCCCCGGAGCACATTCTCCAGGTTGCCGAGATCCACTGCTTCTTTGGAGGGCGCGATTACTATCTCTGAGACCGGCCAGCGCAATTTGCGGCCTCCTTTCTGCCGGGCATTGGATGCCGCCATGGAGACATCCCTTACCAGAGACATGCTTGCCTCCAGGCGCTTGTCGATAAAGAGCTCGCTGCCTCGCGGCCATTGGCACATGTGGACCGACTGCGGAGCCGACTCATCCAGCCCTCGGACTAAATTCTGGTAGATGGACTCGCTGATGAATGGCGTGAACGGCGCCATGATCTTGCACAGTTTCACCAGAACCTCATAAATGGTGGCGTAAGCTGCCAGCTTGTCAGGATCGTCCTGCTCAATCCAGGTGCGGGGACGGACCAGCTGGATATACCAGCGGGAGAGATCCTCCAATATGAAGTCGGAGATGGAACGGACGATGCGGTGCAGCTGATACCCTTCCATCTCAACCGTGACCTCTTCAGCCAGGCTGTTCACCCTGGACAGAATCCAGCGATCCTCCGGACGCAGACTGCTCTGGTAGAGCGATAGATCCGCCTTCCTGGAGTCGAACTTGTCCAGGACCATGTAGGGCAGGGCAAAGCGATAAGCATTCCAGAATATGTTGAGCATCCTGGCGGTGTTCTCCACTGCATCCCAGGAGAAATGCAGATCCTCCCAGGGGGCGTTGGCTCCCAGCACATAGAAGCGCAGTATATCGGCTCCGAACTTGGTTACAACCTCCTCAGGCTGGACGATGTTGCCTATGCTCTTGGACATCTTCCGGCCCTGGTCATCCAGAGTGAAGCCGTGCATGAGAACGCTCTTGTAGGGCGCTCTTCCAAAGGAGACCATGGAAGCTCCCAGCTGAGAGTAGAACCAGCCGCGCGTCTGGTCGTGGCCCTCCGTGATGAAGTCCGCCGGCCACCAATCGTTGAACTCTTCTTCGTGGCTGGGATAGCGCAGGGTTGCCCAGGAGGCCACAGCGCTGTCAAACCAGACATCGAAGACGTCAGGTGATCGCTTCATCTTGCCGCCGCATGGGCAGTCCAGGAGGACAAAATCGACATCCGGCCGGTGCAGGTCATTGAGCTTCTGGCCGCTTCTCTCCTCCAGCTCTGCAGCCGTGCCTATCACTTCCATATGGCCGCAACCAGGGCAGGTCCAGATGGGCAGCGGAATTCCCCAGTACCTCTGCCTGGAGATGCACCAGTCACGGGCATTGCTGATCCAGTCCGAGAACCTGGCAGACCCCGCCCACTCCGGATACCAGGTCACCTTGCAGACCTCATCCAGCATCTTGTCTCGCAGGTCTGAGATTTTGAGGAACCACTGGCTGGTGGCGATGAATATGATGGGCGTCTTGCAGCGCCAGCAGTGGCCGTAGCGGTGGGTGAGGCTGCCCTGGGCCAGCAATAGTTTTCGCTCCTCCAGATCGGATATGACCTCATTGTCTGCTTCTTTGACATAGAGACCCTGGTACTTCTCTCCGGCTTCTGCCGTGTACCTGCCGTCCTCACCCACAGGGCAGAAGATCTCCAGGTGGTGATCCAATCCCAGCTGATAGTCCTCCAGGCCGTGGCCGGGAGCGATGTGCACGCAGCCGGTATTCTCTGCGGTAACGAAATCCGCAGCATAAACGCCATGAGAGAGATCCTTTTGTCTGGGCACCAGGTCCACAGCGGATGACGTGTACTTCAGTTCCTGCATCTCCTGGGCGGAGAGCTCTGCCAGACAGTTCATAGTCCTGGTAGCGGCCGATCTTCAGAACGGAGTCGACCAGACCAGAGGCCATGATCAGGATATCGGCCTCGCCGTCCTTCCAGGCCCTGACCCTGGAGTACTGGAAAGTGGGGTTTACAGCCACGGCCATATTGGCAGGAATGGTCCAGGGAGTGGTGGTCCAGATCACGATATAGGTATTCTCTTCACCGATCACAGGGAATTTGACATAAATGGAGTAGTCGGTCTCATCCCAGTACTCCACTTCCGAGTCCGCTATGGCTGTCTGGCAGCGAGGGCACCAGTTCACGACTCGGAGGCCCCTCTCCAGGAGGTTATTCTCGTGCGCCTTTTTCAGTGTCCACCAGGCGGCCTCAAGATACTCGTTCTTCAAGGTCATGTAGGGGTCGTCCCAGTCGAGCCAGGCTCCCAGGATCTTGAACTGGACAGTCATGTCATCTTTTTGGCGCAGCGCGAACTCCTTGCACCTCTGTATGAACTTGTCGACACCGTAGGCCTCGATATCTTTCTTATTACGGAAGCCGAAGGACTCCTCTACCTTGACCTCGATGGGCAGGCCGTGCATATCCCAGCCCGCCCTGTCCTTGACCTCGAAGCAGTTCATGGACTTGTAGCGGAGCACTGAGTCTTTGATCACCTTGTTCCAGGCAGTGCCGAGGTGAATGCGGCCTGTGGTATAGGGCGGTCCGTCGACGAAGAAGAACTTCTTGCCGCCTTTCCTCAATTCCCGAACCTTGCGGTAGGTTTCCGCCTTCTCCCACAACAATCTGACTTCATTCTCTAGATCTTGCGCATTGTACTGTCCAGCCACCTCGGTGATCACAGGCAAATCCTCCGAAAAACGATTTGCATCCATGTAACACCTCTATATTTAGCCTTTGTGACCTTCCGGAGGACCGCATTCTTTGGAGGAATTTGGAGGAATATTGATATACGGACAGCTCGAACCCAACCCATGAGGGGTTGTCTATCAAAGAGGAGATCTGGATCGAGAAGTACCGGCCTGAGAAGCTGGACGACATTGTAGGCCAGGACGAGATAATCCGACGTCTCAAGTCCTATGTAAAAACAAGAAACCTGCCACATCTTCTGTTCTCGGGACCGCCTGGCGTGGGCAAGACTGCGGCCTCCATCTCCATCGTCAAAGAGATATTCGGCGACTCCTGGAGGAACAATTTCATAGAGCTGAATGCCAGCGATGAGCGAGGCATCGATATCATCCGCCACAAGGTTAAGGACTTCGCCCGCATGGCGCCGCTGGGGGAAGCCGATTTTAAGGTCATATTTCTGGATGAGGCCGATGCCCTGACCAACGACGCCCAGAGCGCGCTGCGCCGCACCATGGAGCGCTATTCCGCTACAACCCGTTTCATCCTATCATGCAACTACTCCTCCAAGATCATCGAGCCCATTCAGTCACGCTGCGCAGTTTATCGCTTCAAGCCTCTATCGAACAATGCCGTGACCCAGCGGATCAAATTCATAGCTGAAGAAGAGAAGCTGCAGGTATCGGATGGGGGCCTTTCCGCCATCGAATATGTTGCAGGCGGAGATATGCGCAAAGCCATCAACGCTTTGCAGGCAGCAGCCCTTTTGGGTGACACGGTGGACGAAGATACGATCTACCAGATCACATCCACAGCCAAGCCGGAAGAGATCCGCAGTTTCATAAAGACGGCTCTGTCCGGGGATTTTGTGGGGGCGCGAGCAGCATTGGATGATCTCTTGCTCTCCAAAGGGTTGTCGGGCCAGGACGTTGTGGTTCAGATTCACCGGGCCATGCTGGACCTGGATATACCGGATAAGGACAAGGTAAGGCTCATCGACCGCATCGGCGAGATCGATTTTCGCATGACGGAAGGCGCGAATGAGAGGATTCAGCTCGAGGCCCTGCTGGCGTACTTTGCTCTGATGGCGTCGTAGCCACGGAGCGAGACTATATTTCCAGGCTCCGCTTATTTATCATTAGATGAATACCCGGCAGCTTGCAGCCTGGGTGCATGCAGCCATTTGACTCCTCTGAGGTCATTCCCAAATCGGCTTCACCCTGGCCCCTGCATCTCATTTAGGCTCTTTATCCGTATCCAGGATGCAGCTTCGCTGCAGAGCGGCGTTCAGCTCTTCTATACGCACCGGCTTTGAGACGTAATCGTTCATGCCCGCCCCCAGGCATTCCTCTCGGTCGCCTTTCATGGCGTGTGCGGTCATGGCTATGATGTAGGGCTGGCGGCCCGGCATGCGGCGTATGCTCCTGGTTGCTTCCAGGCCGTCCATCTCAGGCATCTGCACATCCATGAGCACCACGTCATAATGATGGCTTTGCAGTGCCTTCAAAACCTCCAAACCATCCGCGGCAATATCTGCCCGGTAACCCAGGCGCCCCAGCATGCGCAATGCAACCTTCTGGTTTACGACGTTATCCTCTGCGAGCAGTATTCGTAAGTGCATAAGCCTCTCCGGATCGGATGCCTTGGAAGGCAAGGCAGGCGTCTCCTCCGGTCTTCTTTCAGAGGGTTCATTCGAGGCTTCCGCCCGAATTGTAAAGCAGAAGGTGGAGCCCTTTCCGGGAATGCTCTCCGCCCAGATTCTTCCGCCCATCAACTCGGCCAGATGTTTGCATATGGCAAGACCCAGGCCCGTTCCTCCATACTTTCGGGTAGTCGAGGCATCAACCTGGCTGAAAGACTGAAATAGGCGGCTCATGCGGTCACTGGAGATGCCGATTCCGGAATCACGAACGATAAACTGTATCTCATATTCTTTGCAGGAGGTGCAAGAAGAGGATACGCTGATATGAATTGATCCGGTCTCTGTGAATTTTACGGCATTGACCAGGAGGTTGACCAGTATCTGTCGAAGCCTTGTCAAATCCCCGACGATCTGCCCCGGAACCGTCTGGCTCGATCTCATAGCCGAGCGAGAGACATTTGCTGGCGGCAGCCTCAGCCACCATATTCACAGATGTCTCCAGACATTCCTGAAGATCAAAGCTCTCTCTCTCCAGATCCAGCATTCCGCCCTCGATCTTGGAGAAATCCAGTATGTCGCTGATAACAGCCAGGAGCGAATCCCCGCTGCTGCGGATGGTCTCGATACAATCCCGCTGCTCCGGATCAATGTTTGTATTGAGAAGCAGTCCCGTAAACCCTATGACTGCATTCATGGGCGTGCGGATCTCATGGCTCATATTGGCCAGGAATGCCGACTTGGCTTTCGTTGCCGACTCTGCCCGTTCCTTGGCCAGCCGCAGATCCTGTTCTACCTTTTTTCGCTCCGTGAGGTCGATGCTGACGCCCACAAATCCCATCAGCCTCCCCTCCTCATCAGAGAGCGCACTGAATGCATAAAAGGCCGGGAATAAGCTGCCATCCTTTCTCTGCACTATATGTTCGCTCTCCCGATAGCCAAAGCGGATAATATCTGCCATCACCTCTTTCATGAGAATGCTCTTTTCCGGAGGGACAATGGTATTCGCAATGCTACGGCCCAGCACCTCATCAGCCTTCCATTGATAGAGCACCTCTGAGAATCGGTTCCAGTAGATGATCCTGCCCTCAAGATCAGTAGCGATCACTGCATTACGAACCTGATTGAGTAAAGACGCCTGGAAGCTGACACGTTCTTCAGCAACTTTCCTTTCAGTTATATCCTGACCATGGGCAATGGTAGCGATGACTCTTCTGCCGTCTTCATCGTATATGGTCGCCGAGTTCCAGAGAACTGTTCTAACCTCTCCGCTTTCGTGCCTGATAGGGATCTCGACTGCATTCCAGCTCTCGCCAGAGAGGGTCCTCTGGATGTAGGCAAGAGATTCGGCGCGGGTTTCGTCGGGAAAGAGGATATCGAGAGACTTTCCCAAAACATCTTCTGCAAGGCGGCCGGTCAGCCTCTCAAAAGCGTGATTGAACCTTGTGATGCGAAAGTCAGTGTCCCAGACAATTATAGGCGCATTGGCATGGCCAAACAGGTTCTCCAGATAGTCTCTGGTCTCCCGCAGATCAGCCGCCGCTTTTTTGATCTCCTCAGAAGAGCGCTTATTCTCGGTTACATCGTTTCCAATGCATAGGACCTCGACGACCTCACCCCGTTCATTTTGCACTGGCCTGTAAGTCCAGGCGATCCACACCCTCTCGCCATTGGATCGCACATTCTCCATGACATAGGTGGCATAGCCTTCCGGATGCTGCATGATATTCTCGATTATCGCCCGGAGATTGCAGCTCGTACTCCGGTCAGGAAAGATTGTATCGGCCACATTGCGGCCCAGGATATATTTTTCCCGATAGTCGAAGAACCGCAAGCCGAAGTTATTAATGAACCTGATACATCCGCCGGTATCTACTCTCATGATGACGCTGCTCGATGTTTCCACCAACTCTCTGTACTTTTCTTCGCTCTCCTTCAAAGCCGCTTCCGCCTCAAAGCGACCAATGAATCCACCAATGGCGCTTGCCATGGTCATCAAGATCGAGGCCTCACCCCAGCTCCAGATTCTCTCGCGTTCTCGATCATCAAAGCCGATGAAGCCCCAGAAACGATCTGCCGTAAAGATGGGAACGATCAAGAAAGAGTGCACGCCCAGCTTTTCGAGCAGCAGTTTTGCCGGCATTGGCTGGTCGCAGGTTTTACCTCTCATGGGCATGCCGCCGGAAAGGGTCTCAAACCATCCCGGCAGTGAGCTATAGGACATAAAACCAAGATCGGGCCTGCACATTCTGGGCTGAACTGTATCACGGGCCCATTCATAGCGCAGGCGTATTTGGTGTTCGCCACTCTCTTCCAAATAGTGCTCATAAATGTATGCCCGGTCTACGTTCGCCGAATATCCCAGGATTTCAAGTGACTGGTTCAGAGCAAGACCTATCTCACCGGAGATCTGGAGCTGATTGGTGGCAAGCGCCGCTCCTGCCATGATCCGGTCCCTTTCACGCACATCGTTTTCTGCATCTATGTCCCTCTTCCGGATCATAGACACGTATTCTTCTTCAGGAACTACGGCATTTGGAGGTCTCAATGTGATCAGAAAATTGCCAGGATTTCCGTTCTCCTGCAAGGAGGTGATGGAGTACTCCAGAGCGAGGCCCGCCAATCCGATATTTCCGCAATAGGCTTTTCTCAAATCTTGCGGGATCGATTCAAGAATAGTGGTGACGAGGTCGCACAGTACCTGTCGATGGCTTTTTCCAGGAACCTCATCATCCGGTCCGCCCCATCAGTCTCTCTGCGGCAGGATTCGCGTAGAGCACACTGCCCGTTTGGTCACAGAGGCAGACGGCCTCATCCAGGACATCCAGAGCGGATCGGAATATTTGCTCGATATTCGTAAGATCACCTAACCAGAATCGCCCGGACCGGAGAGGCTTCTGCACCGGTTATTCGCAGCGGGAGGCAGATGAGCGTATATCTGCCGCACGGGATATCAGCAAGATCAATGCCCTCCAGGATCAAAATATCGTTTTCCAAGAGAGTTCGATGCACAGAGAGAGAGGTATCGTCATATCGATCTACGGAGAGATAGTCGATGCCGACCAAGCTGACGCCCAGGGAAACACAAAGCCGGGCCGTGTCTTGAGATATGCTGATATATTTTTCCGAGAAGACGGCGTTATGCATCAGCCTTTGAGATGAATTTCGAGTCTTGAAGAGCAGAGCCTCGCCTTTATCGATCGAATGCAATGGTATTGCGGAAGGCTGGATTGCCCCATCACCCTCGAATGCAATAATCTTTGCCGGAATGATGAATCGCTCAAGGGGGTACATCTCCAGGGTCTTGCCATTCACGAGGAGATGGGATGGGAAATCCAGATGGCTTGCCAGGTGCGAGCCAAAGGTCAGGGCGGAGAGGTTATAGTCTGCTCCTTCCCCTAGCCTTGAGGCCCACTTCCGAACGAGCGAATCGTCGCCGGGGTAGGCAGGCGCCGCCTCCAGGGGGACGCTTATGTCGTGCATTTCTTTAAGATCCAACGCGTTTGGTACCGCTATTTCAGATGCATGCGACATTGGGATTCTACCTTTTTTGCTGCCGTCTACTGTTAATCGTTTTTCCTCGATCAAAGGGGACAGTGCCAGGGCACAAGTATTGAGGATGAAGCGTCAGTTCACCCCAGCCCCATTGCGCCCGCGCCTGCAGTTCCATCACCCACGAATCCAACACCTAAGGATTCAGGCACGGTACCTGCCAGAGAGTGAACATCTCGGTACTTGGGATTGCCTAGAGTCACCGGCTTTGCAGTAGTATCGGGCAGAGCCGGGGTGGGCTTTGCGGTGGCTTCAGCCTCTTTGGGAGCGCTGAGTGGTAGCGGTCAGTATTGTTGCCGGCGCATAATCCGATAGATCGGCATCGATCTTGTTGCCTGTGAAGAGGCCTTCCTCAAAACTGCCCAGATCATCCACTCGAATGTAGCTGCCCTGGATCGTTTCATTCCGGGCGTTTCCCTCCAGTTGCAGAGTGATAAGGGAATTGTTTCCGAGAGAGATCATATTCAGCACCAGTTGGTCGGCGGAAAGAGCCCCCTGCAATACAGCATTCCAGGGCTGCTCTCCATCGACTTGCCATCCGACTTGGCCGAACCGGTGATGACCTCGCCCTGCTGATGCAGGACAGCGGTGACCGGCCCTCTGCCAACAAGGTTGAAAGACCAGATTCCCTCCAGCTGCAGGGGGATTGTTGAGGCTTTTGCAGGATTTGCATTGGCCAAGGAGGCAAATGCCAGAGATACATTTGCGGCATGGTTAACGGAAGTGGAATTTTCCGGGGTTTGAGAGGTGCCGGTCATCTGGAACGCCAGCAGCAGCGCCATGATTGTGACACTCGTTGTTGTTTTCAAGTTCAGATCACCGTGTTATCTATTCTCATGCCTGGGTGTGCTGATGTGGTATTTATTCCCTTCATCCGAAAGAATGTTCTTGTTCATTCTTCACTCATTCCACCCACCATTTATCCGTCATCCATTCACTATTGTTCGGTTCTCCATTCGTTCATCCCCGCGAATATCCTAAATCCATCCTCAGTTCTCCGTTCCCCAATTTGCGAGCTCGTTTCCCCGGATTTATTCTCATTTACCACTAATAGACTGAAACCGCAAAGCCTTATAATCTCCAAAAGGAGACGTCTCCTTATGAAGAACCTGGGCACCATGGACAGGCTTTTGAGGGTCATCCTGGCGGAGATATGCATCCTTGTAGCCTTTTTTTGGGTGGCAGAAGAATGGCAAATTCCCCTTTACCTGATCGCAGCAGTGATGATGTTCCAGGCGGCCACGGCCACTTGCAGCATCAATACGATACTGGGCTGGAACAGCTGCGAGGTCGTCAAGCGGAAGGATAAGAATCTGATGACGATCTTTGTCGTTGCCGCTCTGCTCCTGGCAGGCGCCGGCAGTTATGCCAGCTCTGTCATAACGCGGAACACATTCCTCGGTGATGCCGAATCCGTGAACGCATCCTATTCTATAACTATGCAGTCCCTGGGCGAGGGAAATCGAGAGAATGCACTTATGCAATACGGAAATCTGGAGAGCACTTTTGGAAATTTTTCGAAAAAGTATAGCAGGTACAGGCCGCTGACGGTCAAATTTGACGGCAATTTCACGGGTGAGATGAATAATGTCTCGTCTGCGATATCCGGCTCCGGGGAAGACATTCGCCAGGGTGATCTTGTGCACGGCCGGGAGAAACTGATGGGCGCCGGGCCGGAAATCCGGAAGATCATGGACAGGTAGATTGCCCGACCTACAAAACCGGCAATCCCATTCAGGGGCATCCGTTCTGCTCCAGTGCACCCATGCGGTGAAGCCGCAAGCTGGAGGGAACCACAAAGGACCGCGGGAGAGGCACCGGGGGTACTATCTTCGCCCGCGCCAAACCGCGAAATCTATTTTCTATCCAGGACCTTGATGAGGTGATAGCCGAACTTGGACTTCACCGGCCCCAGGACTTTGCCTTTCTCGCCCTCGAAGGCGGCCTTCTCAAACTCCGGGACCATCTTGCCCTTGCCAAACCAGCCCAGGTCCCCACCGCTTTTTCCGGAAGGGCATTGCGAGTACTTGCGGGCCATCTCGGCGAAGCTCTCCTGCCCGGTACTCAGCTTTTCCTGAACCTCTATCGCCTTCTTTTCGGTCTTGCACAGTATATGAACGGCATGAACTTCTTTTACCATTGATCCGGAGATGAGGAAACGAAGAGATAAAAAGCTAGGGGTAAGTACGACGCTGCGGCAGTAGGATAGTAGATCTCACGGGAGATGCAGGCTATTGCGCGATCTCCTGCACCCGGCCCACCTGGCCGTCCTGCAGCATTACCTTTATGCCATGAGGATGGAAGGAAGAGCTGGTGAGGATCGTCTTCACAATTCCTCGCGTCCTTTTGCCGGTGCGCTGGTCCTTTTTGAGAACGACGTCCACCTCTAGACCGGGGCGGATGTCTTTGCGATTCTGTCCATTTTTTGTGAGTGCCATTTAACCTCTGATTCGTTCCGATCCCTTTATCAAGGCTCCGGGTCTTGACCGCCTTTAAAGCGATATATTGCTAGATCTTGCTAATAACGAGATTGATATTATCAATATGATTCTTTTCCCGCCTTGCCTTCATACTCGTACTCATCCAGCCCGTCCGTAGATATGGTCATCAGGAAGTAAGCGAGGCAGTCTCGCTTGAAAGCACTATCCTGGGAAGGCATCTTAACTCCCGTGATCCTGCAGATGTTTTCAGCGCCCTCGGTCGTTCCCAAGACCTGCTGCAGCCAGACGAATTGCATGAGCTTCAACTCATCAAGTCTCTTTGTCTCTTTTTGCAGCCTCGACATGTCCTTTTGAACTTCAGGGTCGCAGCCCTTCTCCCGCAGCATATCAACGAATTTGGCAGTCCCGAGGCAGTCGGGATAGAAGCAGATCACTTCTCCGCATTCAGGATCCGGATTCAGCATCGGAAATGTGCGGCATATTTGAGGCCGGCTTTCGTAGATCATGCACCTGTGTGCCTTTTCATCCAGGAAGCAGCATTTCTTCTCCGGGCCGATGTTCTTCAGGACTCTGCATCCAACCCTCTCGTCCGGATCGGGATCCGTAAATCGGGCTTCCGCCTGGGCCTCACTTATCTTAAATGACCCGGCAATCTCCAATAGATCCTCGTGATCCACCAGAGTATAGCCCTCGCCCCTACAGCATTCATTGCAGTTCATGCACTCAAAGAGAACCTGAGCGGCAATCTGGGGAAATTGGGTTTCAGGGACATCGTTTTGGAACCACCCCAGGAACGCATCTTTTTCTTCGCTCACAACAACCTCCTTCTTCCTGTCACAATGGTTCCGGAATATAAAATGGAGTGATGAATGGATGGAATCCGCATCCATGAATTGCATTTCGAAACAGAATCCTGGAAATCTCTCTAGATCCAATTTATGCACCCGCCATCGCCCGGAATAAATTCCACGCTCCTGTGGCCACGAAGTTGACGGCCACAGCCCCCAGGATCAAACCCATGATCCGGGTCAAGACCATGATCCCGGTTACTCCCAGGGCTTTATCGATATACTCCGAGAACCTGAGGACGAATAGGGTGATCACAAAGGTCATCGTGATGGCCAGGACCACAAGCCCTTTTTCTACAATGGTACCGGCAGACCCCATCAATACCACAACGGTTGTGATGGCCCCGGGGCCGGTAAGGATCGGCATGGCCAGGGGAAAGACTGCGATATCCTCCCGATTATTGGCATCCCGGAGCTCAGCTTCCGTGACCTTCTTTTGCTGGCGAACACCCCGCAGCATATCGATAGCTACCAGAAAGAGCAGGACGCCGCCTGCAACACGAAGGCTATCCACTGTGATGCCGAAGATGCGCAGCACTGCGTCCCCTGCGAAAGCGAATAGAATTGCAATGATGAAGGCGATCAATGTTGTGCGCCGGTAGATATGGTTCTTTTCCAGTGAATTCAGGCCGTTGGTTAGGGTGACATAGACCATGGTGGCCTCGATGGGGTTGACTATCACGAAGATGGAGCTGAAGACGTACACGAAGTAGAGGAAGTAGCCGCTTATATCCATTGCAGTTCCTTTTGGCGGAATCGGATGATCCTGATCGATGGCGGATGCACTTTCCGTCCGCCCAGCCATTTCGATATAGAGGTCGTCTTGGTTTAAAAATCTCCCTGGATGTGTAAGAACCAGGCCTTGAATACCAAATTTGGGCACGTCATAATTTAGCTAGATATTTAAGCAAGTAGGATTTTTAGAAATGATGATCGCGTCCCACTCAGTTCTCTTTTTTCTGGGATTGTTGCCAGCTGCAGCAATTTACTCCATAATGACCTTGAACCGCCTTCAGAGCCTGCGAAATGGCGCTGATGCAGCACGATCCCAGATCCACATAGCCATGAAGAAGCGGCTGGACGCAATTGAGCAACTCATGGATTCTGTAAAAAGCTACGCCAGTTTCGAGCGCCAGACTTTGGAAAAGATAATCCAGATGAGATTTGGGCTGCAAGAAGAACCTCGAAGGCCAGAGGTGGAGTGGAAATAAATTGGCCCCCTAGCAGGCGTTTGGCAAAGTAGGATTTTGCGGGAGATAAGACGGAATGAATGACGAGAGACAGGCGGCAGCCTATATCGGTCTTGTGATCTTAATCGGCCTCGTCGGGCTTTTTCTTACCGGCGGCATTCCAGGCCTGAATGTACTCTCAGAAACAAGCATTGGTTTAGGAGACATATATGTGGACAACTACAGGGCTGATATCTACCTCAATGGCACATTAGCGGAGCAGTTCGTCTACAGGATCGAGGCTTCTGGGAAGTACAGGATGCTCTATCGGACATGGAAGATACCTCTCTCAACGCAGAATATGAGCGTACCTTACGTAGAGCCTCTAATGATCTCATCTAACTCTGGTGCAATCCCTTACTTCAAGGACTACCGCGGCATTTCCCAAATATTATCTGCAAAAGACAGCAGGTACAGGAGTGAAGTCCAGTCACTGGCAGAGCTGGATGAGGCGGGCGGCTACTATCCTCAGCGGTTCCCATCCGGATTGTTCAAAATGAATTATCTCTTTCGAATCCACCCCCATCTGGAGTGCGACCAGGAGCTATGCCACTGGAATCTTAGGCAGGCCGATGAACACATCCCTTACAGGCAGGCTACAATCTATATTCATGATCCAGACAATCTGACCGTCCAATTCTTTCCCCACCCGGAAATGGATTACAGTAGAGTCGGGGATTCCTGGGTAATCACCGGCAGCAGTCCCAAAGATGCTGTTTTAGAGGTCGAGATGCTACTCAAGACACAGGCGTCGAAGTTCATACAGGGCTTCCCGCGCCAGGTACCGGATGTGCGGTCGAAAACGCTCTCTGCCCAGGAAGGAGGCTTTGACCTCCTATTCATATTGCGAGCATTGGTTGTGATATTTCCGCTCCTGCTGATACTTATCTATTACCGGTTCGGCAAGGAGAAGCGCTATACTGTGCCAAAGGTTCTCAGCACCATACCTGCGAATAGAAAGCCGTGGCTGGTCAACATGGTATTCAAGGGGGATGCCTACGATTATTCGCCTGGCCAGTGTAGGCCTGGAGCAAGTCCCTGTTGGCGGCCTACGACGGCCGAGAACCATCATTTCTTTAACCCAAGGCCGACAAATGGAGCCCAATGGATCTCGAGACTAAAGCCCAGCTTCTTGCGGTGGGAACGGTGCAGCTTGCCCGGCCTCGCTCGGGCGGCCTGGTATCCACAGCGGGCCCAGGGGCGGGAGGCCAGTCGATCTTTTTCCAGTCAGGCCAGAGGATGGTGCGCCTCTCTGTCGTCGCAAGCTCGCCCCTGCGCCTGGAGAGCCGCCCGGAGGGGGTCGCCATTTTGAGGGACGATATGGAGATCGCCAGCGGCCAGCTTGTGGATCCGCTCTTGCACTGCCCTGAGCAGGCATACATCACCGTCTCGGAGCGCTGCATCTATGACTGCAAATTCTGCGCCGTGCCCAAATTGCAGGGGGGCATTAAGTCCAGGCAGACCGTACGAAAGAATGGTGGAAGACGCGAGGAAGACAGGTAAGCTGCATAGCATCTCCCTGACCAGCGGAGTGGAGGAGTCGCCAGAGCTTGAAGCGAAACGTGTGGCAGAAGTCGTTCGTGATCTCTTGAGCTTTGGCGTGCCCATCGGCGTCTCCATCAGCCCATTTCCTGGCGTAAATCAAATTCTAAAAGATGCAGGCGCAGATGAGGTCAAGTACAACCTGGAGACGGTAGACCCCGAGCTTTTCGTCAGGATCTGCCCCGGCATCTCTTTTCAGGAGATCCTGGATGCCTTGCAGGAGGCGGTTCTCGTCTTCGGCCGCAACCGGGTATTCTCCAATGTCATCCTGGGACTGGGCGAGTCCGACGAAACACTGCGCCAGGGCATCGATATGTTGACAGAGATGGGCGTCCTTCCCATATTGAGGGCTGCATATCCCCATCCCCTGCGGCTGGGCGAGGTCGAGATCAACCGGCCTTCGGCAGAGAGGCTGCTGGAAATGGCTCGCTATCTGAAGAAGAAGCTGGAAGAGAATGGTCTGGACGGCAGGCTTGCTCTTACGGGCTGCTACCGGTGCACGGGCTGCGATCTTGCTCCCGGCAAGGATCTTTAGGCGCTCAGAACTCAATATCCTCATCATCGAATCAGACAGGCCTTATCATCATTGCGCCAATTGACCCGAGTGCCTCAATGGATTTAATGGCTGTGCCCTTCTCAGGGACATGTGCACTCTTTCGGCCATCCAGGACAAATATCTTCGCTAGCAAAATCCAGCCCATCCTTCGTCATGCCTCGAAAGGATTTAGTACTCATGAATCTATCGCATCTTAACACGGGATCTATGAAAAGTAATACTGGTGTTTCCATGAAGGATGTAGGCATACTTGTACTCGGGCACGGTTCCACCCTGCCTTACAATAAGGAGCTGGTGGAGTCGCTCGCCCAGATGATCGGCAAAAACCATACGGGGCCTGTCAGGACCGCTTATCTCAATATGAACCATCCCAACATCCATGAGGGACTGTAGAGCTTCGAAGGCACCAATGTAAATAAGATCGTGGCCTTGCCGCTCTTTCTGGCCCACGGCGTTCACACCCGCCAGGATATTCCGCAGGAATTGGGCGTGGACCCGGTGAAGCGCAGAGGCATTTTGAATATATGGGGCGAAGAGGTGGAGGTCATCTGTGCCGAGCCCCTGGGCGTGGATGAATGCATTGCAGCACTCGCATGCAAGCGGGCAGAAGAAGCCCTAAGGTAGCCGTACTCGACACCATCCACGGGGGAAGCATCATCGCCCGCAAGATGGTCGAATCGGGCATTGAGGCAGAAGCCCTGGAGGTGTATCACCACACCACCAGCCTGGCAGGATTTGACGGGGTTGCAGCCCCGGTGCACCTTGCGCCGAATAATCCCCACCTGGTCGAGGCCAGGAGACGGAATATGAAGATCATCACACACCATCAAGCGGTGGGCGAACTCATGGAGCCTGCATTGGATGGGGTGGAGGTCTTCGAGATCACAGGAACGCACAGCAAGACCTCGACTGCACTCTTGCTTGCAATGATGCTCTCCCGCCAAAAACGGGTCTTATCTCATACCACCCGCGGCCTGGAGATCTGGAGTGCGGGGGAGCCTCATCTCTTGAAAAATGGTCTGAGCATCACTCCCGGAAATGTGATCATCGCCGCCGAGGCGGCTGCGGCCCAAGAAGCAGACGCTCTGATATGTGAGATATCTCTGGGAGGCACGGGCCGGGCGAACTACGGGATACTGACCAGCCTTTCTGGAGACTACCGCATTGCCGGCGGCTCGAAATGGGCCAGCACTGCCAAGCTGCAGATGATCTCCCTGGCCAGGAAGGGCTCAAAGCTGATCGCCAATACTGATGCCAGGATCTCGGCAGATATTTCTTTTGCCAGGGAGGGACGCGTAGACGCAAAACCGGATAGATTGATCTTTGGCGAAGTTGAGCTGGCGTTATCTTTAGGCGAAGATCTGGACTTTGCCGGCTACCGGACAGCCATAGCGGGAGCCGCTGCCGCGGCCAAGGCCGCTGGAATGGAAAGAGATGAGATTGCCCGGTCTTTGCAGGACTTTGATGGCTTTTCCGGCCGGATGAAGATCAAACGCTTGCCCGGCAGGACCTACTTTGACAACTCCAATTCCGGCCTCAAAGTCAGGGACGTGGCGAGGGCATTGGATCGGGCTCGGGGTCCCGATTTGGCCGTCGTGGTGGGAGAGGATGCAGAAACCGTGTGTGAGGGGCTGAATATCCCGGCCCTGAGGGACTTGCTCCGTGAGAGGCGCGCGGAGATGGCAAAGCTGATTCTCGTGGGGAAGAGGCTGGAACCCCTGGCAGCTGAGCTGAAAGCCGATACCGCAAAAAACCTGGCCGAGGGCCTAGGAAAGGCAGAGACATTTGGCCTGAAAAGGCTGCTCTCATGCGTGAAATGCTTTAGGTGAGATGAAAAAAATGGCGAACGAGAAAAACTTGACAATACTTCATCCCAGGCCGAGCTCCATCGTGGCTGCTCTTTACACTTTGCGTGACCTTGGGGCCGATGTGATCATACTGCACGGCCCGAGCGGGTGCTGCTTCAAGCATGCCCGGCTACTGGAAGAGGACGGGGTGCGTGTACTGACCACCGCTTTGGATGAAGCCGGATTCGTCTTCGGCGGCCAGCGGCCTTTAACCGGTCTTCTTAAAAAGGCAATGGAATTGTTCGATCCCCGAAGCTAATGGCGATCTCAGGAACCTGTAGCAGCATGATCATCGGCGATGATCTGCATCAGGCCGTGCTGGACGCAGACCTGGAAATACCCGTCCTGGAGGTGGAGGTTCATGCCGGCTACAGAGACAATACCAAAGGAGTGATCCTGACTCTGGAGGCGGCATTGGATAAAGGAATTATCGAGGAGGCAGAGTTCCAGAGACAGAAGATCCTGCTCGAGAAGGCTACCGAAGTGGAGAGGCTCTACGGGGCGGCGAGCAGCGAGTATCTGGCACCGGAAAGAGGCGACCTCAAGTACGAGGCGGCAGGAAGGCTCCTGAAGCTGATAAGCAGAGGGAAAGCGCGGACTGAACATTCTTAATGCCAAGAAGGAGACCGCCTACATGTTTGCAGATATAACGGCGGCCGTTGCAGAAGTCGCGGGCAGCCAGGTGGATACTCTGGCCAACCTGGATGACCAGGTAGGTCTGCCGAAAGTTAGAAGGGACGCCAGGAATGTCGCTCGCGACCTCAGAGAGAGAAATGTGGATTTCGAGCTTATCGGCGGACTGGACGAGTATCCTGTGACAGGTGATGCCGTCACTCACAGGCTTCCGGCGGCCATTACGACTTTGCCGTCATCTCCGGTGTGCCCCATGCCCTACCTTCGTCGGCCTGCAGGGTATGGAGATATTCTCCATCACAAATGGGCCCCGTCAGGTCAGGCCGCTGCGCGATCTGGGCCACCACCATGTCATAGTAGAGCTTGACCTCCATCCCAAGACTATGGGCGTGACCTCTCTCGTGGAATCGGAATTCGGAGCTACACTTCGGGCACTTAATAAAGCCAAAGCTAAAGAAGAGATGCTCTAAAAGAGCAAATTTTTTTTATTAAAATCTAGAGACCACTCTGGGCAGCACTTCCGTCAGCAGTGCATATATGACAAAGCCCATAGCGCCGATTAAGCCAATGCCCGCCATAGATACTTTGGCAATCATGGTGAACTCTTCTCGGCTGGGCTTTCGGGCCAGCTTCAATACCCGGATGTACTCGTTCACGTTCGTGGAAGGCATGGAGACGCCTAGATCCATGTCATCCAGCTTATTTTTGAGATCGAGCCTCTCGCTTAAAGAGCTCTTCTTCTCAGTCTCGTCAGTTCCCTCGCTCATTCCCCATGTGGAATGAATTAGAGAATAAAAAAGCTTTCGATCAAAAGAATGCTAGCCTGAATGAGCGGCTGGCCAAAACGATGTGGTTCGCCTATGTCGGCAAGACCGTCAAAATTCATGCCGGAAAAATGTGAAGAACACCAATGCCCCGCCTCCATTCGCCATTCAGGCCTCCTTGGGCTCCTCGATCTCCACATGCGTCTCCTTCTTGTGAACCATGCTCTCCAGGAACTTGGGCATCGCTTCTGCCAGATGCTCTGCCAGAGAGTGCCGGCTCTCCTTCAGCCTCTCTATTCTGACACCCTGTTGATCGATTATTACCACAGCAATGGGCTTCATGCCCAGGCCCCCGCCGCCTCCACTCGGATTACTATCCTTTCCAGATCCAGACCCTGCGCCAAACCCCATGCCCACGCTCACCAGAGGGATAATGGTTTTGCCCTCCAGGGTAATGGGATCGCCCACTACAGTTCGGGCGGAGAGGGACTTTTGCATCTCTCCTGTTATGGTTTTTAATACGTCAGTCAGTCCATCCATGTTAATGACACCTAATTATATATGGTCTATGATAGATGAAAAAGCTTTCTTTCTGCCCGAATATGGAGAATGTCAGGGTGCGTCCGGTCCGGTCGACCGGCCCTTCCCCTGGTTTTGCGGCTTCTCTTTGAACTTTATCAGATTAGTTATAAGATCGTTGTAGGGCGTAGAGATGCCGAGCTCTCCGGCATACCTGGAGATGGCCCCGTTAAGAGCATCGATCTCCGTCCTTCTTCCCGCCTGTATGTCCTGTAGCATGCTGGCGCGGTGACCCGCGGTGGGTGGGATCAATGTCTCCAGAAGATGACGATAGTAATCATCCGCACCTTTGTAGGGAAGCGTCACTCCCAGCCCCTGGCACACCAGGAAGATCTCTTTTATGATGATCCGGATTATGTCCCTTGCCTCCTCGTTCTCCCCTAATTTGCCATAGGGAACTTCGAGCATTGCCCCCAGCGGATTGAGGGAGCAGTTGTAGAGCACCTTTCCCCAGAGGGCGGCCCAGATCTCATCTTTTCCAACGATTCTGGTGGGAATTCCTGAGAGGCTGAAGTCCTCCTGCAGGGTTTGCAGGAGAACCCGGTTCACCGGCAGGAAGGGCTCGCCCAGCAGGACGTCGTCAGCGTTGACGGTAACCCTGGCCTGGCCCGGGGTTGGAATCTCCGCCCCAAAGATGACCCGGGCACCCACGGTGCGCTCTTCACCGACACAGCTGGCAATGGTCTCCCAGTTATTGAGACCGTTCTGGATGGAGACCATGATGCCGTCTTCTTGCAGGAGCGGCGCCGCCTCCCGGGCGGCCGCCTCAGTATCTTTGGACTTGACAGACAGAAGTATGATCGAGTATCTCTTCTCAGGACCACCCTGACGGGAGAGGGCATCGATCTCTTCCGGCGGGATGAAGTGATCTCCCCAGATGCCCGTGATCTTCAAACCGTGCTCCTGAAGGGCCTGGAAATGCGCACCTCGGCCTGCGTATGTCACACGGCGGCCGATCTTCTGCAGAAAACCACCCAGTACGCTGCCCAGGGCGCCTGCGCCATAGACGAGATAACTGGGGCTCTGGCTTTGGTCCATAGAGCGCGGTTTAGAGTTGGATCTTTAAGAGCGTTTCGAAAAATGGAAAATAGATCATAATTTGATAACATAATACTTGAATGCAATCTAAAAAATAATGGGAAAAATAAATTGATCAGTATTAAAAAATAGATTGGTCAACTATTTACCATCATCCTCACAAGCCTCGTCGCCTCCACCCGCCCGTATCCGCCCAGCTTCGCGGACTGCTCATCAAATCTCTCTACATCGTCCGCTTCAATTCCATTTCCCATGATGGCGAAGGGCACAGGATCGCGGCTGTGCGTCTTGGTGGATATGGGTGTAGCATGGTCGGGCAGGAGAAGCACGCGCCAGTCCTCGCCACTCTCTTTCAGGCCCTCAATCAGCGGGCCGACCGCCTTCTGGTCAAATAGCTCAATGGCCCTGACCTTCTGCACGAGGTCGCCCTCGTGGCCTGCCTCATCCGGAGCCTCGATGTGCAGATAGACAAAATCAAGACGGCGCAACGCCTCCAAAGCCGCCTGCACCTTTCCCTCGTAGTTGGTGTCTATGGTCCCGGTGGCGCCTGGAACATTGATGACCTCCAGCCCGGCATAAACTCCGATGCCCTTTAGGAGGTCCACGGCCGAGATCATAGCTCCCCTCAGGCCATACAATTCAGAGAATGCGGGCATGTCAGGCGCGGGACCCTGGCCCCACAGCCAGATGGCATTCGCGGGCCTCTTGCCCGCAGCCACGCGCTTCAGATTCACAGGGTGGCGGGCTAAAATTGGCCGGACCGCTTCCATCAGCTCGATGAGCTGCTCTGCGTCCTCGCCGCGGGGCAGATGCCCTTGAACGGGCTGATCGCTGATATCGTGCGGCGGCGTGCAGATGGCCCGGGCTCCGGACTTCAATACGAGAAGGTTGCGATAGCTAACCCCGGCATAAAGCCTATGCTCCGGCATCAGAGGCTTCATAGCTTCGATCAGCTCGCGGCCCTCCTCGCTGGTGATGTGCCCGGCGCTGTAGTCTTGCATGATGCCATCTTCTATTGTGACGAAGTTGCAGCGAAAGGCTATATCGCCCTCAGAGAGGGGCACGCCCATGGCTGCCGCTTCCAGTGGTGCGCGACCGGTATAGTACTTCTGGGGCTCATAGCCAGCGACAGAAAGGTTGGCCACATCACTTCCCGGCGGATATCCTTCCGGGACCGTCAATGCCAGTCCGTTCTTGCCGGATCTCGCGATCCTATCCATATTGGGCTTATTCGCCGATTGGAGAGGGGTCTTGCCTTGAAGAGCCGCCAGCGGCAGGTCTGCCATCCCGTCGCCCAAGATCACAACGATACTTCATCAGCACTACCCTTCTAGAAAATAGTATTAATTCATTTCTTCTTTTTCCTGGCCGCTTCCGCCTCCAGAGCCTCTCGGGCGTTGATCCGTGCCAGATGCTTGTTGAGAACCTTGGCCAGAGTGTTGAGCTTGACGCGAGTGCAGGTCGCACCTCTGGTGATGCCCGTTACGATATCCACGACCTCGCCTTTGGTTTCGATCTTCTGCCTGGGCGGCTTGACCATACGCGGTCTTGATGCCTTCCCTGGCGAAGTCCTCCATGTCCATGGGACACTGGGCCACGACTACTACGGGAATGTCCACCTGCGCCAGTACCTCCTTGGCTTTGTGGATCACATGAGAACGCACATTTCCCAGATGGAGAACGGCAATCTTATGACGTGCCACCTGTTCGTATCTCTTTTTCGGAGAGGCCGAAGGTTGGGCCGTAGCCTCGCGAACCCTGGGGAAAGCTCTCAGGAACACCAGTTCCCGCCTCTAGAACCAGCACGCTGGTCTGGATCCCTTCCCGGCGCAGTCCATAGGTCATCTCGCAAACGGGTTTGGTTATGTGACGCCGCCCTGGCGACATGGCTATGGCGATCACATCCGGCTTTGTCGCCTCGGAGAGCGTACCCCTTTGAGCAAGGCCGCCACCCTTGGCGAGACCCATGCTCTCCCGGCAATCGACCACTTGAGTTGCCCTGCCAATCATGCTCTTCTTTTCAGCGGGGATGGAATATAGACCTGACGAAATGGACCCGGGCCAATAGTCAAGCTGCATAGAAACGGTTAACGGAATTGGTCGAGATAGCCTTTTTAAACTCGTAGAAAGAGGAAAAACCATGCTCTACTTCATTGGCCTTGGGCTCTACGACGAGGAAGACATCTCCGTCAAGGGCCTGGAGGCAGTCCGCGCTGCAGACACGGTTTATGCGGAGTTCTACACCTCCCGGCTGATGGGCACCACTCTGGAGAAGCTGGAGGCATTGTACGGCAAAAGAGTCAGTCTACTCTCTCGCGAGGAGGTTGAGGTCGATCCCGCCTGGCTGGAGGATGCCAGGAAGAAGGACGTGGCCTTCCTGGTAGGAGGCGATGCCATGGTCTCCACCACCCATCTGGACCTGCGGCTTCGGGCCGCCAAGATGGGCATCAAGACCCGGGTGATTCACTCCAGCTCCATAGTCACTGCAGTTTCCGGTTTATGCGGCCTGCAGAACTACCGCTTCGGCAGATCTACAACAATTCCATTTCCTTATATCTCCAGGGGAAAGCGCATCATTCCCGAGACGCCCTACCAGGTCTTGTTGGAGAACCTGGGCAGGAATTTGCATACTATGCTCTTTCTGGATATTCAAAGCAAACCCGTTGAGCGATATATGACCGTAAATGAAGGCGCAGCTCTGCTCCTGGAGATGCAGGCAAACGCTGGTGAGCGAATCCTGGATAACACTCTGGGCATCGGCATCGCTCGTGCAGGATCTCTCGAGGCCTCTGTAAAAGCAGATCTCCTGCCACGATTGACTGGCTACGATTTCGGCGGGCCCTTGCATATCATAATCATCCCTGCCAGGCTCCATTTCATGGAGGCGGAAGGGCTGCATATCCTCGCAGACGCTCCGGCATCAGCCTTGAAAGGTTTGGATCGAACCGATTGATCCGGATATGCCGCCTCGAAGCATACGGGCATAAGAAGCTATTAATAAGCCCACGGTATTCCTCCCGCCATACTGAAATATGCAGAAACAGGATTACATAGCAGAGGAACATATGCCCAAAGTCACCGTAGAAATACCTCAGCACATCGTCGACGATGTTCAGGCTCATGTCGGCGACGGAAAGAAGTTCGTGAGCTTCTCCGACGCCGTAAGATCTGCCTTGCGCAAAATGCTGGATCAATTGGATGAGATAGACCGACGCAGGGGGCGCGCCCAGGAATGAAGCTCGGAATGATCACAGAGTTTGACGCCGCTCACAGCCTGCCCGGTTATCAGGGCAAGTGCGCCAGACTGCACGGACACACCTACCAGGTGGAGATGGTGGTTGAGGGCGATGTGGGAGAGAACGGCTTCGTCATCGATTTCTACCAGCTCAAAAATATCCTGGCTGCGGTTTTGCAGGATCTCGATCATAACTGCCTGAATGATATTCTGCCCAATCCCACAGCGGAAACTATCGCCCAATGGATATCGGAGCGGCTGAAAAAGGATATGGAGACGACATCGGTCAGGCTTTTCTCCTTGAAGCTCTGGGAGGGAAAGAACAAATGGGTAATGATCGAATGAGTTACACTGATGTCAGATCCCAGTTGCATGCGGCCTCTGGGTTATCTTTCATCTCCTTCATCCTCAGGCTCGCCTGCTCCTCGTAGAACTTCTTGTATTTTTCTTCTTTATCTTTCTTGCCCCATTCTTCCACTTTTCTGTCCAAAGCCTCGAACATGTACTTCTCGGCTTCCTTGACAGTGTCAAGATCTCCTCTAAGTACAAGAATTTCTCTATCCATTACTTCGCCGGTCATATCCATCTTGCCCGGTCGCAGGAGAGCCTCCAGCTCGAACTTCTCAACCAGCTCGCGGATGACGGAGACAGGCATGCTCAGAGGAATGGCCAGGTCGTAAAGGCCTGTCAAATCTTCTTTATTTTCTTTGGTTTCATTCTTGGGAGAGTCCATAAGAACCATGGTGATAGTCTTTATTGCATCGATTTAAGGCTATCGAAGAGCCCATAATCAATAAATTATTTACATATAATCAATACTATATTATTATCAAGGATGATGGGCTGCGCAATTTATGCTGCGCAAATGTTTCAGAGGCTTTGACCGAAAAGAGAAGATGACATCCATTATTAGGGTGCATGACAGAATCCATGCACAGAAGTCGTTCAGGGAAACAGTTATTAATGGGATCATCAATGCAGAGTGCGGACCGGGCCCGTAGCTTAGCCAGGTTGAGCGCACGGCTGATAACCGTGAGGTCACGCGTTCAAATCGCGTCGGGCCCATCTCTCTTTTTAGAGAATAGTCTTTCTGATTTGGATATCTCGCTTCGTTCTGAAGAGCAGTACGGATTAAGGAGCACAAAGGAAGTCACCGAAAAATCGGACGCAGTTTATCTTCCACTTGGCTTCAAGTGCCTTGATGATTCAAAACGTTTATGAGGATAGAACGGTCTCATGCCTTTTGATGTCAAAGAGATCTGTGGATAAGGGAGACAGGGACAAAAAAACTTCGGCTGGTGCCCAAGAGGGCAGGCCGAAAGCTGCGAGCTCGGTCCCCCTGGAAAAAAAGGCCAACGCCAAGAGCAAGGCCAATATTCAGCAGAATAACGACTTATACCTGTACGCAGGATTGGTACTGGCGGCACTCCTTTCACTCTATCTTCGCGCTTATATTCCCTGGAAGTCAGTCTTCACGGGCAACAGTGTCATCTTCAGCAGCGAAAGCGATGCCTGGTATCATATGATGCTCGCCAAAGGCGTTGTGATCAACCATGAGAGGCTTTGGTTCGATCCCATGACCTTCTTCCCCCATGGAACTCCATTGTTCTGGGGTCCTTTCCTCGATTGGTCTATTGCCATTTTCTCATTTATCTTCGGCCTTGGCCATCCCAGTATGCATCTCGTTGATGTAGTCGGTGCCTACATGCCGGCGGTCTTGGGAGCGCTCCTGGTCTTTCCGGTCTACTTCATTGGAAAGGAGCTGGGCGGCAAAAGCTGCGGCTTCGTCTCGGCGTTGATCATGGCCGTGATTCCCGGTCAAGTCTTCAGCCGCACCACTCTCGGATTCACAGATCATCACGCTGCAGAAATCTTGCTCACCACCCTCACCATGATGTTCTTGCTCATAGCGGTACGCTCCGGAAAGAGCATGACATTTAGAGGATTGCAGAAGGACTGGTCCTCATTCAAGAACCCCCTCCTTTACTCCGCTCTGGCCGGGGTTTCGCTCGGCCTTTACATCGATGACTGGTCATCCGGATTCCTCTTTGAAGGCGTGATTCTGCTCTTCATATTCCTGCAGAGCATTTTCGACCATATAAAGGGAAAAAATGTAGAGTACTTAACCATCAGCAGCGCCATAACTTTCTTTGTGGCCACACTGCTGGTGCTCCCCTTCGTGAAGCCCAACTTTGGCTTCAACCATTATTACTACAGTCTCTTCCAGCCCACTATACTTCTCCTGGGCGTGGCAGCGGTCATCATCTTCGCAGTTCTGTCCAGATATCTCAAAGAGAACGAATTCGACAGATACTACTATCCCGGCGCAATGGTGGGAGCGGCAGTAATCGGCACAGTGATACTATACTTTGCCCTTCCCCAGTTCATTAAGCCCCTCCTGACCGGCCTCAGCATATTCCAGCAGAAGACAGGAGGTGCAGCCACTGTTGGTGAAGCGTCCCCCTTGTTCTCAGATGGCGGCGTATTCTCTCTGGGCAATGTGATAGCCTGGTTCCCCGGCATCAGGTCCTTTGGTCTTGGCAGCATGTCCTTCGTTCTGCCTGATGGCCTTGCCATGCTCTTTACCACCTTTACGTTCGCCTTAGTGGCGCTGATTCTGCTCCTCATTCGAAATTACAAGAATCAAAGGCCCACGGATATAATGATCATAACCTGGTCCCTGGTCATTCTCATCCTGGCCATCGCCCAAAATAGATTTACCTACTACTATGGAGTCAACGTAGCTATTCTCACGGGATTCCTATGCGCATGGGCGCTCCAGAGGTTCAACATCGAGGATGTTGTGCGCAGTTCGGAAACGCTTAGCGAGCCGGTCGAGCTGATAACATCAAACCTCAAAACCATTCTGGCTGCATTCCTGATTTTCGTATTTGTTATATGGCCCAGTCTGACCATGAGCATAGTATTCGCTCAAAGCGCAGGAGGTCCTGATTCTGACTGGCTGACCTCCACCGCGTGGCTGCAGAACAATACTCCAAGTCCGGGAATGGATCTCTATGCAAAATATGAGATGCCTGCGGAAGGCAAGTATGTCTACCCGATGCCGCTTACGGCATCATGTCCTGGTGGGATTACGGTCACCTCATTGAGACCATCGGCCATAGGATTCCCAATGCCAATCCCTTCCAGCAGGGAATCGGCAGCGTCACAGCTAATGTGCCAGGGTCCTCGCCCTTCTTCCTGGCAGAGAACGAGAGCCAGGCAGAAAAAGTGCTTACTGAATTGGATCTGAACAGGTCGCGTTACATGAATACCAAATATGTGATGATTGACCAGCCCATGGCCATCGGCAAGTTCCACGCCATGGCCTCATGGAGCAATCTTCCCACTTCGAAATACATGGCATTGGTCTACCAACAACAAGGTGACCAGTTAGTCCCGACACAGCTCTGGCGCGAATCCTACACCAAGTCAATGACGGCGCGCATGTTCTTCTTTGATGGCTCTGAGGTAGCAGGGGACCAGGGTGTGGGATTGGCCTATCGCGGGATGGATGTGGGAAATGGATTCACAGTCCCTGTGCTCACCGAGGCGCCCATGATCACCAAGAATCGCGCCCAGCTGACGGCCTTCATCAACGAGAGCAAAAATCAGGGAGATATGGCAGAGATCGCGGCCTCCAGCCCCAATAACCCGTCATTCCCGCTAGAGGCTTTGCAGCACTTCAGACTGGTGCATGAGTCAGAGACTCCTGTAACCAGCGACGGCCAGAAGTTCGTCAAGATCTTCGAGAATGTTCCAGGCGTCGTGATAAAGGGAAGTGCACCGGCAGGAACTAAGGTTACAGCCGCAGTGCCCATCATGACCAATCAGAACCGGGCTTTCCTGTACCAGCAGTCCAACACCAGCGATGCCAGCGGCCAGTTCACCCTGGTACTTCCTTACTCGACGGAAGGTCCGATTGCCAGCGGCACGAAATTCGATACCAAGCCCATGAGCGGCTACCAATTGTCTGTTGAAAACAAGACATACGAATTGAAGGTGCCTGAGGAGTATGTCCTCTCGGGAGCGGTCATCAACGTATCCGGGTCCCAGCAGGCGTCGAATGCGGGACAGGCTCCATGAAGCTCCTGGAGGAGATGAGCTGGCCTGAGATAGAAGCAGGACTCAAAGCAGACCAGGACTGTGATCCTGCCGGTGGGGGCGACTGAGGAGCACGGCCCTCACCTTCCTACGATCACGGATACCATTCAGGCCATGGAGGTCGCGCGGGCTGTTGCGGACAAGAAGAACGTATTCCTGGCGCCGCCCTTGCACTATGGAGTCTGTCGCAGCACGCGAGGCTTTCCCGGCACCATCACGGTGAGCCACGATGCCCTGAGGGCCTTCGTAAAAGATCTGCTTATATCGTTCACGGATAGCGGCTTTGCGAATGTCATGATCCTGACCGGGCACGCAGGCGGGCAGCATATGGCAGCCCTGGAGGAAGCATGCCAGATGGCCGTGGAAGAACGGGACTTTCGCGTCAGCCTGGTATCTTTATTCGACTTCATTGACGCCTCGGCGGTCCAGACACCCCATGACGGGCATGCAGGAGAGATGGAGACCAGCCTGATGATGGTGATTCGCAAAGATCTGGTGAAGGGAAAGCCGGCCGAACATTTTCCGAAAAGGCCCAGGTTTTTGATTATGAAGAATGTGCGCCACCTCATGGGCAACGGCGTCATGGGCAATCCAGAGCCTGCAACTCCCGAGAAAGGAAAAGCCTTCTTCGATATGGCAGTGACAGGAGTTATGGGTGCCCTGGAAGAGCTGGAGAGCGATTTCGGGAAGAAGTGATCGGGTCGGCGACCCGTCCTTTTTTTCTTTATTGTTTTCTTTCATTTATTCTCCGGCTCGTTTTCGGTTTATTCGACAGGTTTATAAATAATAAATTTAACCGAAAAAACGTGCCTGACAATATCGCTAAATGTTCATTTGTAAATCATAAGATCAGGCTACTGAAGCCGGGGAGGCTAGCTTCAGGTATCTTTGGCCATTTGGTCTTTTCTTTCTTTTGATGTAGGGCGGAAGGGCAACCAGCAGTTTGCCCGGAATCTGCCCGGCTGCGGGATGATAGTATGTTATCAGAAAACGATCTCAAGGTTCTGAAAGCAATATCTGAAGGCGATTCTGATCCACAGAGCATTGCTAAAAAATTGGATATGAAAGTCGAGGCGGTGCGAGCCTCAGCAGATGTTTTGGGCGAGCAGGGGCACGTCCAGGTGCATCAAATCAGTAGAGGAGATCTTTGCACTGACGGAAGAGGGCAAAAAGTATGCCCAGGAGGGCCTCCCGGAGAGAAATCTGCTTTCGATCATTGGCATCCGGCAAACCAATGGCGGATTTGAAGGACCCATCTGTTAAGATCAGCTTGGGCTGGCTGCGCAAGAAGGGCTGGGCTACAATCGAGGCGGGAGTGCTCAAGCCGACGGGAGTTGCGCCTCAGGGAAAGGATGAAGAGATTCTGGAGGCTCTGCTGGCCGGACCAAAGAGCAGTCGCAGATCTTGGATAAAAAGGGCTGGCGGACCTCAAGAGCAGAGGGCTCGTAACGTCGAGCAAGTGCAAAGTCCTGGAAGTATGAGATTACAGACACGGGAAGATCGGCAATTGAGTCGCAAAAAGTCATACTTGGAGGGGAATATCACTGCAGGAGCTGTGCGAGTGGTAGTCAGTGCGAGTAATTGGCCAATTAACATCTGATACTGATAAAGACCGGTGAATGGGTGGAAAAGGAGATGGTCTGTATTTGGATACAAAGGAGACTCTGAATATCGCGTCCGACCCTACGATGTCACTCTTAGCCGCAGACAAGATCTACCCCGGCAAAAAGCACCCCTACCAGCGACTGATCGATAACATGCGAGAGATCATGCTGGAGATGGGCTTTGTCGAGATCAAGGGTCAGATCGTCCAGTCCAGCTTCTGGAACTTCGACGCGCTTTTCCAGCCGCAGGACCATCCCGCCCGGGAGATGCAGGATACCTTTTATTTGGATAGCCAGGCGGAGATTCCCGATTTTGCCAGAGTCAAAGAGATGCACGAATGCGGCGGAAGCGTAGGCTCCACCGGCTGGGGCGGATGCTGGAGGCCGGAGGTGGCGCGCCAGGAGGTTCTGCGCACCCATACCACCGGCGTGACCATCAAGTATCTCGCCGACCACCCCCAGCCCCCGGTCAAGGCCTTCGGCATAGATCGCGTCTACAGGCGCGAGGCCATCGATACCACGCATACCCCGGAGTTCGAGCAGCTGGAAGGCATCGTCATGGACGAAAACGTGACCTTCTGCCATCTGCTGGGCATCCTGAAGGAGTTTTATGCCAAGATGGGCTTTGAGGAGGTGCGATTCCGGCCGGGCTATTTCCCCTACACCGAGCCCTCTGTTGAGCCGGAGGTCTTCATAGACGGCCTGGGATGGGTGGAGCTCGGAGGAGCGGGGGTCTTCCGAAAAGAGGTCACGGCGCCGTTCGGCATCGAGCATCCCGTGCTGGCCTGGGGCCTGGGAGTCTCGCGGGTCGCCATGCTGAAGCTGGGGCTCAAGGATCTGAGACTGCTTTATCAGTCGGATATCGAATGGCTGCGCAGGACGCCCGTTTCCATCAAGCTGTGAGGAATTGACCATGCCCGTTGTCAGACTTTATTACGAAGATATGGAGAGGCTGATTGGAGCCTCCCGCGAGACGATCATGAGCAGGCTGGCCATGATGGGTGCAGACATAGGAAAGAGGGCTGAGAAGGACCACGTGGATGTGGAGTTCTTCCCGGATCGGCCCGATCTCTACAGCGCAGAGGGCGTGGCGAGAGCCATGCAGGGGTTCCTGGGCATCAAGACGGGGCTCGTCGAGTATGCCGTGGAAAAGGGGCCGGTGGTCCTGCAGGTGGAGGAGTCGGTAAAATCGGTGCGCCCCCTCATCGGCTGCGCCATAGTGAGAGGCCTCGCGTTCACGAGCGAAGCCATTGAGTCGCTCATGGGCCTGCAAGAGGACCTGCACTGGGGGCTGGGCAGAAACAGGCGCAAGGTTGCTATCGGTGTGCATGACATCTCCCGCGTCACCCCTCCCTTCCGCTACTTTGGAGAAGATCCCTCGACGTAAGTTCGTGCCCCTGGACTTCACCGAGGAGATGACCATGCGGGAGATGCTGCATAAGCACCCCAAAGGCAAAGATTACGGTCATATCCTGGAGGGCTGCGAGCGCTATCCCCTCATCGTGGATTCGCAGGATCAGGTGCTCTCCTTCCCGCCCATCATCAACGGCGATTTGACGAGCGTCACGGAAGACACAAGTGATCTGTTCATTGATGTTACAGGAACCGACCCCATGGTCTACAAGGCCCTGAACATCGTGGTGACATCCCTGGCGGAGCGGGGCGGAAGAGTGGAGAGCGTTCTGGTGAAGAGAAGTGAGGGCGATTTCCTGTCCCCCAATCTGGAGCCATCCCTCTGGGAGGTTCATGCAGACGAAGCCAATAAGCTCATAGGCTTCAACCTGACGGGAACAGAGCTGGCCGAATGCCTGCAGAGGATGCGTTTCGGAGCCAAGGCCCTCGGCGGCGATCTCGTGCAGGTGTCAGGCCCCGGCCTACAGGGCGGATATAATGCACTCCTGGGACATCTTCGAGGACGCGGCCAAGGCCTTTGGCTATGAGAAGCTTGAGGCCGATCTGCCCAGGACGGTGACCGTGGGCCGGGCCCATCCTGCCGAGGTGCGCAAAGCTGAGATTCGCGAGGTTATGTCGGGTCTGGGCTATCTGGAGACCATGCCTTTCACTCTGACCAATGAAAAGGTGCATTTCGAATGGATGAGGCGCACCGCGGAGCGGCAGTCGCAGGAGCGACGCATGTCCTTCATCCCATAAGCGAGCTGCATACCATCCTGCGCACCTCCTTGCTCTCCAGCCTCCTGGAGATCCTAGCCCTCAATCAGCATCACCCTCTGCCCCAGAGGATATTTGCCGTCGGAGACGTGGTGGTGGACAAGAAGACCAGGATGCATCTGGCAGCGGCCTCAATTCATAGCGGCGCCAGTTTCTCGGAGATCAGATCGGTGATCGATGCTGTCCTCCGGGAGCTGGATATTTTGGCCGAGATCATTCCATCCCAGGATGGGGCTCTCCTGCCCGGAAGGGGTGCAGATCTCGTGCTCGAAGGCCGGAGAATAGGCTGTTTTGGAGAGCTGCATCCACTGGTCTTGCGAGCCTTTGGCCTCGAACAGCCCATCGTGGCTCTGGAGCTGAAGTGGGGAGAGCTCTAAAAAAAGAGGAGAAAGAGAGGAAGATGGCGTGAAAGCGCCCCTTCTTCTTTTTCGTTTCTCTTTTTCTGCAGGGCTCCCCGTGGCCGTAAAGATCTGAATCACCTTCAGTAGCGTTTGCTTTATCTTGGTAGAATGATATAACAAACACAACTGCTGAAAAATCGCGAGTATTATTCTCATAGTCAGCTTGTGGAATGATGGTACCATGAAGGTCCGAGATCTGATGAGCTATCCCATAGCCACTGTGACTCCTGATGCCACAGTGCTGGAGGCCATAAGACGAATGGCGGGCGAGAAGAAGGGCAGCGTGCTGGTGGCGGGAGAAGGGCTCCTCAAGGAGTGCCTGGGCATCGTTACCACCAGCCAGATCTTCCTGAAGGTGTTTGCCAGGGGGCTGGACCCGGCATCGGTGGCGGTCTCAGAGATCATGACCCCGGCGCCGCTCATTGTCATCGACCTGGATGCCTCCACCCGCGAGGCTGCGGAACTGATGCAAAAGCATAACATCAGGAGGCTTCCCGTGGTGAAGGAAGGTGCACTGGTGGGGATCGTCACCAGCAAGGACCTGCTCGGGTGCGTGAGATGATGCACGCGGGCTATTGAGTTTCCTTTTCAAAGGGGCAAACGCAGAGTTTAAATATCCAAAGGTCAAGTCCCTGGGGTCGGGTCGAGGTCGCCTAGCCTGGTATGGCGCAGGTTTGCTAAACCTGTTCCGCTCCGCGGATCGAGGGTTCGAATCCCTCCCTCGGCGCTATTTTACGGGTAATCGCATATCGATTTTTCATATTTCTCATCTCTTTCAGCAAGCTTATTCTTCGTCAATGCGAGTGCATATTGCCACTCAAGTCACCATTGAAGATGCAAGGGCCGGGTTCTGTTCAGGTCGTTGCAAAGTGTGTTCTCGATGATGTGCCTCATCCTAGTGCATCTCCCGGAGTCAGCTCAGCTCCATCTTTCCGTCGTTGTTTACAAGAAGAGCTAGTCATTTCCTTATAACTAAGTACAACAATTCCAAATACTTTTAGGTATAATTAGGAATAGTTTAATCGAAGGGATATCTCCGCAAAATTCCCTTAGGAGATTGAAGTATGACAAAATTCCACATTGAATGGAAACAATCCTCAAAGATACCAGAGGATCCCGTTAAGCTGGCAAAGCTATACTTGTCACATATGAACAGGTTAAGGCAGATCTGAAATCGGGTAAGTTGACTGATTTTGGACAGTATTGTAATGGGTCTAGTGGATATGGTCTCATAGAAGGAACCGAAACTGATGTATTTACCACTCTGATGAAATGGCTCCCATATGTTGAATTCGATGTAAATCCAATTGTTAATGTGGATCAGACTATAGAAGCAATTAATAAATCAGTAGCTCAATCGAAGACAAAGTAGGACTGCTCGTTCAGTAGGCGATTCTACTTTTCAATCCTGGATCATTTCCAAAATTGCCACCAGCCTTTTTCTTGTCTCTTCTTCGCCAGGCTTATGTGCATTAGCTAATGCTTGGGGTGAGCTGCGAAACATGGCCGCGAAGGAAGCTAATATTCATGACCTCCAGCCCTCATTATTCATGAACTCCTCTACTTTGAGAGGGCACCAGATGGAGTGCATATCTGAACGGCTAGACACGCCATTACTGAGGGAAAGTTATCGTAATCAGAGGTTGGTCGCTGAAAATGGCGAAGAGAACACGATTTCCTTTAGATCAATCTTCATTCAAGCACTTCTCTTAGG
>CAWCSK010000040.1:0-120594 GCA_963798205.1 uncultured Methanosarcinales archaeon
TCTTCACGAGATATAATAATTTAGCCCTGTATCCCACAAGTCGTCGAAACTAGGAGGACACAGAGCCATGAATATATCCGACTTAGCAGAAGATTATCTTATCGATCGAAAAGAGGGAATGAGGAAGTTAACTGCCGGTTATCTAAATGAGGTAATGCAGGTTGAGGCTGAAAAACAAATCCAGGCTCGACCTTACGAACGTACCGGCAAGAGAAAAGCGCATCGAAATGGAACAAGACCGCGATCACTTAAGACCATTCACGGTGAAATAGAGCTTGATAAACCCCAAATCCGGGAGTTCCCATTCAAAACCAAAGTATTCGAGAGATATTCTCGGGTGGAAGAATCTGTAAGAGTTGCTGTTGCCGAATCGTATCTCGAAGGAGTATCAACAAGAAAAGTCGAGAAAGTATTCTCAAAATTCGGATTGGAAAACATTTCTGCCTCTGAAGTCTCAAGAATCGCGAAAAAGTTGGATAAATTGGTCAAAGAGTTCCTGAACAGACCAATTGAAGGATCACTCCCGTATCTGTTCGTGGATGCAAGCTACTTCAAGGTCAGAACTGATGGCCGGTATATAAACAAGGCACTGCTTGTTGTTACTGCTATCCGCGATGATGGTTATCGTGAGATCCTGAGTGCTACGGTTGCGGACAGCGAAGATGAATCATGTTGGGAAAGATTGCTTTGACGGTTTAAAAGCCAGAGGACTGAAAAGCGTCAAATTAGTGATATCTGATGGCCATAAAGGGATACAAGCGGCTATTGAAAAGGCATTTCTTGGAGCATCTTGGCAGATGTGTAATGTTCATTTCATGCGTGCCGTGCTCAAGAACATACCGAAGAAAGATAAAAAGGAGGTTGCGTACATGCTGAAAGATGCTCTCGAAGATGAGAGCAAGATGCAGGAACTGGCCGTTATTCTTGAAGAGAAAGGATACAAAAAATCGGCAGACACAGTTGATAGATTCCGATTCGACCTTTGGAACTACAAATCATTTCCCCGACAGCACTGGAGAAGGATACGAACTACCAACGGCCTGGAGAGAATCAACAAGGAGCTGAAACGAAGAAGTCGCGTATCAGGGGCGTACTCAAATGATCAATCGCTCCTGAGAGTGGCGGTTTGCATCATGATGGATATCAATGAGGATTGGATAACTGGTAAAAGGTATTTATCCTTGGAGGAGTGAGTTGAATCAGGATACAGGGCCACTGCGAATTTACAGCAAATATGTCACGCTACCTAATTTTCTTGAATTTACTTAGATTTAAAGTCTTAATCTATCCCAGCACCTTGCTCGCGGCCTCCACTCCTGCGCCCCGCGCGCGTGGCTGGCCTTCCTTGGCCAGAACCAGCTCCCGTGTCAGATGGTTCGCGATATATCGTCATTGGAGCAGACGCCCATAGTACCGACTCCTAAGATCTTGCCATTGAGCTGCTCCCGGAGATACAAAATTACACCCTGCTTTCAAGCCGTCGCGCAGCCTGTCAGCTTGACGCACTCAGGCATCTTCATATCAACCATACAATCATAGACAGTTTTTGATAGATGATCTCAATGCAGCGGGCACTTGATGTTGAGATGAAAACCCCAACATACGATTCTAGCGAGAATTTCGGTAACTTTCACCCGCGAACTGATAGTTTGCAAGCGGTTTAAGACAAGATAAGGCTACAAATAGCCTTGCGGGTAAGCAAGGCTGTAGTCTTATGGGGGCAACTCGATTTATGCTCATATGTGGGCATGAGACTTAACACTTTTTCCCGTTAAAAAAAACGTGATTACTTACCACCAATTTAATTATAATTTAGAAAAATATTAAAAAAAATTAAAAAGTCTTTTATAGGACATGGTGATAGCAAGCCACGGAAAGCTTGTAATGGTGAATAGAAATGTCCATAACTGACGGGAAAAAAAGAATATTTTATTTATATATCTTTACAATCATTTGTTTATTTCTGATGCACCAATCTGGCAAATCCATTAATTATTGTTTTGATGGCGATGAAGATACGAGTAAATGGGGAATAATTGCAACAGAGGAAACAGATGCGAGCACGCATAATTCTGCTATAAAAATTAATCCCGGTCAAAGCATATCTATCTTCGTGGAAAAAGATTCGACAAAACCAGCTCAAAAGGTTCGATTTGACTGGAATAAGCATGGAAGCAATCCAGCTATATTTGATCTTAATTTTCTCATTGATAATAACGCTAAAAGCATAGAAAATGATAAAAATAGTGAATGGATTAAAACCGATAACTTCCAAATGGACGATAATGAAACGCACAATTTGACATGGCGCTTTGATTTGAAAGATAATTGGAAAAGAATGAATCCAAATCTATGGAACTCTTCGTGTTGGATCGATAATGTATTGTTGGATGGTTCAAAAATCATTAGAGAACATAGGATAAATGTGACTAAAATATCCATCAAACCTGAGATGGGCAAGCTAAATCAATCATATAGATACGTTGTAAATTTTGATGGATTAGATGAAAGTGATATTGACTTGATTCGATTGGATTTTTCGGATGATACAGGAATGAGGCGATCACCAGCAAATTATACTATTCATTGCAACAAGAGTTATTGCGTATTTGATATAAATGGATTCCCGTTATTAGATAACTATTTAGGATATATTAGGTATAATATAATATACAAAAATGTGACCTTAATTGAGGGAAATGGACCTCAAATTGTTGTTACGGCTTCAAAAATAAGACGTACGTGCGAACCAAATGGCAGGTGTAATTACATTTTATCTGCTCGTTCGAGCCTACGTCCACTAAATTCACACTTTGTTATAAAGACGGCGAAATATGGAATAAATTGGAGACTTACGAATATAATGTTTTTTAGAGTTAAAATCCTTTGAGTGTATAAATCATCCGATGTATGAAACTTTAAAAGTGGTGAATGGATGTGAATGCGGTTAACTTTATTATAATTTTATTTCTATTTAGTATTAGTATTATATCATCCGCGTTGGCAGAGGATTCTGGAACATCCGGCAGCAACATTTGATAACGGCCCCATAAATACGGCGACTCCCGAATCGCAGTATTCGAGTAGTGGTGGTTCCAGCTCCGGTGGGGGGAATTTTGTTTCTCAAGAAGGCTATCCGATCATTAAAAGAGATGTTAATCCAAATTTCAAGGATTTTTATGTAAATGGCAAAAGCTACCGTATTGAAGTAGAGATACAAGGTTGTGCTCGTTCATTTTATGATGTCATGGTAAAAGAGAGAATAGACCCGGATCTTGAGACTGATTACTCCACTTTAAATATTTCTATATCAGATCCTTTTAAAATTCAAACCAGATATATCAAAAAATCAAGTACAGTACCTTCAAACAATAACATAAATTATATATTAGAAAATATGAAAAATGAATATGCAATATATAATAAATCTATTTATATCAAAATATCAAAATTATTGCCTTTCGAAGACGTCAGTTATGCATATAAAATAAGATCCGATAAAACAGGCATGTTTGAAGTACTTACCCGCTTTAGACTAAACGATTCAAATTGGCCAGATTTGGAAAAGAAAGATCTTATCGAAGCGAGACCTCCCGAAATTAATATCAATACGGAAACGGATAAATCCTATGCGATCACTGGAGAGCCGATCTCAGTAACTTATAATATTTTGCAAAAAATAGGATGGTCCAAAGAATCAGTTAATTTCACGGGTTCTTTTGATAACTCCAATGAGTTTGATATTTATATAATAATGGAACTTTATATAAAAAAGGCGACAATATAACACTCAAATTCAAACCGCTGCAGTCCATTATTTATCCAATAAAAATAAGATATAATCATGCTGGAACACATCCACTTCCGATGATGAATATATCTGAAGCTATGGTATCTCAAGAGAAGTTGGATATAGAGGTTTTTTCATCGGGGTTTGAAAAAACCTTACAGGATAACGGAATTTTTATTTCTCTCCTAATTTCAATGCTGTTGATAATATTATCTTTAACTGAATTCCATATTTCCAATAAAGAACTTGAAATTATAAAACAAATTTGTATTAAAGATTTTACAAAAACGGACTATGATAAAATTCTATATCATCAAGATTGGTTGCTAAAAGGATTCTTAACGATATGCATGTTATATATTATCTTTGCAGTAATAGTCAGTAATATATTCCCGTTAATGTGGAGTTTGCCAATCGGAATCTCACTAATATTGATTATTCAATATATGATATATACTTTATATAAAAACCACATTATCAAGTAGGGAATAATTAGATTGTTAAAATCAAAGAGCCCTGGCATACCGCTACTGGCATCAGAATATTGCAATAAGAGAGACAATGGATTCAGTTCTCTCGCTTTATAACCTAAACTCCGGCTTGGATAGTAACCATTTTTCTCATTGACTTCTTCAGCCCTCGAGCTTACCGAAGGGTTTATATACTATTATGGTTATTACTCTTAGCTATGACTTACCTCGTCAAGCAAAAGATCCATGGCCGGACTTACGCTTACGAAGCCGAAAATTATTGGGACCCTGAGAAGAAGCAATCCAGACAGAAGCGCCGTTATCTTGGCGTTTGGGATGAAGCGACCGGCCAGGTCATTCCGAAGACGGCAGAACGAGATGTGAAGACGACGAAATCATTCGGCCCTGCTTATCTTCTGGATTCTGTGGGCGATGAGATCAAACTCCGAAAGAAGCTTTCCGAAGCCTTTGGCAAGGATGGCGATTCAATTCTTGCCATCGCTATGAGCAAGCTATTGAATCAAACATCCCTCAAGAATCTGCATCAGGTTTTGGATGACTCATTCCTGCCAGAGATGTACTCTCTAAAAGAATCATTCAGCTCCCAGTGGCTTTCAGATTTCCTGGAGCGTTTATCCTGCAAAGATGCCGCTATGACATCATTCTACAACTCCTTGATTGCCGGCGAGGATGAGACTCTGATATTCGATATCACATCTCTATCATCCGCTTCCAGAAACATCGATTGGCTGGAGTACGGATACAATCGCGATGGTCTGGATCTGCCTCAAGTCAACCTCGGTCTGGTTCTATCGTTGCACAGACACATTCCTCTTTACTTCAAGCTGTTTCCGGGAAGCATCAACGATGTTGTGACTTTGAAGAACCTCGTGGCCGAGATCAAAGCGTTTGGCATTACAAAGAGCCTCTTCATTTTGGATCGAGGATTCTATAGCGAGAGCAACATATCTGAGATGAGCAGAGAAGGAATTGATTTCATCCTTCCGCTTCCGTTTAGCGTCAATATCGGCAAGGGATTGATCAGCGAGACAAACAAGGATATCGAGAACCCGGCCAACGCAAAGAGGTTTGGCGGGGATATTTTCTATGTTCTGGAAAGTGAGGTCCAGATTGGAAACGTCAATGCCTACGGGTATGTCCTGTTTAATAAGAAGCGCGAAGGCTTAGAGACTAACTCATTCTACAACCGGCTGATCGATATCGAGTGCGCTCTTGATGGAAAAGAGTTCAAGAATCCCATCGACAAATTCAAGAGAACCGCAGGCTACTCTGAAAGATATTTTGAATGCACAGTGGATGGCAAAACGATCCATCTCCGGAGGCGGGTCAATGCCATATCGCAGGCCGTAAATCGATTTGGAAAGACTATTCTCATTTCGGCCTCAAAACGAAGTTGGACGGAAGTGCTTTCGCTCTATCGAGAAAGGGATGAGGTCGAAAAGAAGTTCGATGACCTGAAGAATGAGCTTGAGGTTATGCCTTTGAGGGTTCAGAAGGTTGAGACGCTTAAGGGCTTGCTGTTTATCTTCTTTATATCGTTAGTTCTGAGAGCTGTGCTGCTTCGATGGGCCAGAGACGCGAAGCTACTTGACAAGAGTTCCATCGAAGAGATTCTTATGGAACTGGCAAAGCTCCGGGCGGTCAAAGTTGGCGGAAAATGGAGACTGACGGAGATCACAAAAAAACAGAGGACGATCTTCGAAAAGATGGAGATTAGTATTCCTGTCGAGGCGAGTATGGTTATTAAAAAGGGCGGAGTTTAGGTTATATGCCCGTTCGATTGTACTAGAACATGAATAATAGCATCAACATAAGTTTGTAACAGAAAAGATTTGATGCAAGATTAAGCATCCATAACGATTGCAACGTTGGTGTAGCTCGCATCCACCGGGGGAAAGAGCTCTATTCCAAGTGCTTTCGCTGCAGTGCGAACGGACTTTTTAGCACGTTTTTGGTATCAATCCCTGCTCCGCCAGTATCTCTCTAACCCGCCTGTCAATTATCATGGAGATTTCATCTTTGCCCCGAATGCTGCCAAACTTTTCTTTATCTCCAGGCTCTTTGTCCTCTTTTTGGTATATCCTCATAGGGTAAAGGAAGAAGGGCTTCTCTCCATCCTGTAATCTTTTTTCGGCTTCCTTCAGTTCGTTGACAAAGCCTTCCGTTTTGCCCAAATTGTCCCGTGTAATCCGTTTTTCCCAAAATAGAACCTATCCAGAGCTTGCCTTGCTCTTTCAGTAAGCTTTACAGATTCCTCTTTCCCGTTATCGGGGTTTTTTCGGCTATCCTTGCCTTCATAAAACAGATCCTCTACATTTTCGTCCATATACTGCAGAGCCATAGAGATAACCTCACAGAACCTGTTCTCCAGGGTCCCATGCCCTTGTGTAAGCCTGAGCATCTCCCCCATAAGGATTTCGAAGCATGATCAGTATCTCATCTTCCACTTCGCCCATCTTCCGCAGCACCCATATTTTATTCTCATCTATTCCAATCTGGGCAGATAGAGCTTGCCTGATCTTAACGGAGTCCGATAAACCCTCTGCAGAAGACCACTGCAAAGTCCGCGTCCTCAGGCGTGCAGCCAAAGAGCTTGCCTTTTGCCAGCGCTTTTCTGATCAGTTCCTCCTCAGGGTTCTTGCAGCGAGGCAGGGTTGCATAGAGAGGTACGAATATAGGCGGCCTGAGAAGACCCTGGGTGAAGTTATGAGCAATCGCCTGGCTGGGCGGAGTCTCTCCAGGATAGTTGCGGCCCAGGATCATGGGTCGCATCATTTTGTAGATGAACTTGTTTGCCGCTGTGTAATCATTCTCAAAGAGCTCCAATAAGATCTGATTATCGACTAGGATTACCCCATTGGCTCCATTGCTCTTGGTGAGCAGATCATAGATAGCGCTTATTGCCGCCAGATTCCTCCGTCCTTCCTTGGAATTTTGAGCCCGATCGGCAAAGCTTCCGGTCTCAGTCAGAATTCCCAGGACGAACACCGGATAGTCGGACTTGCCTTCGCCTCTGATGTTGTTGATGATGGGATTTATGAAACCGGTCCCAGTTCCTCCTCCGAAGGAGACTATGAAGAGAATGCCGTCACAGTCGCCGCCACCCAATGTGGTGTAGGGTCTGATCGCATTCCAGGCACAATCGAAGATGGGATTGGGAGCCTGTTTTACAAAACTGCTATGGCCATTCGGTTCAGTTTTTTCTGTTTTTTTTGTTTTTTCTGTCTTCTGACCGGATTGTTCAGGTCCTTCTAGATTTTCTGTCAGATCGCGGGCTCCATTCAAAGAGAATTTTTTTGACGCTAAATCCTGTATCTCGCTATCTGTATCGAAGATCTCATAGATGGCTTTCAAATATTGCGCATCCCTTACGAAACCTTGCTTTTTCACATCATAGCCGTATCTCTCTCTCACGCAAACATGAAGATCGGACCCGTCTTCAATGACGTCGTGTGGGATGAAGAATCCAGGATATGCTCCTTCATTGAAGTCTCCAAAGAAATGCTGCAGGTTTTTGGCATCATTCTTATCCGCCTCAAGCCAGATTCCCTTTATCATGCCGGGCGTTATGTATTCTGCTTTGGTTATGCTGGCGGCTAACCTGGAATCAAGATCTTCATTTCCCAAAAACTCCATAGTTACCTTACCGCCGGCTCCTCCGATGCCAACCACGCATAATTTCATCTCAATCCCTCCACTGCGTCTTTGTAGATGGGGGCTACCAGCGTTCCCGCAGAGAGGGCCAGCAAGATCAAGGCCAGACTCTCGGCGATTGGACTATGCGCCGGATAAATGGTCCCGATATAAGCCGAACAAACTATCGAGATCGAGAGGGCGGGAATCGTCAGAGCAATCAGTTTCTTCGCCCTCTTTGAGATAGTGTAGAAGCTGTAAAGCTCTGATAGCTTGAGCTCTCTATGGCTCTCGGGCAGTTTATCCAGTGCAAGTATCACAAGTGCCGCAACTATCGCGATCGTCAATCCAAATATGGAGAATCCAAAAGGATTGGATGCCAGGTCTGGAATCTGCATATAGCTGAATGGCAAAATAATTGGAACCAGGAAATAGAGATAGGCTATAGCTACGAAAAGCATCAGCCATGCCGCAAAAGCCAGGGCGCAGAAGTTAGAGCCCTGAGCAATGGTGATCTCTTTGTAAAAGCTCTCTTTGGCTACGTGGCAGTGCTCTAAAGACTCTATCTTATTATGAACCCGCTTCTGGTTATAGATATGCAATGCCACTGCCCCCACAAGAATAAATGCCAGCAGAATAGCACTTCGAGCAAGGTCCTCATGTCCACTTGAGGATATTATGGGAATTGCTGCCAGTACAAAGGCAAACAGAAGGAATCGGTCCATTTCTAATCCCTCTTCTTAAACATCGCTGAAATATTGCCCGCTTTGCCTTTACCGGTATTGTTCCCGTCTCGACCATTATTTCCGCCTGCCTTGCCTGAAGAGCTCTCCTGAGACTCGGTCCCTCTCTTGAGCTTCCTTTCCAGAAGCAGGCTCCCTGCCAAGATCGCAAATATCAGTATGGCCAAATTGGCAACAATAGCCGGATCGTAAATAGCATAAGGTACGACCTTAGCATTGATCTTTGGTCCAACAGCTTCCTGGGTGTCTTTGCCGTTCTGATCGTATTCAGAGAGCTCTATGCGATAGGAGAAAGTCGCATTAGCATCAGCAACTACAAAAGGCTCGGTTTTATTGAAGTAAATCATCTGAGGCTCGGGGCCTACTTTCACGGTCTTGCTTTCTATCGTCCTCCAATCGCTATTCTCAGTCTTACTGAACAGGGTAAAGATTACATCAAAGCTCTCTGGATTCTGGTTCTTTGCCCTGATGTTAAAGGTATACCACTGCCACCAGTAGCAATTGCTGCTTTCTGGGGTGACGTTGAGCTTATCGACATAAAGCTTTGGTCCTCGGCGGATGTTCGGTCCCGGCAGAATCTTGGTATTGGTTACTGTTTATCCCATCATCAAAGCTATAGTAATATGTAAAGTTCTTACCCGCATCGGTTTCGCTGAAGAATCCATATTCTCCGGCTTTAAAGCTGACAATTCCCGGCAACGTTATCTGGGTTTCATTCATTCAGTTCCTCGCCCTTTGCATCAAGGATATGGAGAGTCACATTTATCATGTCCCCATCTGCATCATCGATGGTTGCCCTGTACTCGATGGGGTCGTTGTACCTGGTCTTATTTGATGCTATCAGGGAGATGTTCCTCATCTCTGGCGGGCGGTTTGTCAAATTTAGCACAAGCACCCCATAATAAGGCGGATTAAATATCCAATCAGTAGAATATTTTTTTCGGCTTCCGTCATCATAGACTGCTCTAAATTTTATCTCTCCCGTCCTCTCTTTCAGCAATCCCATCTTATGCATCTGATCGAGAGTGGTTACCTCCGGCCAGCTCGACTGGAAGAAATTGATCTTTCCTTGTTCCGTATAGGCGAAGGGTTGAATGACCATTGAATTCTGATTTACCTTCTTGAAACCCCCGCCCCCTGGTTCCATTACTTCCAGATCAACAAAAAGAGGTATCCTGAGGTCAATTGGATTGGGGTTTTGGACTTCAAATTTTATATCCAATTCTTCGTTCCTATTGACTGATTTATTCTTAGAAAATAGTAACCCAAGCGAGGGGTCCTTATATGCTTGAACGTTTCCTTTGCTCAGGAGCTGTATCATATATTTATACTTTGCAGGATTCTCCTTTTGCCAGCTGACCAGGTAGTTGGTGAAGCTTTCCAGGCTGAGGCGAGATCCGCTGCCGCCACCTCCCCCTCCTGAGGATCCTGAAGAAGACGTGCTTGCCGGCTGCGGCCCTGCCGGGGCGACAGCAGGAACAATAGAAAGCAGCAAAGCTGCAATGATGAGCAGGCAAATCGCCTTTTGTCCCATCAGCTGATCACTCCACCTGTATCGGTCCTGAAATCGAACTCATAGTATCGAATAGCTGGCAGGTCGTTCCACCTTCGCAGCACCTCGCCGCTTCCTGCCGTATACTTCTGGGGTTTGCCGATATTCTTCCATTGCACATTGTCATTAGAACTCAATAGATCAATCGATAGGTTGATAGAAGCGTTTACCTTTCCGAAGTAATTAAAGGTGTCTGACTTGCTCGATTTCTCGTAATTCAGGCCATTATATATCACAACGATCTCAGGTCCCCTAAACACTTTGCTTTCCACTCCATCAATCAAGAACTTGAATTCCGCTGCTCCCAGGAACTCTCTATCAAAGAAGGGCTTCACAGTCCAGCTTATATTACTTTCTGCCGGATCATATTGCTGCTTTTCGCCTGCGGTCTTCCAGGAACTACCTGGTGCCTTAACTAGAAGCTCTACCCATGGCGCATCCCCTGGACTCAAATTCTTTAGTTGAGCCGAGTAGGTAAATGTGTATAGCGTATCACTCTCTTGCCATCCCTGTAAAACCCCTCTTTTCGGACTCACCGTTCCTGTTACATCAGGAACAAGCGGTTTTGTCAGGCTTGAGAGCTGCACAGCATAATCGATTATCTCAGGACCCTCATAGGCTCTGGTTGAGGAAAAATCCCTTCCCTCGAAGTTAGCCCTGAACCGGTACTTCCCGGAATTGAGCTCACCACAGTCATAGGCAAAGGGCTGAATCGTCCAGGTGATATTGGATGCTTCCGGTTTTGATCTTCTGAACACCTCCCGCATCCGCCCATTCGCTGCTGCAAGGATTGAAGATCTGCAGTATTGCGTCGGCTTCAACGCTGGAGTTGACTTCTACTGTATAGGAATAAGAATTGTTCCACCTGCCGCGAGACTGGCTTACATTTCCGTTCTTGAATTCGATGAAGATGGGAACGACCTGGAATGAGTACCCGGGCTTCGGCTCAAACTCATACGACCCGTTCTCTAAGGAGTCATGGATGTAAGTGAAGGATAAGGTATAGTTGCCTGCCTGACTCTTGTTAAATGGCAGGCTCCAGTCGTACTCATACTTATTCACGCCTGCTGGGCTTCCTTTTAAGATATTTTCATATCTTCCTTCCGGACCGGTGGCGGCAATCTTCAGATCACCCATGCCTTTGGCATAAGTGACATATGCCCTGATCTTTTGCAGTGCGGTTTCGTTGCCGGTCGTGAAGAGAACAGGCTCATGAGTCTCCGTCAGCAGAGGGGTGATATTCTCCAGGACGAAGCTGTAGTTGGAGCTACTAGCACCATATTTCCAATTATCGTTCCAGTAAGTCAAATGGGCCTGGAATGGTTTTTCTTTGCTTAGCAGCACATCGCTCTTCTTAAAGAGGACCGAGTTTTTATCCCATTCAAAGACGAGGTATTTGCCCTGCTGCGTAGGCATTGAATTATTAAAAATCATTTCGCCATCAGTTGGATGATCAATGATAAGAGACGCACTGCTGCCTACGGGTTCTCCCATCAGAACCATCCCTTTATCTTCGACTGAGACTCTCAGGCTAAAATTGTTGTATTCGATCTGCTTTGCCAGGCCTATTGGCTCAACGATCTTAGGTGAATAGGGGAGTATGGTGAAATAGTAGGGACCTCCGGTTATAGGCGCATATCCTTCGTTCGCCCGGGAATCATCATAGGTAAAGTTGAAGCTGAAGTTCCCGCCATTACGGAATTTGGTGAAGTCAATGGACTTGGAAAAGGTTTGTGTGGTGCCGGCAGACGTCGCGGACAGATCTTCCGTCCATGACGTCTCTTCCAAGCTATTGAGGGGCCCTCTGAAGGAGAGCTGGAGCGATGGAATCACACTAGGCTTGTCATTGAAGGCGAGAGTGACGGGAAACTCCTGGAAGTAATAGACTGGGGTTTTACTGTACTGGATTGATTGAAATTCTGGCGGAATTACAATCTTCGGTCCAGGGTACTTATTCCTGGCAAGTTCTTTTCCCGAGCCCGTGGTCAGCACGAATTCATAAGAGAGTTGATCGATATTCTTGAGCCCTTCCCGGCCCAGGTTGTAAGGGCCAAAGGTATAAGGATCACTACTCCCCCGGATCAGCTCCTCGGGGGAAAGGCCGTTGCCATAGAATTTTCCAGATTGGGAGAAGCTCTTGTTCACTCTATTATCAGATAGAATAAGTTCGATATTCAATGCACTATTGATATTGGGATTGCTCTTGGGAAACGTTATTATGGCTGAATATGTGAAATTCGTATCCTCTTTTCCTGAGGAGGGGGTGACGGTCCCAACAATATTAATATCACTCGCCTGACATGGAATGATAAGGCCTAATACAACGTATAAAATAAATATAAGTCCCGTTGATCTGGTGATCGATGTCATGCCCTTAATCCTCAGCAATTACTTTTTATAATTTCTCTCCAACATATGCATGGTCTAACTATATTTTCAGCATTTGGATCGCATTTTCAAGGCTAATAGTAACGGCTTACATTTTAAATGTTTTGCCAAAAATTCTTATAAGAGATTAATATTCAAATAATTCGTACTAACTTTTAAAATATATATCAAAAAGAAAGCCTCTACCGAGACATGCCTTTTGAATGCATCACACATATTTCGATATGGTGTTTAGGTAATAGAAAATAAGAGACAATTTTGAATCATGAACTGGCCAAGCCATCCTCGATATCTCCAAAAAGAGAACAAAAAAAGCAGTTATGCCTTATTTGAAATGCATTATCTATCCCAGCACCTTGCTCGCGGCCTCCACTCCTGCGCCCCGCGCGGGGAGCCTGCCTTCCTTGGCCAGAACCAGCTCCAGGGTCTGAATGGTTCTCAATATGTCGCCATTGGAGCAGACGCCCATGGTGCCGATCCTGAAGATCTTGCCCTTGAGCTGCTCCTGACCTCCGGAGACAATTACGCCCTGCTTCTTCATGCCGCCGCGCAGCTTGTCGTCAGTGACCCCGCCGGGCATCTTCATAGCGGTTACGGTGTTGGAGTAATAGGAATTCGCGTCCACCGTGGGAAAGAGCTCGATGCCAAGCGCTTTTGCTGCAGAGCGAACGGACTCCGCCTGCTTTGCAGTTCTGGCCCTGCGGGCGGCAAAGCCCTCCTCGGCTGCCATGTGCAGAGCCTCCTGCATGGCGAAGAACAGCGGCACGGCAGGAGTGAAGGGAGTTTGAGGCGGACTCTTCCGGACGCTCTTTATGTGGGCCTTCATATCGGCATAATAGCTGCTGCTCTTCGGCAAGAATCGCTCTTCCGCCTTTGGCGATACGGAGACGACGGCCAGGCCAGGCGGCACGGCCAGCGCCTTCTGGGAGCCGGTGATGGCAATGTCGATATTCCATTCATCGGTGAGAAACTCGTTGCCGCCTATCGAGGATATGCCATCCACAATGAACACGGCATCGTGTTTCTTGGCGAGCTTTCCTACCTCCTTTGCAGGGTTGGTGAGGCCGACGGAGGTCTCATTGTGGACCATGGCCACGGCCTTGGCGCCCTTCTCCAATGCGGCCTCAACCTTGTCCAGATCGAAGGGAGTACCCCATTCGAACTTCACGGGAACTGCCTGACCGTATCTCTCGCCGATCTCGGTGAAGCGCTCTCCAAACTTGCCGTTGGAAATGGTTACGATCTTGTCCTCGTGGCCGATGGTGCTGGCAATCGCAGCATCCATGCCTAATGTTCCGCTGCCCGTCATTATCACGACATCGTTACGGGTCTCGAAGAACTGCTTGAGCAGGCCGCAGCATTCGCTGTAAATTGCTCCGAACTCTCCGCTTCTGTGGCTGATCATGGGCTTGGACAATGCGCGCAGCACGCGAGGCGCGACCTTGACCGGCCCTGGAATCATGAGCAAAGTATCTTCTATATCCATGAGATCCCTTCTTCTCTTGGGGCTCTTAATTTCAGGCGGCCTATATAAAACTAGCTTTTATACGTTGCGCCGTTGCCCAGCTATGCCTGGAACAGGGCGGAAGGTCACGATTCTCCTTCACCCAGTTGTTCAAAAACGCGATCGTATCCCGATCATGCGGGTATCCGCTGCCGATCTTGCACTGCATGACCGACTCCAGCTCACGCATGGATGCATCCCGCCGAACTTTGGCCAGGATTGAGGCGGCGGAGACGACCAGGTGGCGCTCGTCCGCTTTGTGCTCTGCAATCAGATCCATGGTGGTCTTGCTCAAGCTCCGGACGGATCTGGCAAACCGTTCGGCGTCTACGTCTGCCGCATCAAGAACCGCTTTATCGGCGTGCAGCTTTTCTACCACCTGGGAGAAGCTCCGGACCATGATGTCGTTCATAGTCATAACAAGGCGCAGCTCATCAATGACCTCGGCCTTGACTTCCAGGATGTATTGATCAGTGGCAATCCTGTTGATCTTCTTGGCCAGCAGCTCCCTCTTCGCCGGGGTGAGCTTCTTGGAGTCCTTGACTCCATAGCCAGCCAGGTCGAAAAGCTTCTCCTCCTCGATAACCAGGCCGGCGACAAACATGGAGCCGATCACGGGCCCTTTGCCGGCTTCGTCCGCGCCCAGCAGCAGCATGAATTCCAATTGGATTTCATATACATTAAGTAACCGAATTCGCGAGAGATGCCGCAAAGATGCCGAAAATCGTCGGACTCGGGTGGCTGTGGTCCGCCGACCGCGGTCAAAGGCGCCCGCGTAGACCGCAAATATATTCCGCGGCACGGCAGGCCGCAGTAATGGATGAGCGGAATTTCTGTCAAGAAATGCAGTATCGGTGGTTTCTCATTCGCTCCGAATTGTAATGAATTCTGTACGCAAGGCTTATAAGCTAGTATAAAGTGAGTGTATATATCCCAAACGCAGCGGGGTAGGGTAGTCAGGATATCCCGACGGGCTCATAACCCGTAGACCAGTAGTTCAAATCTACTCCCCGCTATAATCTTACTAGTAAAACCTCTTCTTGAGCATCTAGATCAATACCTTAAGTCGCAATCGTGATGCTAAATCTTTGAGATCTTTTAGGGATCGGACTATCTTTTGGGAGGTAGCTCTCCAGCCAGCCCAAGAAGCCCTTGACCTCCGTTTGCTTCTGCTTGTTCATCTCCAGCATCCTCTCCGCTAAGAAGGCCAGGAGATCATGAACCACATCAGATTTCTCCTGGCTTGCGATGAAGTTGCCAGCCTCGTCTTTGGGCAGGCAGGCATCCACCAGGGGCCCGATCTCGGCGTACTTGCCGTCGGCGTAGAGCTGTTGCATCTCCGCCCCCAGGCGGGCGCGCTCGGGCGTGGGTGGTGGAAAAGGAGATGTGGAATAATATCGAAAACCGGTAATTCTTTAAGCTGTACTCAACCACTCTTCCCTAGTGATCTTAGCCTTTCTTAAGATCTCTGTAAGCAGATCGACGCTGATCTTCTCGCCATGGTGAGGATTGGGCAGCATGAGCAAGAGATCACCCTTAGTCATGTGCTGGTGCTTTCTTCCAGGAACCGGCCCTTCGAATCCCAGTTTCTCAAACGTCGAATCAACTCCTGTCGGGAAACAGGAGTCAATCTAGACAACTGCCACCGTCTCCCGGGGAGGAATTCCTATGGTCTGGCCGTTTATGGTTGGAATAGACAATTCCCCTTTTCAGCCTGGCTACAATCCACTCTTCGATTACTTCGATAAGCTCATTTCTGCAATCTTCGATGGTTTTTCCTGTAGCCCATACTCCGTCAAGTTCCGGTACTTCGGCAAAGTATGGATATTCGTCATCTATAATTTTATACTGGGCTTTTTTCAGGGCCATAGCCATGTACTCGGAGAACATATCGTAGTATTCGTTCTTATTGATGAGATTTAAATTTATCCGAAGATGGCGTGATAGGAATTAGGCGCTAGTAATTCATTTTGTGCATTCCGTTTGAGTTTCTTTCCTCTATTCGATCTCCCCTTCATTAGTCAGTTCGGCCTGTAGACCACCTCAGCTCATCCGTCCTGATTTCGGGGACTTGGGCAGGGTTTGTTACGGTATTCTGGATTTGTGCTTCGAGGGAGGCCTTTCCTTTTTATCGGTCTCCATTGCGAGTAAATTTAGGCCCAGGACAGAAAGTGCCCATCAATTTTTATAATTTAACAAATATTTCTCTGGCGGGCCTTGCCCAACGACCGCTCGCTCATTGAACAAATGTCGCTTATTGCTCTTGACAATGTGATTTTGCGATCGCTCTTCCCCCTACAATCAGGATCTCCTCTTCCGTCAGCCCGTACAGCCTGTACACCGTCGCATCGATCAGCTCATCCGTCTGCCTGATCCTCTCCTGCAGTGTCAGAAGCTTGCGAAGCGAGCCCTCGAACTCGGCTTTGAGGGCCTCGCCCGGCTCCCGTCTGGCCGGATCGATAGCCAGCTTCTTTCCGTTCTTCTTGAGCACCGCCATCAGTACCTCGTAATCGTGCTCGTATTAGCCCTGTAACTTTGTCTTGGGCGTGAGGTCCTCCACTTTGGCCCTTAGGTAGCTCTCCAGCCAGCCCAGGAAGCCCTTGATCTCCTGCTGCTTCTGCTTGTTCATCTCCAGCATCCTCTCCGCCAGGAAAGCCAGGAGATCGTGCACCACATCCGATTTTTCCTGGCTTGCGATGAAGTTGCCTTCCCCGTCTTTGGGCAGGCAGGCCTCCACATGGGCCAGGATTTCCGTGAATTTGCTCTCGGCGTAGAGCTGCTTCAGCTCCGCCCCCAGGCGGGCGCGTTCGGGCGAGGTCGGCGGGGTCGGATTGAACGAATTTGTACTTGCGGACTAAATGGTTAAGACACCGTCGAACATCAAGCACTGAACAATTTTTTCGTTAACTTCCCTTTTGAGATTATCGTCTGCTTCTCCGAGTATGCCCACAATAAACGTCTTCTCAAGAGTTGATATTTTGTCGATTAATAGCCATGACTCCTCCTTTAATCCTGCGGCTTCAAAGGAAGGCGTGCCTTTGCGTATCAGCAAATCCGATGGCAGCGGAGGATGGGGACGTTGAGTTGTCATGGGTGCTATGGTTACATCCAAATGACCTTCATAAATAACCAGAGCGGGCCTTAATTTTGTAGAACTAAGATCTGTAAACGGAAAGTGAATAAGAATAGTTCTTCCCTTTGGGACATTATAGCTGGACATTCCACCTAAAATATAACCTTAAGATCTTCCAGTGTGTAAATGTCAGGCTCGTTTTCAAGAATGCGTGCCAGGCTTCTTTCTGAGAGTCTCATGAGGCCTCTTGTAATTGCCCTGTCTTCGTCGATGAAATTCTCACCAATCGCTGGCATCATCTCATTTTTTTCATTGAGGTTGTCTGAGCACGCCATATTATCTCTTTACTTCTTGTTTTAGTATTTATATTGCTTGATTGCCAGGCTCTTTCAGTCGTTTCAGCTAGTGGGCCTTTCAGGCCAGTGATCCGGAGATCAATAGGCGCAAAATTTGCCTAGCGATTGTCTGCGTTCTCCACAATCTCGATCTCTTCCTCCGTCAGCCAGTACATCCTGTACACCATCGCATCGATCAGCTCGTCCGTCTGCCTGATCCTCTCCCGCAGCGGCCCCAGTTTGCCCAGCGATCCCTCGAACTCGGCCCGCAATGCTTACCGCAGGCTCCCGGCGGACGGGATCGACTGCCAGCTTTTTGCTGTTCTTCTTGAGCACCGCCATCAGTACCTCGTAATCGTGTTCGTCGTAGCCCTGCAGCTTTGTCTTGGGCGTGAGATCCTCCACTTTGGCCCCCAGGTAGCTCTCCAGCCAGCCCAGAAAGCCCTTGATCTCCTGCTGCTTTTGTTTGTTCGTCTCCAGCATCCTCTCCGCCAGGAAGGTCAGTAGATCGTGCACCACATCAGATTTTTCCCGCTCGGCGATGAAGTTGCCAGCCTCGTCTTTGGGCAGGCAGACATCCACGGCAGCCAGGATCTCGGCTGGCTTGCCATCGGCGTAGAGCTGCTTGCAGGGCCGGGGCGAGCGCTGCTTTCGCGCAGGATGGCAGCAGAACTTAGATGGAATATTCCAGTTACAAAAAGTATTTTACCTTTCTTCGTTAGATAGTATTATTGCATGGAGACGAAGGATTTAATTCAAAAGGAGATTGAGGTTTTCCCTGAGCCTTATTTGGAAGAAATACTCGATTTCATTTATTTTTTGAAGGGAAAAGCATCAAAGAAAAGAATGGAGACAGTGATATTAAGTGAATCCGTGCTCGCAAAGGATTGGCTAAGCCCAGAGGAGGATGAGGCTTGGAAAAATTTGTGAAAGGAGATGTGGTTGTCGTCCCTTTTCCATTCTCAGATTTGACTGAGGCAAAAAGACGTCCTGCACTCGTGCTGGCAGAACTAGACGGAGTGGACGTAATTCTCTGCCAAAATAACAAGTCAGCAATTCAGGGATAGATATGCGGTTCCCATAAATGAATCAGACTTCGAAGAAGGGTATCTTCGGAAAATAAGCAATATTAGGCCAAATCGGATATTTACTGCTGACTGCAAGATAATCCTATATAAAACGGGCCGCATTAAATCAGATAAAATCGATGAAGTTCTGAAAGTGATAACCGATATTCTGGCTAATTGATTCAATTGCTTCCTTCCACAATCCTGATCTCCTCTTCCGTCAGCCCGTACAGCCTGTAGACTATCGCATCGATCAGCTCATCCGTCCGTTTGATCCTCTCCCGCAGCGGCCCCAGTTTGCTCACCGATCCCTCGAACTCGGCTCTTAGGGCTTCGCCTGGCTCCCGGCGGGCTGGATCGATAGCCAGCTTCTTTCGGTTCTTCTTGAGCACCGCCAAAAAGCTCTCATAATCGTGCTCGTAGTAGCCCTGCAGCTTTGTCTTGGGCGTGAGGTCCTCCACTTTGGCCCCCAGGTAGCTCTCCAGCCAGCCCAGAAAGCCCTTGATCTCCTGCTGCTTCTGCTTGTTCATCTCCAGCATCCTCTCCGCCAGGAAGGCCAGGAGATCGTGCACCACATCCGATTTTTCCTGGCTTGCGATGAAGTTGCCAGCCTCGTCTTTGGGCAGGCAGGCATCCACCTGGGCCAGGATCTCGGCGTGTTTGCCCTCGGCGTAGAGCTGCTGCAGCTCCGCTCCCCAGGCGGGCGCGCTCGGGCGCGGGGGTGGTGAAGGAGATGCGACGGATGGGAAGTTCGCTCAAATGCACACTCCGTTGATATCTGCATGGCCACTTTCTTGAGCATCAGTCAACAATATCGAATAAATATATCGTAAAATATAAAAGAATTTAAGTCTCTAGAATTCAAAATCGACGATAGTAATAAAATAGATTGTATCATTGGGATAAGAATCGATATTGTAGTTCAAGAAGAATTTGCTCTTTCGAGATATCTTGAGTAAATGGCTTTCTTTGGCATTACTGGATATCACTATCTTCGATCTCTCTTGCATTGCATCATAATAATCATATGCTCAATTGCGTAATACCAAGTTGCCTTTAACCGATGCTTTTCTAAGATATTCCTATCTTTAATCGAATCCAGATACATCTTGATTAGCTATTGATATCGATCTATATCTATCCCTGAATATGTCCATATTAAATACTGTGTTTTGATATTTTATCTCGATATTTTCTAATATCATCTCCAACAACAATGGCTTTATGTATTTCTTCACTTTTTGGATCTTTACGAACAAATTCGTCTTGCCGTCCAATTATGAACAACTCATTAAGCCCAGTAAGACTTCGCTCTATATTGTGCCGTTAATATATTCTAATCGATAACGGTCATAACTCACATTATTCATTTACCGCATTGTTCCAGATTCGTCATTCTTCGAAAGCGACCAGATTGTCAACTTCAAATGCTCTTTGCATAATTCAGTTCCGAAAGATCGCAATTAAATCTTCTCAACCTAAATCCAAGATTTGAAATCTGGTGCATCAAATTATGGTATGATTGGATACATTGCTTTCTTGCAAAATCGCTAGGGAAAGATGTGGCTGTTTCTCAAACACTGGAAGCTCTCCAAAGTCGATTATTTCTTCAAGCTGAGGCTATTCATCTATGAGATAATTCTCGAAATGGCTCGCCATAATTCGAGCGCATCAATTTATTAGCTAGATATAAAACCGAATGACCGCCTATATTAAGAATCTCATACTCCACGCTCAAAGAAATAGACATAAAGATCTGCAATGCTGTGATATGCATTTGAATCATCTTCAAGTACTGTTTGTCTCTCAGCCAATCTTCTCCTGCCTCACATAAGGCGGATTCCCGATCACCACATCGAATCCCCATCACTCACCCAGGAACGCCTCCGGAAACTCCAGCTCCCAGTGGAAGAACCGTTTCTCCCCTGCCAGCTCCTGCGCTCGTGTGAACCACTCCTGCTCCCGCAGGCCTGCCCAGTCCGGAAACTTCTCCGGGCTCAGGTGGTTTTGCAGCTCGTAGTAATCGTCATCGCTCACTTTGTTGCCAAAGAACGTGGACAGCCAGACATTGGAAAGCTCGTTCAGCCTGCGGGAGAGCTCCGACTCCTTGATCTGGCGGAACTGATCCTCCTTCCATTTGACCATCTGCAAAGTATCATCCGGCAGCGCCGCCATGAGGCTGTACCTTTTAAGAAGCCCTTCCGTGTGGCTCTTCAGCCCAAAACTCCAGAGCGGCGTCTGCTCCGCCTTTCCGCCCGGCAGCACTGTGAGTTTTTCCAGCTCTGCACCGATGAGGCTGTTTCCGCATCTCAGGTGGTGGTCCAAAAAGCTCAGGGGCTTGTTGGAGGCAACTGTTGTCAGCCACAACGATAATTTGGCCAGCTCCACGGCCATGGGGTTGAGATCCACGCCGTAGATGCAGTTGCGGACAACTTCCCGGCGCGCCCAATGAATGTCGTTCTCCGCAATATCTTCCGATTCCAGCTCCTCATGTCTGGCTATCTCTTTGGCATGAATGATCTCTCTGGCAATGTAATCCGTAGCCTCGACCAGGAAATGACCTGACCCCATGGCCGGATCGAGAACCTTTATGGAAAGCAGCTTCTTGAGAAGATCCTTCCGCAGCTCCTCAGACCAAATGGCTTCCTCCATCATCGGATCTATCATCGGTCCAATTGTGTTTTTCACTATGTACTTCACGATATATTCCGGTGTGTAGAAGGAGCCCGTGGCCTTTCTTTCTCCCTTATCCGTCACCAAATACAGGTCGCCTGCCTCAACGCTGTCTGTGAATTTCTTGCCGCAGCTTCGCCTGCCGGCAACCAGACCTCCTTGCCCTTTTTCTTTGACGGCCACCATCGGCTCATCGGCCAGGTGCAGCTTGTACTCAAGAATGCCTTCATAGATCGATCCCAGGTGCCGAATGTCCAGGGACGAATAATCAACGAAAACCATTTCCTCTCTCGCCTGGGGATCGCGCCAGGAGGTCAATGGCCTCTGCCAGATATGAGTTTCCTATCTTCTTCTCTGAGAGGAAAAGTATTTTTCGATGGATCGAAGAGCCCGCCATTGTATGCCGGTATGTAGAACTCTTCCTTTGGATAACCGAAGGCTTCACTTCCATCGTTTATGAGGCGGAACAGGTCCTTTAATCCTTCCCAGTAAGTGGATCTGACCGCGAGCAGCGTCTCGCCCTGATCCATCTTTTCTGAGATCTCTTCCTTCAGCTTGCGTAGACTCATTTCCTGGTAGTGTTTGTTGTCGGTGTTCAGGAGCTTCCTGCTCTCGGCATAGAAGATGAAAAGCAGTCGATAAAGCAGGCGCATGGAGTTATCCTGCACATCTCTTATGTCTTCCAATGCATGGGACAACGAGTTCGATTGCTCTGCATAAAAGCCAACAGCGAGGACCTTCATTGCTTTATAGACATTCTCTTGCAGATCGTTTCCAATCTTCTGGGCGTATGCCGTGCTCTCTTCTCTTACTCTATCCAGGAAAGACGAACCGAGCGGGACCTGGGGGAAGGCTTCAAGCCGGAAGAAGAGATAAAAATACTTAAAAAGAGTGATATCGCCGCTTTCCTCGATCCTGTTGATCAGCTCAGGAAGATTTACCTCATAGTAACAGTCCATCTTGACGCTGGTGTCTTCGTGGTAAAGCCTCCACATTCTCCCGTTGGTGAGAATCGCCCACTTCGCCGGGGTTGCTCGGAGGTAGATATCAATCTGATAGCTTGGGTTGGTCATCTCCCTCAGAGCTTTTCCCTGGCGGCTCTTGTCCAATAGCTACATTCCACGCTTTGGCATCCCCTACGGCAACGGCTTTTTTATAGAAATCTTCTGAGTCTTTCTTGTGGGAATAAGCCTCATCCAGCGTCTCTTTATCTGGAAAGAAGGCATAGTCGGGTTTCAGGGGGTCATGATGCACGCTTTCCTGAACCCCATAATGATGACCGAGTTTGTCAAACACCGGCCTGATCAAATTGTGTTCCAGATCAGCCTCAACGTACCTTTCAAAATTTTTCCCTTTCCGCTCGAAGATCTCTTTTATTTGCGAGTAATGTTTCACGGAGATGAGCATCATCATCCCATTCTGGGACCTTTTGGATCATATTCTCTAAGTAATGATTTGAAAAAAGGCTGCTGTTATTGAACGCATTCATTATCTTTGTTGTCTCCGTGGTTGCCGCCAATTGCCAGATCCTCCGAGTAGGGATATTTCTCCAGATCCAAAAGGTTTGTGGGATGCATCGGGCTGCTAGATACAGAGTATGTCATCGCCATTCTGGCGTGTCTCCTGCCGGAGGCCAGGGCTCGACATATTTGGGCAGCGGTTCAAGTCTCTGCAACTGCTTTAAAAAGAGGTGAAAATATAAGCCTCTAATGCAAAATGACCCATATCAACTGAATCGCAATTTTCACTCCGCATCCGCGAAAACTTTGGCCAACTTCTTAGGTGAGGCCAAGTGACTGCTGGTGGTAAGCGTGTAATGCATTCGCTGATTTATTATGCTTGCTATTTCATTGATGCATAATTCCTGCGTAAGTATTGGTACATTTTTCATAATATTGTCTCTCTGCCGCTATGCTGTGACTTCAGGCATATGATTCAGGCAGCACAACATTCTGAAGAATATCTGTTTCATCTTCAATTTATTTGCACTTTATGAAATTATTTAAGTAACTTAGCGGCTAAACATATAAATATCATGGAATCTACTAAATCTATTGTCAGGTTTTGACTGGCAAAATAGATATACTCAGATTTGATGATTGTATCAATTAGGATAAATCTTCGGAGGATAAATTATGAAAATGAACACGTTGTTATCGGCCTTCTTGGCATTCATTCTATTGGCATGTCTGTCAGGGGTCCAGGGACAAAATGTGGTGCCATTGAGCGGATATTCAGGCCCCATGCCGGGAGCTACTCCCTCTTTCGATTACAGTCAATATTATAGCGCGATTTCAGGATCCGCCCCGAGCGCACATATAACACCACCCGTGCAATTCAATCTCACAAGCACACCAGCAAACGTCTACTTCGGCGCTCAGATGCAACAAGTTCCATACTCTACATATCAACCGGCTGCATCAGGCAATGCCCTATGGATACAGGGATCAAGAGACTGGTCACAGTATGCTGTAGTTCCCCAGGGATCTATGGTATCTCTGCTGGCAATATCTCTAAAAGAAGGCATCAGCGACTTTGTCTTGTACGATGCAAGCGGACAGAAGGTTGACTACAATTACTTCCTCTATCCCACCAGCAGACTCGGCTTCTATGCAGATGCTCCTGGACGGCATACACTGTCCTTTATTGTAAACGGGGTTGCAAGCAATTCCGTGATAATAGATGTATCAGGCACAGTTACAGCGACATACTCGCCTGCAGGTGCCAGTAGTTACTACCAACCTCTGAGCAGTTCGGCAGACTTTTAGGAAACTCCTATTACGGGAACTATTATCCACGCGTAAGCTATGGTCCTCAAGCTTCACTGGATAATGCAAACACTAATAAAGCATATCAGAAACGCTTATGGCAACGGTTACAACTATTACGAACAGATAATCCCTTTGCCTGGGACTATGCGATGCAATAATGGCTGAACTCCCCTTTTTCGATGAATAGAAGAGAACCATCTATTTTTTGAACATATTTTTTCTATTCTCCAGGCCATCTGCAAACATTTGATAGATCCTTATCAGGATGCATATTGATTTTGCCCCAACATAGCAATAGCAAATCTCTGCGTCTGATAGCTTCAGCCCCTACTTCTCTCGCGCGCGGTGGAGACCTTATGAATAATATTAGTTAACGATTTAAGGTATTTATGATCAGGTCCGCTCAAGAGGCACTCCACGAACCTCTGCTGTTTTATCCGAGCATGTAGCTCTTCCCGGCCTTTGCAGCCACAACTTCAGCCCCAAATTCTTGTTTTATCATCTGTGAAAGTGCCTCAACGGCGTCGGGCTCGCCGTGGTTCAGGAAAACGGTTTCGGGAAACCTCTTGAAAGCATGCAGCCACTGCAAGATCTCGCTACGGTCTGCATGGGCCGAGAATGATTCCAGGGACTCAATTTTAGCCTGCACATCCATCTGACGGTCCATTACCTGGACACTCTTAGATCCACTCACCAGCCTCTGCCCCAGAGTTCCTTCCGCCTGATAGCCGACGAAGAGTATAGTGCTATCCTTGCGCCCCAGATTCTGGATCAGGTGGTGCAGAATTCTGCCTCCTGTGCACATTCCGCTGGCCGAAATAATGATATGCGGCTCTTTTTGATCGTTAATGGCCTTCGAATCAGTCGTAGATCTGGTGTAACTCAGTCCAGGGAACTCAAATGGGCTGTCTCCCCGCTTCAACAGGGAGAGCGTCTCGGAGTCGAAGCACTTCGGATGATGGCCATAGATTTCCCCTGCTGAAATCGCCATGGGGCTGTCCACATAGCATTTCACACCTTTCAGCGCGCCCGTTTCTGCATAGGGATTGAGTTCATAGAGTATCTCCTGGGTACGCCCCACGGCAAAGGCCGGAATGACAACATTGCCGCCCCGCTCCAGTGTCTCCAGCACTATATCCAGAAGCTTCTTTCCCCGGGAGTCCATATTTTCATGCTCTTTATTGCCGTAAGTGGATTCAAGCACCAAATAGTCGGCTTCTTCTATCTTCTCAGGGTCTCTCAGAATGGGGACTCCCGGCCTTCCCAGGTCGCCGCTGAAGACAATCTTCTTGCCGCCTACATTGAGTTCGATCATCGCCGAGCCGAGTATATGGCCGGCGTCCCTGAAATTGATGGAGATGCCGTGCCAGATCGAACTTTTTTTCGTAGTCCACAGGCTGGAATCGCTTCATGGCCGATAAGACATCACTTTCTGTGTACAGTGGTGGTCGAGGTGGATCTTGTTTGGGACCAGGATGGCGGTTCTCGTGATCATTTGCCTCGGCCATGAGGTGGGCGGAGTCTTTCAGCATTATCTCGCAGAGGTCTTTTGTAGCCGAGGTGGAGTAGACGGATCCGGGAAAACCTTCCTTAACAAGCAGCGGTATCCTGCCGCAGTGGTCGATATGAGCATGAGTGAGCAGCAGCGCCTTCAGAGAACCCGGCATATATCCGAATCCAGAACGGTTCTTCACTCCTTCACTGCCCTGATAAAGCCCTGCATCGATGCCGATTCGTGAATCATTGGCCTCCAGGACTGCATGAGATCCCGTCACGCCGCCTGCTGCTCCGTGAAACTCCAGCTTCATGCAGAAAGAATGGACTGGAAAAGAGATTAACCTTCCGGCAAAAAATTCCGGTACCATAGTTCCCACGAGGAGATCCTGCCGGGCCTTGCAATTGCGAGAAAGGCTGAAGGCGGAAGCAGACTGCCATGAAGCCGTCTGCATTCATCCCAGGTGTTAGATGTGGCGTGGTGAGAGCGAGCTCCCTCTGCCCGAGGGCCCGTTTCCTATGTCAATAGGGGGGGCCACGTGCCCGGCATCCCGTGTGCGCGGGAAGGTTGCGGGCAGCAGCACGGCTTGTTTATTACATCTGAGTGTACGGAGGGTCACGAATGCCCCGACTTTCAGGTTGGGGATGAGTGAACCCTCGCCCGTTTTTTTCTTGCGCTCTCTTAAATCGATAAACCATTGGTTGTTTTTTGACGCCTTAGTCGCGAATGTGTTGATGCCTATTTATAACTAGGATATGATAACTCAGAAGAATCCGAAACGCATAGTTCCAATCGTGCAGATCAAGGGTATCTAGGCAACGAATTGATTTCTGGATTCCAGAAAACTGGGCATGGGGCGAAGCATACTTCCATCCTTTAAGGTGTAGAATAAAATACCGGTATGAATTTTGAACTCATTTCAATCCGTAGGTTGAAGTGGGGGACAGGAGCATCGCATGACTTTACTGGTAAGATCATCCTGAAAAAGGCACAAGCTGGGGTGGATCGAAGACCTTTCCGATTTTTATTTTTATGAGTTTCACACAGGAATCTGCGATTTCATATCGAACCTGAATAATATTTTAATAATATTTTTGAATAAATTCCATCTACATTTGAATTATTTACCTGTCCGATTTAATTGACGTATTGAATCTACTTTTATTCGATTAGCATTTCCTTCCTCCGAATAACCCAGGAATGTTTGGATTTCAGACCAAGATGTAAAGCACATTAGCAACCATATAATCTTGTGGTCCGAAAAGCATCTCGTTGATTTCAAGGGCATTCTCAAAATGGCGCTTTGCATCATTTAGACTCTCAATTTTGCCAAAATCCATATGAGCCTTTCCACAAAAAGAAAAAAAACACTAGCTAGGTTAGAAAGATTATCAAGTGTATTTAAGATTTTATGATCCATATTCCTTATAATACTTCTTATTGATATCCAAAGCTCTCTCAAAGTTCAATCTTGCCTCTTCGAGATCTTTGAGACCACCAATTTTCATCTTGATCTTTCCCAAGTTAATCGAGGCGGCTGCAATGTTAGGATGAACTTCACCGTACAACTTTTGATTGATGGCTAGATCGTTTTCGAAACTTTTCTGTGCCGCCTCTAGGTCACCAAGTTTCATCTGAATTTTTCCCAGGTTACTTGAAGCGGCCGAAATGTTAGGATGAACTTCACCGTACAACTTCTGATTGATGGCCAGATCGTTTTCGAAACTTTTCTCTGCCTCCTCTAGATACGCTGCGAAGTTTCATATCTGAATTTTTCCCAGGTTGCTTAAAGCGGCTGAAATGTATCCAGGATGAACTTCACCGTACAACTTCTGATTGATGGCAAGATCGTTTTCGAAACTTTTCTTTGCCTCCTCTAGGTCACCAAGTTTCATCTGAATTTTTCCCAGGTTGCTTAAAGCGGCTGAAATGTTAGGATGAACTTCACCGTACAACTTCTAGATTGATGGCCAGATCGTTTTCGAAACTTTTCTTTGCCTCCTCTAGGTCACCAAGTTTCATCTGAATTTTTCCCAGGTTGCTTAAAGCGGTTGAAATGTTAGGATGAACTCACCGTACAACTTCTGATTGATGGCCAGATCGTTTTGAAACTTTTCTTTGCCTCCTCTAGGTCACCAAGTTTCATCTGAATTTTTCCCAGGTTGCTTAAAGCGGCTGAAATGTTAGGATGAACTTCACCGTACAACTTCTGATTGATGGCAAGAGAGTTTTCGAAACTTTTCTGTGCCTCCTCCAGGTCACCAAGTTTCATCTGAATTTTTCCCAGGTTGCTTAAAGCGGCTGAAATGTTAGGATGAACTTCACCGTACAACTTCTGATTGATGGTCAGAGAGATTTCGAAACTTCTCTGTGCCTCCTAGACGTAGGTCACCAAGTTTCATCTGAATTTTTCCCAGGTTGCTTAAAGCGACTGCAATGTCAGCGATGAACTTCACCGTACAACTTCTGAGTGATGGCAAGAGAGTTTTCGAAACTTTTCTGTGCCTCCTCTAGGTCACCAAGTTTCATCTGAATTTTTCCCAGGTTGCTTAAAGCGGCTGCAATGTCGGGATGAACTTCACCGTACAACTTCTGAGTGATGGTCAGATCGTTTTCGAAACTTTTCTGTGCCTCCTCCAGTCACCGAGTTTCATCATGAATTTTTCCCAGGTTGCTTAAAGCGGCTGCAATGTCGGGATGAACTTCACCGTACAACTTCTGATTGATGGCCAGATCGTTTTCGAAACTTTTCTGTGCCTCCTCCAGGTCACCAAGTTTCATCTTCAATTTTTCCAGGTTGCTTAAAGCGGCTGCAATGTCGGGATGAACTTCACCGTACAACTTCTGATTGATGGCCAGAGAGTTTTCGAAACTATTCTGTGCCTCCTCTAGGTCACCAAGTTTCATCTGAATTTTTCCCAGGTTGCTTAAAGCGGCTGCAATGTCGGGATGAACTTCACCGTACAACTTCTGAGTGATGGCCAGATCGTTTTCGAAACTATTCTGTGCCTCCTCTAGGTCACCAAGTTTCATCTGAATTTTTCCCAGGTTGCTTAAAGCGGCTGCAATGTCGGGATGAACTTCACCGTAACAACTTCTGAGTGATGGCCAGATCGTTTTTGAAACTTTTCTGTGCCTCCTCTAGGCTCACGCAAGCTTTCATCTGAATTTTTCCCAGGTTGCTTAAAGCGGCTGCAATGTTTGGATGAACTTCACCGTACAACTTCTGAGTGATGGCCAGAGAGTTTTCGAAACTTTTCTGTGCCTCCTCTAGGTCACCAAGTTTCATCTGAATTTTTCCCAGGTTGCTTAAAGCGGCTGCAATGTCGGGATGAACTTCACCGTACAACTTCTGAGTGATGACCGAGATCGTTTTCGAAACTTTTCTGTGCCTCCTCTAGGTCACCAAGTGTCATCTGAATTTTTCCCAGGTTGCTTAAAGCGGCTGCAATGTTTGGATGAACTTCACCGTACAACTTCTGAGTGATGGCCAGAGAGTTTTCGAAACTTTTCTGTGCCTCCTCTAGGTCACCAAGTTTCATCTGAATTTTTCCCAGGTTGCCTAAAGCGGCTGCAATGTCGGGATGAACTTCACCGTACAACTTCTGAGTGATGGCCAGAGAGTTTTCGAAACTATTCTGTGCCTCCTCTAGGTCACCAAGTTTCATCTGAATTTTTCCCAGGTCGCCTAGAGCGGCTGCAATGCGAGTGTGGTCCGATCCATAAAAATCTTCAAAGATTTTCAGAGCCTTCTCAAAGTTATTTTTTGCTTCTTTGAAATTACCTAGAGCTTGCAGGATCTTTCCAATATTTTTCAAATCTTTTGCATATATTGGATGATTTGCCCCATATAATCTTTCATCTATTTTTAAAGATCTTTCAAGCAAGGATCTGGACATTGAGAATTCTGCGCGTTTCTCTTAAATAGAGACTTGTCTTAGTTAGCAATTTCCTTGTTGGTTTGAGAGCTATTTCATGTTGCTCTGCAATGCCCGAAGTAACCAAGGCATGCTCTAGAATACATGAACAATTTATCCATGTATTTACATCATTGGAATTGAATTTAAAGGCATCGTTAACCAGATTTACTGCAATCGTGGCCCATTTAGTTTGCAGATCTTTATTTAGCCTATCTCTAGTTACGGCTTGCACTAATCGGTGAATCGAAATTAGGTTATCGGCAGCTCTGATCAGCGAATAGCGCCGTAGAGCAAATATTGCTCTATTGAACTCAATCTCATTAATCATAGTCAAAGACATCGGCTCTGGCAAGTGCTTAGCTCCTTCAACTATTAGTGATCGAGGAATATCATCTGGAGCCAAAAAGGCACATAAGTTGAGCAGATCTTCAGCAGCTGTTGAACTCTTGCAGATCTTCACCAATGAAATTTCCCAAGTTCTCGCGACTGTTTTTGCATAATCCGGAGGTTCATTGCTATCCAATAGCAGCTTTCGATCATTTTGAAATAATTTTAAATAGTTAGCGAATCTTATGCCAGAATTGTATATATATGCTCCTGCCTGTTCTAGGGCAAGAGGGAAGTTGCCTAATTCCTCCGCTAATTTGCCGGCACCATCTTTGTCTTCGAGTCTTGTTCGTCTCAGCAAGAACTCAATTGACTCATGATTGCTGAATTCAGTTAGGTCTTCCCTAAATGCTACAGATTCCCATGGAGATATCGAATTGAGTGATGTAATAATGATATGTCCAGATCCTTGGCTTGGCAGGTATTCTCTAACTGCTTCTACATCTCCTGCATTATCAAAGACCATTAGCCAATTCCAGCCATGTTCCTTTCCTAGCCAAGATCTAATCGCTGAGATCGCTTCCGAGGAATTTTCAAATTTCCTTTTTGGGAAGTCAGGCTCTTTATTAAGGACATCACCTAAAGCCATAAATTGTGTTTCTAAGACCGCAGGCTCCTCTGACTTCAGCCACCAAACGTATTTGTAGATTTCTCGGTTACGATTAATGTATTCTATAGCGATCTGGGTCTTTCCGATGCCACTAATGCCAATAAGTGTATATATTGGGATCCTTCCGCTCTTTGAGCCCAAAGAATTCCTTATTCCATCCAGAATGGAATCCCGGCCGGAAAAGTTTTCATTTCTATATGGCGGATCTAAATCAATAAATGGTATATAATAATCTTCAATAATATTTGTTGGCGCTCCATATTTTATTACATCGGGAGCGCGGAGGGTCACGAATACCCCGACCTTCAGGTCGGGGATGAAGTGAACCCTCGCCCGTTCTTTGTGCTCTCTTAAATCGATAAATCATTGCTTCTTTTTAAAATGAAGATTGTTTTGGCACCATAGCCACAGGTGGTGCCACCCACCTATGGCTAGGATGTGATAAGCTTGGAATTGCGCAGTTTTAGCCATGGCTATGGTCAGATCACCTACCACATCGTATTGGTGCCAAAGTATCGATACAAAATATTCTACAATAAGCGAGTTAAAAAGGATTGCGAGTTGATCCTCAAAAATATTTGCATGGAGCAAGGCTACAAAATTCATGCCATGGAAATTGTAGAGGATCATGTTCACTTGTTCCTGGAATTCCACCCAAGCACCTCTCTATCAAAAGTAGTTCAATACTTAAAAGGAGGTAGTTCATATAGATTGTTCAAGCTTCATCCTGAATTAAAGAAACGATATTGGGGTGGAAATCTATGGTCAAGTGGCAAGTTCTATCGATCAGTTGGAAATGTAACTGCTGATACAATCAAGCATTATATTAAGGAATCCCAGGGGAAACCGAAAGCGGAGTTTCAATCGTGTAGATCAAAGAGATCTGGGCAACGAAAACTGACGATTTCTGAATTCCAGAAAACCGGGCGTAGGCGTGCGGCCCGAAGCATACCCCATCCTTTAGGGTGGGGTGGCCGCACGCAGTTTGATTTTTTTTTTCTTCTGTAGTTATCCGGGAATGAATCCTGGAGATTATCTAGGACACCTGATTGAATAAGACAGACTGCGAATGATGCAGCCGATTCACAGGCGAATTGTGTCCATTCAGGCGACCGTTTGTAGCCCACAATGTCACTCAGGGATCGAATAGCCAATATTGGAATATTTTCTTTCTCAGCTGAGTGATATACACCTGCTAATTCCATTTCCACGGTTGTTAGGCCGCGTGCACAATTTAGCCAAATCCCGAGAAGTGAGGTACTCTTGACAAGGCGATCGCTACTGCCTGCCGCTCCCAGACAATATTTAGGTTTTCTCGATTCAGAGAAGTTTCGTTTCAGAGAATCAATCACATCATGCTGCCACCTCTCGTCGCCGTAGAGGCTTTCAGTGAATGAAGGTGAATCAAAGTCAATGGTAGGTCTCACTTCATGTAATCCTTCAAGCGAATTCCACTCATGAGATTCTAATTGGCCTGCATAGGCAGGAAGTACTTCCAGCAGTTTTCTTGCGATCGGATGTATCGGGCCACCCGAGACCGCAAAGCTTGTTGTACCATCCTCTTTGATGCAACAGACTGAAAAGTCGTGAAGCCTCGTACATAGCAAGACGTCGCCGAGACTATATTCCGGTGCAGGAACACCACCCGCAATACCTACCAGGAAGAGCCAACTTGGGTTTAGCTCTTCGATCATATCTGTTGCGAGAGACTGAGCATACCCAGTCCCTGGTTCCAAACAGCGAGCAACAGCCACTTTATATTGATGTCCATTTATTGTCGTGATCGATTTACATATATACTGATGTTTATATTCATTGAATGTGTCCCAATCACCCAAGCGGTCCGTTATAGCCGAAAACTCCTCAGGCTTTATAGTGATGATTCCAATATCGATGTTTGATCCTTTATTATCTCTGCTCATTTAAGCTCCTGGTCCGCAATTATGCATTCCTATACACTCCTTGGCGAGTCTACCTCCATGATAGAAGGCCAAGACGAATTCAAAGGTCACTAAGCATGCCTCCATCCTTAGGGTGGGATGGCCGCATGTAATTTGATCTAACTCTGCAGATTCAGCATATTCCGGATCAATAATATTGGGGCTGTTTCTTCATAAGCAATCCAAAGGCCAATCCGACCAGAAGCCCTACGATATGGGCCATATGGGCAATGTTGTCCGAGGATCCCGAGGTGAGGAAATCAAACAGGGCGAATAGCACGACTGCTGCCCGGATGCTCAGAGGTATGACGAAGAAGAGCAACACTCGTATCTCGGGAGCAATTATGGCCAGACACCCCATGACTCCATAAATTGCGCCGCTCGCTCCTACCAGGGACCCGCCTGAGATCATCATCTGGCCCAGAGCCGCCACTATTCCCGAGAGAACATAGATCTCCAGGAATTTGGTCTCTCCCACACGCTTTTCCAGCTCCATGCCAAAGAAAAAGAGGACGAGCATGTTCCAGAAGATGTGGTCGAAGTTGGCATGCACGAACATATAGGTCAGAAGCGTCCAGGGCCTCTGCATTACGTAATCTGGATTGAGGGCCAGATAGCCGTATACAAAGCCAGGGAAAATGAGGCTCAGAAGATATACTACTGCGCATATCAATATTATGAGGCCAGAATAGGATACAGGCAGCCCGGAAGGGATGCGACTTCTCCACCCATCGCCGGGGATTTCCGGGTTTCCCCATTCATCCTTCTGCCTGTAGTCCTCTCTGCGCGGATTCAATTTGACCTCAAGATCATTCCGTAACATACTGGCCGTCGCGGAGCACTATAACATAATCTGCTGAATTCCTGAGGGCTACTGAAAACCCTGGCTCCGCCCCAAAGATGATGGTCTCCTTGCCGTGTTCCATGGCCTTCATGAGCACCGGTTTAAGATCCGCATCTCTGGTGACGAGGGCCAGAGTGTCGATGACAGGGTTGTATATCATATCCACTCCCTCCACTGCCATCCTTACATCTACATCACTGGTGCAGATCACCGGCTCAAACCCCTGATTTTCCACCGCTTCGACTAACTTCTCTGATGCATACTGATTCAAGAAGACCTTACCCATCTTGATGTCGCCATAATCCTTTAGGATGTCCCTGATCTCCTCCAGGTCCATCTGGAACTCTTTTCTGAGCATATTGGGTCCATCAACGAGTAGGCCGATCTGCTTTCGCCCTTTTTCTTTTCTGGAGCCCAGATACCTCATGATGTGCTCGAATTGTATTGGTATCCGATTCATGTTGACCCTTTCTTGATAATTAGAGTTCGAAATTCATTTTCCGATTATCAAGACATTTCAACGGATGTTATAAATTCGTTTGGTATTCTCTGCGGTCTTCTCGGCAACCTCTTCTGGCTCTATGCCTCTGATCTTGGCAATGAGCCGGACTGAATCCAGGATGAATGAGGGCTCATTTCTGCCTCTGCGGGGCGAGAGAAAAGGGCTGTCGGTCTCCACCAGGAGACGGTCCAGTGGTACGTTCCTGGCCAGGATCTGATGGTGACTGGATTGGCAGATATTGGTGGCCAGAGAGATGTAGAATCCTCTATCAACGGCCTCTTTCATGGTGGCTAGAGTTCCGCTGTAGCAATGGAATATGACCTTGTCAAGGTGCTTGACCATCTCCAGGGCAGGCTGTTCCGCATCACGGGAATGAATGACCAGCGGCAAGTTCAGGGATTTTGCCAGATCGATTACCTTTCTGAAGACCTCTGCCTGACGCTCTCTTGAGCCTGCATCTTTGCAGTGGTAATAATCAAGTCCAGCTTCGCCGATGCCCAATGCCTGTCCTGCATTCTCCTCTATCTGCTCCAACGTCTCTTTATCTCAGGCTCATTTTGTCCTTCTATTGTATTGGGACTTAGCCCCAGGGTGGCGAAGATGAAATCATATTTCCGGGCCAGCTCCAGGGACTTTTGATTGGTGGAATAGTCCACGCCCGAATTGATCATCCGGACCACGCCGGACTTTCGGGCATTTTCCATCACAATTTCTCGGTCTTTATTAAACTGCTTGAAATCAAGGTGGCAGTGCGAATCGATTATTCCTTGCACAGATTCATTCAATGATTGGTTCCTCCAGAAGCATCAATCGGTTTATGGCGCTGACCAGGGCCTCCACTGAGGCCATGACGATATCTTCGCGGGCAGAGCGGGCACTGACCTTGCGGCCCCTGTCATCTTCAACTCCTATAACCACTTCCGCCAGGGCATCAGCGCCCCCGGTTATGGCTTCAATGCGGAAGTCGCAGAGGTGAATGGAGGTCTCGCCTTCCAGAAGACCCTGCACGGCGTTCACGGCGGCGTCTACCGGACCCACGCCGGTATTGGCCAGGACCCTCTCCTTTCCTCGCACCATGGCTCGCACGGTTGCCGTGGGTGTGATTATATTCCCGGTCATGACTGAGACCTCTTTCAGCACCACTGCCTGGCTGCCCTTGGCCACCTCCCCGATCACAACATCGGCTATGGTTTGAAGATCTATATTGCCGATCTGCTTTCCTTTATCGCCCAGCTCTTTGACCCTCTCCAGGATCTCTTGAAGCTGATCTTCTGTGGGCCGGTAGCCCGCTTCCTCCAGAACTTTGGCTACAGCATGCCGTCCGGTATGCTTGCCGAGCACTATGCGTCTCTTGTGGCCTACCATCTCCGGGGTCATGATGCCGGGCTCAAATGTCTTGCTGTTTTCGATTATTCCGTGGCTGTGAATGCCGGACTCATGGGAGAAGGCGTTGTCTCCCACAATGGGAGCTGTTATGGATATCTTTACCTTGGTCAGCCTCTCTACGAGCCGGGCGGTCTCTACCAGATATTCCGTCTTGATGTCTGTCCGGGCTCTATAGATGGAGTGCAGGCCCATTACCGTCTCGGCCAGGTTGGCGTTGCCGGCCCTCTCACCAAGACCGTTCACGCAGACCTGTACCTCTCTGGCTCCCGCCTCGACCGCAGCCAGGCTGTTGGCCACAGCCAGGCCAAAGTCATTATGGCAGTGGACGTCGACCACCATATCGACATCATCACAGATGTCCTTGACAAAACGGTAGAAGCTGGATGGAATTGCCACTCCTACGGTGTCAGGGATATTGATAATATCGCAATGCACCTCCTCTACAGCCTTGAAGATGCGGTGCAAGAACTCAGGAGAGGTGCGGGTGGCATCCATTGCCGAGAAGAGACAGGTTCTTCCGTGGTCCTTCACGAACTGCACCGTTTCCATGGCTCCTTCTACGATCTCATCGTGGCTCTTCTTGATCGTATGAGCGATCTGGATATCCGAGGTGGGAACGAATACGTGCACCATACCCACATCGGCATCAAGACAGGCCTCGGCATCTTTCTTGACAATACGGGAGAGACCGCAGACCTGGGCCGTCAAGCCTGCTCTTGCGATCTGGCGGACTCCGTCAAACTCGCCCTTCGAGGAGATGGGAAACCCGGCTTCGATAACATTCACACCGAGTTTATCAAGCTGCCAGGCGATCTTGAGCTTCTCCTCCTGGGTAAGTGATACCCCCGGAGTCTGCTCTCCATCGCGAAGAGTGGTATCAAAAATGCGAACCTTTTCATCAGCAAGCGAATGAACGTCGTAGAAGACGATTCCCCACAGAGGTTTCGTGTGTCATGAATCAGAGGTAACATGCCTGCCCTATAAAACTTTTGCCGGCAGGAAGAAAAACGCCAGTCCCAGGATGCCGTATACTGCCAGCAACATGGCTCCCTCCAGCCAGTTGGATTCCCCGTCCAGGGCGACCAGAGCCGAGATAAATGTTGCTGCGGCGAGAGCTATCAGCTCTAACTGATTGAACTCCAGGGTGAGAGGATTTCCCATAATGAGGGAGACGAAGACCAGCACCGGTGTCACAAAGAGTGCGATCTGCAGGCTGGACCCCAGGGCGATAGAGAGGGATAGGTCCATCTTATTTTGCCGGGCAGCCTGGACGGAAACCAGATGCTCGGCAACATTGCCTATAATGGGGACGATTATTATTCCTACGAAGAAAGGCGTCAGTCCGAGAACGGTTGTCGCCGTCTCTACCGATCCCACCAGGAACTCGCTCATCAGGGCGATTCCGGCCATGGAGAACGCCATCATAGCCAATGCCTTACGTGTGCTCCAGCGATGGATGGGCAAGGCCTCTATTGCAGTTACGAATATCGCATTTTTCCGAGTCGCAGCTTTTCAGGGTATAGACTATGAAGAGAATATAGAGGATCAGAGTAGTTCCTGCCGTAGTCAGGCTCAGCTCCACGACGCGCAGCTTATCCGGTTCTATGTAATGGCTGAAAAGAGAGGGAATACTTATGGCGATCAACGCCAGGATGGTCATGGTGGCATCCGTGCCTGCATGGCGGCGGTCAAATCTCTGCAGGCCGTTCTTGAGGCCTCCTGCAAACATGGCAAATCCCAGGACTAAAAGCAAATTACCCAGGATTGATCCGGTGATGGAGGCCCTGACCAGCTCCATTTGGCCGGCTTCGATCGCTACCAGAGTGATAATCAACTCCGCTGCATTGCCAAAGGTTGCGTTCAAGAGCCCGCCGATGCGCGGACCCGTCTTCAGAGCCAGAGACTCGGTGGCCTCTCCCAGGAATCCAGCCAGGGGGACGATAGCCAGAGCCGAGGCTGCAAAGACCAGCATCCCACTAATATGGGCTTGCTCCGCCAGAATTGCGACTGGCAAAAATATAAGCAACCATTGTATTACTCGCATTGGGTCGTCCTCATCTCCGAGATAGCCCTCAAGATATCTCTATCGATAAAAGATCTGATCTAAACTACAAAAAGCCGTCTCTTCGTGCCCTAGATCACAAGAGGCATGATGATGATGTTGGGCCATGATAAGATTATTAAGAATCGCTACAGTGCATATTAAAATGAGTGCAATCCTCCTGGCATGGATTCTTCCTCTACTGATCATATCACTTTGCAGTTCGTCGCCGGGATCATCAGAGCCCAACACTGGACACATATGCAAGGCAGAAGGAGACAGCCTCATGTCGGCCCGGGTTGAAGCAGAACTGGATATTATTTCGGCAATCTCAATCCTGTATGGATTTTGTCAGGAGCAGATGGACTCCTTTTCTCAAAAGGTTTGCTATGTTGCCTCCAGCTTCAGCTAAAGAGCTGTACGACAATCTCGGTTACCGCGGCTTCATCGATTGAGGTTAAGTTCACAAATGGGGATAGGTCGTCAGTTCGCTCAAGTACGTGTCTTTCTATCTTCCAGGCTCGGAGCTATGCGATCGTTCTGCAGAATTGTCGGAATTGTATGAGGGAAATATTGAGGTCAGAGATTTTGCCAATCCTAAAGTCTCCTGCCCGGAAACACCTTCCGCTCGCTGAATGGATGATTCATCCCTGAGGCCGGAGATGGCGAGATAAAGCCACCACGACAGCAGGCCGAATACCGTAGCCAATGAAATTATTATGTAAAAGTCCATAACCATCCCTGCCACTCGCTTCGATGATCTATTGGCAAATTATAGTATGTATATTGTACGCCAATAATTTAAAGATCTATGACACAAATCGAAGGCATATAGCACAAAATGTGAACCATGGATTTTGCCACATCCACTTATGTTGACTTTTTTGAAAGTATCTATGCTAGTGTTGTTTCATAACATTAAATACAAACCTTTCGAATGGGCTTAAAGCTCTCCTTGATCACATGATTCACGTATTCTTATTGCGAACCATGCGACCTGTTATTATCCTGTCAGCAAATTATTCCTGAATTCTATTACATGAAGTAAATCGATGTTGGATCTCAGACCGCTCCCGGGAGATCTACTTAAGGCGATACCTCTCCAGAACCCTCGCCAGCTCTTCTACTTTCACAGGCTTGCTGATATAGTCGTCCATACCGGCGTCGAGACATTTCTCCTTGTCACCCTGCAGAGCATGGGCGGTGATGGCGATTATATTCGGGCTGCGGTTTGGCCATCGCTGTCGGATGATCCGGGTGGCTTCCAGACCGTCCATCTCGGGCATGCGAACATCCATGAGCACGAGATCATAGGTCTGGCGTTCCAGAGCCTGGCACACTTCAATGCCATTTGCCGCCACATCGGCCCTGTAGCCCAGGCGCTTGAGCATCTGCAAAGCTACTTTTTGGCTTGACACATTGTCCTCTGCCAAAAGTATCTTCGTTGGGTTGATCTCGGCTTCATTGATTTTATGTATCCGGGCTGATTCCTTTGTTCCCTTGAGGAAGATGATGTCAGTCAGAACCTTCTGCAATTGAGAAGGCTTGATGGGCTTGAACAAATAGGCATCAAATAGTTCAGAGTCGACGCGCTGGCCCATAGTGGTTAAGACGATCAAGGGCATTGTCCTGTCATATTTTCGGATCTTTCTTGCCAGAGTCAAAGAGTCCATTTCAGGCGTATTCATATCCAGAATAGCAATATCGAATGTGTCTCCTCTTTGGATCCAATCGAGAGCATCCTTGCCTGATGATGCAATCAGAGGCAACATGCCCCAGGAATAAGCGTAGCCCCCCAGGATGTGGCGGTTGGTCCTGTTATCCTCAACTATCAGCACGGTTTTGCCCACCAGCATGGGCTGAAATCCAGTCAATCTTTTTTGTCTATGTGGTACCGCTTCTACTTTAATTGTGAAGTGGATAGTCGAGCCGCTGCCTTCCTGGCTCTCCGCCCAAATCCTGCCACCCATCAGCTCGACGAGTTTGCGGCTTATGGCCAGGCCCAGGCCTATTCCTCCATATTTGCAGGTCACAGTCTCATCGACCTGGGCAAAGGGCTGGAATAAACGATCTATCAGATGAGGTTTGATCCCAATGCCCGTATCCTGAACGACGAATTGAATCTCGTGGGTGCCGTTGATTTCCTGGGCAGATACGGTAAGCTTGATCTCACCCTGTTCGGTGAATTTCACCGCGTTATTTAGCAGATTGCCAAGAATCTGGCGCAAACGGGTCGGATCCCCGATGATGGACTCAGGAACATCATTCTCAATAGTATATGCCAGGTTCAGGCCCTTTTTGGAGGCAATTGCAGATACCAGATCAAGAGCTTCCTCTACATTGTCTCGCAACTCGAAAGGCTGCTCCTCCAGCATGGCATTTTCTCGCCCCATCTTCGAGAAATCGAGGATATCGTTGATGATGACCATCAGTGCATCTCCGTTGATCCTGATAGTCTCTATGAAATCCCTTTGCTCGGGGTTTAGATCCTCGTCTTCCAGGAGCAGAGAGGTCATGCCGATAACAGCGTTCATGGGTGTGCGGATCTCGTGGCTCATATTAGCCATGAAATCGGATTTGGCCTGGGTGGCAGCTTCAGCCGCTTCTTTTGCCCTCAGCAGCTCCTGCTCGACACGCTTTCTCTCGGTGATATCCCGGCCAACACCGATGATGGCAATGACATTTTTTTGATTGTCAAGCACCGACTTGTCCGACCAGGCGAGCCACCGCCAGCCGTCTTTTGTCATGGCCCTAAGCTCAACGTAGCAAGTGTATGGCGGCGTGTAGAGTTTTTCCATCTCCTTTGCCGTCTTTTCTCTATCTTTTTTACAGACATGGGGCGTGAACTTCCGGCCAAGAAGCTCCTCTTCCGTCTTGCCGAATAAATCGTAGTAATTCGGACTGGCAAAGAGGAGCTTATACTCAGTATCAAATTTGACCACCAGATCTGTTTGGCCTTCTACCAGGAGCCTGTACTTCTCTTCCGATGCCCTTAGATCATCCTCTGCTTTTTTTCGCTTAGTTATGTCTTCTACGGTCCCATCATAGTGCGTGCCATCCTCATCTTGCACTATTATGGTATTCATGGAAACCCAAAACCTGGTGCCATCCCGTCGCTTCACTTCAATTTCGAATCCTTCAAGGAGGCCATTCTCGATAAGAGTCCTTATTGCTCTCTCTCGATCTATGGAATTGACATATAACTGATGGCCTATGTCCGTAACGGAAGCAATAAGCTCTTTGGGAGTATCATATCCGAAGAGTCGCGCAAAAGCCGGGTTAACATTTATGTACCTGGCCATTCGGAACGCTCTGGTATATGCCCATTATAGAATTTTCAAAGATATTGTGGTACTTCTCCCTGCTTCTTTTGAGATCATCTTCAATTCGCTTACGTTCCGTGATGTCCAGAATAACCCCAACCAGCCCGGAAACCTCACCCTCCGCATTGGTATAGGTTGACTTGTTGAATATGACATTATGCCGCGTTCCATCAGCATAACTTATGGAAGATTCATAGATCTGAACTCCAGGCTCTTTGAATAGCGCTTGATCCATCTCTCTGTACTTATCCGCCAGATCAGTCGGAAAAACATCATATACCGATCTTCCGACAATCTCATCTTTGCTCTTGCCTAAGTACTGCTCATAGGCTAGATTGCAGCCCTGATATATTCCGCCGGTGTCTTTGTAGAAAATTGGGCTGGGAATTGCATTGATCAAATGCTGGAGGAAACGCAAGTTCTCATGGAGGGCTATTTCCGCCGTCTTTTGTTCCGTAATGTCGCGTATCGATTCTATAGCGCCCGCCAAATTGCCCTCCGCATCATAGATGGGCGAGGCCTTACCCCAGAGATAGATTCCGCCCGGCTTGAAGGTGGGTATGTAAATCTCAGCGACAATGGCCTCACCGTCTCTTTGAAATGTGTAGTACTTCTTCGCGTCCTCGTTGGCCGGCTCCATGACCAGATCGATCAAAAGCGGTCTTCTAATTCCATAAAACGGCAAGGCATATTCGTGATCGCCTTTGCCCAGGATCTCTTCAGCCTTGATTCCAGTCAAGACCTCCATTGCGCGATTCCAGGAGATGACGAGGCCTTCTTTATCTATCACGAAGGTTGCATCAGGAAAGAAGTCGATCACGTCTGCTAGACACTTTTCAGAGTTATTGGTAACCGGCCCCTTTGCTTTTGCCAACACCTATGACTCCACCTATCTCACTCAATAATTTGAATACCTAATGAAAAAGTTTTGGCCCTGAGGGAATGTCAGCATTAACAATTAAGTATTAACACTTAGTATTAGTACCTTGTGCAGTACCATGTATTAGTACTCAGTATTAGTAACTTCTATTAGTACTATTAATACTGTGTTAATTGAAAAAAATTAAAAAGGGAAAGAAAGCGAGAACGGCCTCAGGCAGTCTTCATCTGGGCCGCTTCTTCCAGACCCAGTTCCCTGATGGACTCGTCTCTCATCTTGTACTTCTGTATCTTTCCGCTTACCGTCATGGGAAATTCATCGACGAACTTTATGTATCTCGGAACCTTGAAGTGCGCAATTTTGCCCTTACAGAAGTCTTTTATCTCCTCCGGGGAAGCCACTAGCTTCCTTCTTCAGCTTTATCCAGGCCATGAGCTCCTCTCCATACTTCAATCCGGAACGCCGATGACCTGTACATCACTGATGGCCGGATGGGTGTAGAGGAACTCCTCGATCTCTCGCGGATAGATATTCTCGCCGCCTCTGAATGACCATGTCCTTGAGCCGGCCTGTGATTTTGCAGTAATCCTCATCGTCCAGGGTTCCGAGGTCTCCAGCTGTGCAGCCAGCCCTCTTTGTCGATGGCCTGATCTGTAGCTACAGGATTGTTGTAGTAACAGCGCATGATCATGTAGCCCCGGGCGCAAATCTCGCCAGTCTCGCCCTGCGGACCATTTTGCCGGTCTTGGGGTCTACGATCTTGATCTCTGTATGCGGCATGGCCGCCGATCGTCGAGACCCTTAAATCTCAGCGAATCATCCGTGGAGGACATGGTGATGCCCGGAGAGGCTTCGGTTTGACCATAGGTTATCACTACCTCTTTCATATTCATCAAAGTGCTCACTTTCTTCATGAACTCGATAGGACAGGGTGATCCGGCCATGATCCCGGTGCGCAAGCTGCTGAAGTCGAATTTGTTGAAGTCGGGGTGCTCAAGCTCTGCGACAAACATGGTGGGAACGCCATGCACTGCTGTGCAGCGCTCCTTTTCGATGGCTGCCATGGCTGATACTGGATCAAAGTACTCGGCAGGAAGCACCATTGCCGCGCCGTGGGTCATGCAGGCCAAATTGGAGAGAACCATGCCGAAGCAATGGTAAAAGGGAACCGGTATACATAGCCGGTCTTTCTCCGTGAACTTCATGCATTCGCCGATGAAATAGCCGTTGTTCAGCATGTTGTGGTGCGTTAGAACTACTCCTTTGGGAAATCCGGTCGTTCCTGAAGTATATTGAATGTTGACGGGATCGTCGAAATCCAGGCTCGCCTGCCTTTCTTGTAGTATCTCATCCGGCACCTCTTCACCCATCGATCAGGACTTCGTCCCAAGACCACATCCCGGGCTGGTTATCGCCGCGAATCAAGACTGCCGTTCTCAGGAAGGGCAGCTTTTCGGAGTGGATCTGCCCAGGCTTGCTGGTCTTGGCCTCAGGGCAGACCTCGTAGAACATTTTGATATAGTCCGAGCTCTTAAACCGATCCATTAGCAAGAGGGTCTTGCGCTTCGGATTGCCGCAGGGCATACTCCAGCTCATGTGTTCTGTATGCCGGATTGATGTTCACGATGATGATGCCGGCTTTGGCCGTGGCGAACTGAGTGATGATCCATTCGGCTATGTTCGTTGCCCAGATAGCCAGACGATCGCCCTTCTTCAGGCCGAGCGCGATGAACCCTTTGGCTGCACTGTTAAGCTCCCTTTGCAGCTCTCGATATGTGTATCGTTTTCCCTGATGGATCGAGACAATTGCATCATTATCGGGGTATGTTTCTGCTATTTCATCGAACATATCGCCGATGGTCTTTCCAATAAGCGGCTTCTCTGAGCCCCGAAATGCATAACTGTGGGAGACTTTGCCGGGCATATGATTGCTTTTCAATCCTTGAGAGAATATAACATTATCTTAAATCAAGTTTAGAAAATGTCGATAAATCATTTCCATAATGTTGTTGAGGTCGCGGTGCTTAGAGCTGAGAGACGCAAAATTCTGCCCGTTAAAGATCGTGCTTAAGTGATTGTTATGTTCATAATGACGGACCGGATATACCAGAAGGAGATAAGCGTCACTCATATCTATCAGGGATGCCTGGAGTCTTCTGGTGTGATGCTTGAACTTTGATCTGGGTGGCCGGTGCTCAAGGCACAAATTCATAGTGATCCTAGTCCTGGCTGCAATGCTAATGATTGCCTATTTCTTCTATCCGTTTCTGGACGGCATCATCCTCGGCACGGTCTTTGCCTATGTCGGCAGGCCTATCCGGGATAAATTTAGCCAGCAAAAACGGCTGGGATCATTGGCGGCCGTTATTTGCATCGTCGTTCCCATATTTCTGATCCTTGGATTGGGAGCTCTGCAAGTTGTCAACCAGATCGCAATTCTGGCCCGCAATCAGGAGGCATTGAGATCAGGGCTTGGCATTCTGATGACTCAGACGGGAGCGGATCTTCCTCTATGGGTTAGGGATCTGTTTACCGGTAGTATTGAAAATGCAGCAGGCATAATTGCGCCTATTGCCGCATCCGTCCCCGTATTTCATATCGGGAGAGTGGTTTCATTAGGAATAATCAATTTCCTAATATCTCTCCCCATCTGCTATTTTGTGCTTATGGACGGTGATGGCTTCAAGGAGTCGATGATCTCTCTGCTCCCGCAAGGAGAGATGAAGATCTATAGAAAATACATAGATCGCATCGATCAAATTTTAAGTGGGATCTATATAGGCACAATTTATACTTCAATCTTGGGCAGCTTAATCGCAGCTTTCGTATTCTATGCCTTTGGGCTGCCCAGGCCCTTTGCCCTGGCGAGCATCGTCTTCCTGGCCGGTATGGTCCCCTTTCTCACCTCCTGGGTGGTCATTATACCCGTGACAGTCTACAGGTACTTCACTGTGGGATTGGAGGGGGCAGTGATCTTCTTTATACTCGCCTCCTCTCTGATCTATCTCCCTTCGGAGTTGCTCATCAGGCCGTATCTCGTCTCTGCCAAATCCTCTTTACATCCCTTGCTGGTGATGCTCTCCTTTTTGGGAGGGGCTCTGGTGGCAGGTATTGGCGGCTTCTTTCTGGCTCCTGCGATCATGGGAGCAATAGTGGGAATCTATCAGGTGAGAAGGGAAGAGATGGTGGAGCCTGGAGATGCGGGCCGCGCATTCGAAGAGCTGCAACGATCCATAAGCCATGAAGTTCTATATTGAGACTTACGGCTGCACCGCCAACTTCGGGAACTCGCAGGATATGGCCGAGGCCATGCAAGAGTTGGGCCATATTCCGTCTCCTCTGGATGAGGCGGATATTGTAATAGTGAATACCTGCATAGTAACGGAAAAGACGGAGCGAAAGATTCTGCAAAGGCTCCAATTGCTGCAGGGCGAGAGATTGGTGGTAGCCGGATGCTTGCCAGCCGCACTCCCGGAATCGATCCGCCACATTGCATGCGAACGGCTGGGACTATTGAGCGGATCTGCGGCCGCAAAGGTCTCGGATCTCTTTGGAAATTCGCTCTCCCGCACTTATGCGACAGGGAAAAACATTGCGCTTTCTCCTGAAATCGATGATCTCTGCGGCATTGTCAATGTAGCGGAAGGATGCAACGGAGTCTGCAGCTACTGCATAGTTCGTATGGCCCGAGGCAGGCTGGTCAGCCGCAAATCCGATGATGTAGTGTGCGATGTGGAAAATCTGGCGGCCAGAGGACTTGTGGAAATACAGGTCTCAGCCCAGGACACTGCAGCATACGGATCTGACCGGGGAACGAATCTGGCGGAATTGTTGGAGAGGTTGGTTCAGGTGCCTGGGGACTTCCGGCTTCGGGTGGGTATGATGAATCCCAATAGCGCTTTATGCATCCAGGAGGAGCTGTATAGGGGCATTTCATAGCCCAAAAATATACCAATTTTTGCACATACCGGTTCAATCAGGATCAGACCGGATTCTCAAGAGCATGGGCCGGAGATATTCGGCAAAAGATTTTATGAATATCGTGGACGCCTTTCGATCCGATTATCCCAGTATCACAATAATCACAGATGTCATCGTGGGATTCCCGGGTGAAACGGACCTGGATTTTATTGCAACCATGGATCTCATGGAGTTACTGTTGCCGGATAAGGTCAATGTCACCAAATTCTCCAGGCGTCCGGGCACAGCGGCTGCCCGTCTTTATGATATGCCGGACCGCATCAAGAAGGATAGATCGAGAGAGATAACCCGTCTCTGGCAGGAGATAGCCGCCAGAAAGAATAGAGTCTATATGGGCAAGGTTCTGGATGCTGTGGTCACGGAGTGCGGCAGGAGAGGTACCATGAAGGCCAGAGCCGGGAACTATCTGGGAATTGTCGTCAAAGGTATCCCGCTGCTCGGATCGCATATTCGAATAGAAGTGACGGAAACCAATCCCTTTTTTGTTTATGGGCGGGAAGTGGATTAATATATAATAAAATACTCAACTTAGCATTTATTATTCTTATAGACCTTATTCAAACTCAAACATATCTTTGGGCTTGAAAATGGACAAAGCACGATTGAGGGCAATTTGCTTGTGCGATTCTTCGCTGGGCTGCAACCTGGCCGGGCGCGAATCGTGAAGATCTGAACAAGTGCATCTATCTCCACGAGTGCCTTTATTCACTTGTCCTTAATTGCAGGGACCTGATAGGCCCCAAGATCGCTATTGCTGATGATAAAATAGACCTTTCGAAATACAGCTTCTTCTTCCCGTAGTCAGTGATGTCTTTTGTCATTGATTTATAAAACATGCTATTTTTGCATGCTCATTTTTACACATAATAATGATTATATTTATCTTTGGATAAGGCTCTTTCGACAACTTTATAAATGAACGAACATTATCATAATCGATCACTACATATTTCCGGAAAACTCTCGTTTCCAGCATGTAGGAATGGAGAAGAGCCGTGCCGTATGGCTTTCCTGAGGCCGTAGGAGAGCATTTCGGGCAGATAAGAGAGAAGTCGGGAATTGTGGGATTTAAAGGAGGTTACAAAATTGGCTGAGCAAAAAGCAACAACGTCTGTCCTGTATGAGGAGACGAGAGTATTCGAGCCGTCTGCAGGATCTCGTTGAGAAATCCAATGTCATGGCGTGGATGAAGAAGAAGGGATTCAAGACCGAGCGCGAGATGCGCGCCTGGACCGGCCAGAATTACTTGCAGTTCTGGGATGAGATGGCCAAGACCTATGCCGATTGGTTCGAGCCCTATGCCCAGGTTCTCAATTGGGTGCCACCCTATGCCAAGTGGTTCGTGGGCGGCAAGTGCAATGTTGACCTACAATGCCGTGGACAGGCACGCCGAAGGCGCGCAAAAAGGACAAGGTAGCATACATATTTGTCCCGGAGCCCGTCGATCAGCCTACCCAGAAGATCACCTATGCAGAGTCTGGCTAAGAGGGTCAACAAGTTCGCAAACGGCCTCAAGAGCTTGGGAGTTGCCAAGGGCGACAGAGTCAGCATATACATGCCCATGATCCCCGAGACACCCATCGCCATGCTGGCCTGCGCTAAGATCGGCGCCATACACAGCGTGGTATTCTCCGGATTCTCCTCTGGCGGCCTGAACAGCAGGGTTCTCGATGCCGAGTCCAAGGTAGTTATTACTACGGATGGTTTCTTCAGGCGCGGCAAGCCACTGCCCCTCAAGCCCAATGTGGATGAGGCTACAGCCAATACCCCAAGCGTCACAGAACGTAGTAGTGGTGAAGAGGGCAGGCATAGATGTACCCATGAAAGCGGGCAGGGATGTCTGGTACCACGAGCTGGTAGCCAAGCAGTCCGATGTGTGCGAGTGCGAGAAGATGGACGGCGAGGACCGGCTGTTCATTCTGTACACCTCTGGCACAACCGGCAAGCCCAAGGGTATCGAGCACGTCCATGGCGGCTACTGCGTAACTCCCGCTCAGACGCTTTCCTGGGTATTCGATATCAAAGGACACTGATGTCTGGTGGTGCACAGCAGATGTCGGATGGATCACCGGCCACAGCTACGTGGTCTATGGACCACTCTGCCTCGGTGCTACGACCATGATCTACGAGGGTTCCCCTGACTATCCCGACTTCAGCAGGTGGTTCAAGATCATTCAGTGAGAATAAGGTGTCCGTACTCTACACAGCGCCAACTGCTGTGAGGATGTTCATGAAGGCAGGAGATCAGTGGCCCAAGACGTACGACATCTCATGCCTGAGGCTGCTCGGATCTGTCGGCGAGCCCATCAACCCAGAGGCCTGGATGTGGTACAGAAACAACTTCGGTGGCGGCAAGCTGCAGATCATGGATACCTGGTGGCAGACTGAGACCGGATGCTTCCTGGTGTCGCCTCTGCCCATCACGCCACTGAAGCCCGGATCCCCGACGTTCCCGCTGCCCGGGTTCAACATCGATATCCTGGATGAGGATGCCAACCCCGTACCACCCGGCTCCGGAGGCAATATCGTCAGCAATACACCCTGGCCGTCCATGCTCAGGGCCTTCTACAAAGACACAGTGAGGTACCAGAAGGAATACTGGGCCATGTACTGGGAGATCAGGCCCGGCACATACCTGGCAGGCGACAAGGCCACCAAGGATAAGGATGGATACTTCACCATCCAGGGCAGAATCGACGATGTGCTGAAGGTAGCTGGACACAGGATATCCAACGCAGAGGTCGAGTCCGCGCTGGTCTCTCATCCCAAGGTGGCTGAGGCAGCAGTCATCGGCAAGCCTGACGAGGTCAAGGGTGAGGTCATCGTGGCCTTCGTCATCCTCAGAACAGGAAACGTAGGAGAGCGAGGAGCTGAAGAAGGAGCTGGCCAAGCATGTCAGCACGGTCCTGGGCCCAGTGGCCTACCCAGAGGCGAGTCTACTTCGTCAAGGATGTGCCCAAGACCAGGTCTGGCAAGATCATGCGCCGCGTCATCAAGGCCAAGGCCCTGGGCAATCCCACGGGAGACATCTCCGCTCTGGCCAACCCAGATGCAGTAGATGCTATCCCGCTCATCAAGTGAGCGGGTATCATCTTTTTTTGAGCATTTTGGTTTTCAAATCAGAGATTTTCTTTTCCGCTTTTACATCCGATGCAGGTTGCTCTTCGTAGGAGAAATACAATATCCGTTATCGTTTTTCGTGATTCTATCTTATCATATCATTTATTATCCGGATTATCTTTCAAATTTTAAGCTTAAATTAGTTCAATCAGCCAAGTTATTCTAAATTATTAGTAAAAGTAGTAAAATTCTGTATTAATCATTATTATGAAAATCATGAGGATTATATCTCGATAATTTATAAATGAACAAGTAGGTCTCGATTCAGATGTTTCCCTGAGCCCCAAAACGACAGAAGATCAAGGCGGAGCTAAATAAGCAATCTGAAGATGCTCATCAGAACATGCCTGACCAATTGCTGGAGCCAGGAACGATCTAGATCTAGATTCAAAGGAGGTATGAAATTGGCTGACACAGCAAAAACGGCTTCTCTGCAGGAAGAGACGAGGATTTTCAACACCCCGCAGGAGATAATTGAGCATTCCAATGCGTATCAGTGGATGAAGAAGAAGGGCTTCAAGACTGAGACCGAGATGCGCAAGTGGTGCTCGGATAATTACGTTGAGTTCTGGGATGAGATGGCTAAGACCTATGCTGATTGGTCCAAGCCCTACACCAAGGTCCTCGACGACTCCGCCAAGCCTTACTACAAGTGGTTCACCGGCGGCAAGATCAATGTAGTCTACAACGCCGTGGACAGGCATGCCAAGTGCGCCAAGAACGGAACAAGGTTGCCTACCACTTCATCGGCGAGCCAGTCGGCGATACCAGGGATATCACCTACGGCGAGCTCTACAGAGAGGTCAACAAGATGGCCAATGCGCTCAAGAGTGTAGGCGTGTAAAAGGGAGACAGAGTAGTCGCATACCTGCCCATGATCCCCGAGCTGCCCATCACCATGCTCGCATGCGCCAAGATCGGAGCCATTCACACCATAGTCTTCTCCGGATTTTCCTCCGGTGGCCTGAACAGCAGGGTCAACGATGCTGAGGCTAAGGTTGTCGTCACAGCCGATGGATTCTTCAGGCGCGGCAAGCCACTGCCACTCAAGCCCAACGTAGATGAAGCCATGAAGACCGCACCCTCCGTCAAGAAGGTAGTAGTCGTCAAGAGAACAGGCGTCACCGTCCCCATGCCGAAGGACGCGATGTCTTTTACGATGATTTCGTAAAGAGCCAGTCCGCAGAGTGCGAGACCGTTATGCTCGACCCAGAGGACAGGCTGTTCATTCTGTACACCTCCGGCACAACCGGCAAGCCCAAGGGTATTGAGCACGTCCACGGCGGCTACGCTGTCAGCTCCGGCTCAGACTGCAGCATGGGTACTGGATGTCCATGATCGACGATGTCTTCTGGTGCACCGCAGACTGCGGCTGGATCACAGGCCACAGCTACGTAGTATACGGCCCACTCTGCCTCGGCACCAGCATCATACTGTACGAGGGATCTCCGGATTTCCCCGACCTCGGCCGCTGGTGGTCCATAATTGAGAAGTATAAGGTATCTATCCTGTACACCGCACCCACAGCCATCAGGATGTTCATGAAGACCGGCGAGGCCTTTGTGAAGAAGTACGACCTGTCCTCAATCAGGATCCTGGCCTCAGTCGGCGAGCCGCTGAACCCAGAAGCCTACATGTGGTACCGGAAGAACATCGGCGCAGACCAGGCACCCATCATAGATACCTGGTGGCAGACTGAGACCGGATGCCACGTCATTGCCCCAATGGTAATGACACCCGAGAAGCCCGGCTCCGTATGCTTCCCACTGCCCGGATTCAATACCGATATATTCGACGAGGATGCCAACTCCGTGCCACTCGGCTACGGCGGCAACATCGTTCAGAAGACCCCCTGGCCAAGCATGCTCCGTGCCTTCTTCAGAGATGAAGTCAGGTACAAGAAGGAGTACTGGGACATGTACTGGCAGGTCAAGCCCGGCACATACCTCGCTGGCGACAAGGCCACCCGCGACAAGGATGGCTACTGGTGGATCCAGGGCCGAATCGACGATGTGCTGAAGGTAGCTGGACACAGAATCTCCAACGCAGAGGTCGAGTCCGCCGCCGTTTCTCACCCCAAGGTCGCTGAGGCAGCCGTTATCGGCCAGCCCGATGAGGTCAAGGGCGAGAAGATCGTCGCATTCGTCATACTCAGGGATGGCGTTGCTGAGTCTCCCGAGCTCGCGAAAGAGATCTCCACCCACGTCCGCAAGGTACTGGGTCCCGTCGCTTACCCCGACAAGGTCTACTTCGTGAAGGATGTCCCCAAGACCAGGTCCGGCAAGATCATGCGCCGTGTCATCAAGGCCAAGGCCCTGGGCAAGGAGACCGGAGACCTGTCTGCTCTGGCCAACCCAGAGTCCGTAGACAACATCCCACGCATCGATCTGTAAGTGGGATATCACCCTCCCTTTTTTTTGTGTCTTTCTGATTGAATTCTTGTTTCATTGTCGTCATCCTAGGACTTTGGTATCAGACGAGCATTGTGCAAGAGGTGCTGCACATTTTCCACATGACTTCGATTTCCTGACACTTAGCAGTCATTTCTTAACAAATAAGAATATAAAATGACAAATTCCCTTCTAAATCCATCTTTAAAGACCGTTAAGGATGATTCAGTTTAAAAGCAAATATGTCATCATAAATAGGATGCAACAAATTTATATCTATTGAATGCGACTTAAATTAAGTGTTAAAAAGGCATTTGAACATTCATTACAATTTGATATGAAAAAATAAGATTTATCAGAGATATAAATGCCTTTTAGCTTGTAAATAGTATAAGGCGATTTGAAATGGTTGATAAAAAATCGGAAAAATCTGTTCAGACCCCGAAAGATGGTCTTTATTATCCGCCCGAGGAACTTGTCGAGAACTCCAATGTCATGCAGTGGATGAAGAAGAAGGGCATGAAATCGGAGAGCGAGATGAGGGCCTGGTGCTCCAAGAACTACGTCCAGTTCTGGGATGAGATGGCTCGCACATACGCGGACTGGTTCGAGCCCTACAAGCAAACTCTGGAATGGAAAGCGCCAATCGCCAAATGGTTCATGGGCGGCAAGATCAATGTGGCCTACAATGCCGTGGACAGGCATGCCAGTTCCTGGCGGCGAAACAAGCTCGCCTACATCTTCGTGGGTGAGCCTGTCGGGGACGTCCGCAAGATCACTTACTTCGAGCTCAACCGGGAGGTCAACAGGTTTGCCAATGCCCTCAAGAGCATGGGCGTCAAGAAGGGCGACCGTGTGGGCATGTATCTCCCCATGATTCCTGAGCTGCCTATATCCATGCTGGCTTGCGCAAAATTGGGTGCCATACACGTAGTAGTATTCTCCGGATTTTCTGCAGGAGCGGTGCGAGACCGTTTGCAGGACAGCGAGCCCAAGGTGCTGGTCACCTGCGACGGCTCTTACCGCAGAGGAAAGCCACTGGCCACCAAGCCCCAGGCGGATGAGGCCATAAAGGGCCTGGACTGCATCCAGAAGGTAGTAGTGGTAAAGAGGAACGGCCAGGAGACGGCCATGCAGGAGGGCCGCGATGTCTGGTGGGATGAGTTCGTGGCCGGGCAGCCCGGCACATGCGAGACGGTTCCCATGGAGTCCGCCGACCCGCTCTTTATCCTCTATACCGCAGGCGCGGGCGGCAAGCCGCGCGGGATAGTGCACACTCATGCCGGCACGTGCGTTGGACCGGCCTTTACCACATCATGGGTGTTTGATATCAAGGATACGGATGTCTACTGGTGCACAGCTGATATCGGATGGATCACCGGGCACAGCTACATCGCCTACGGACCGCTCTGCCTGGGAGCGACAAGCATCATGTACGAGGGCTCGCCCGACTATCCCGACTTCGGCCGGTGGTTTTCGATCATCGAGGAGTATGGAGTCTCCGTGATCTATACCGCACCGACAGCCATCAGGATGTTCATGAACGAGGGGCCCGAGTGGCCGCAGAAGTACGACCTCTCCACCGTCCGGCTCATGGGCTCTGTTGGTGAAGCCATGAACCCCGATGCCTTCGTCTGGTGGAGAAAATATGTGGGCGGCGGATCTGCGCCTATCATGGATACCTGGTTCCAGAGCGAGACCTGCGCTCAGGTTATAGCGCCCCTGCCCATAACTCCGCTCAAGCCCGGATCGCCTTCCTTCCCCTTGCCCGGATACAATGTGGAGGTAGTGGATGACAAAGGTCTGCCGGTGGCCGTGGGCATCACCGGGAGACATAATCATAACCGAGCCCTGGCCGTCCATGCTCAGGGAGATCTATCACGACCCGGCCCAGTACATCGAGACCTACTGGTCCACCTTCCCGGGCAAGTATTTCTCCGGAGATAAGGCCCGCGTAGACCAGGACGGCTACATCTGGGCACTGGGACGGGGAGACGATGTTCTCAAGGTGGCAGGCCACAGGATCTCCAATGCCGAGGTAGAGGCTTCGGCTGAGAAGCACCCTGCAGTCTCTGCCGCGGCAGTCGTGGGCAAGCCCGACAAGGTAAAGGGCGAGAGCATAGTAGTATTCGCCGTCCTGAAGCCCGATGTCAACGGGGATGCCAACTTGCAGAAGGATATCAAGAACTTCGTGCGCAAGACCCTGGGCCCCATCGCCATACCCTCGGATGTCATCTTCGTCGCCGACATTCCCCGGAACAAGGCAGGAAAGCCGGTGCGCCCCCTTATTAAAGCCAAGGCGCTCGGACAGCCTTTGGGAGACACATCTGCGGTCGTCAACCCCCAGGCGCTCGACCAGATCCCGCTCGTCAAGTGAGCCGGGTCAACCCCTTTTTTACTCGCAGAAACTTGCGCTGTGCGTTCGCGCCCGCATTTATATCTATGAAAACTTATCTTATGTGAGAATATGGGCGATACTATTGAAGTATCCAGGGAACCTTCGAGTCGAAATTGATCTGGTCAAAGTCGGCTTTTAAGGACGAGAAAGAGGCTTTGAGAATCAGTACTGGATAGGCTGTGGCAAAGGCTCGTTACTTGACTCCATGATTCGAAATGAGATCGATTTAAAAATGAGCTTCAATGATTTCAAGCATCGCATCGAAGGGCGGCATGGAGTCAGAGGTCGTCGAAGAATGGGAAGACTTCATTATCTGGGACAGTAGAATCGCCCGGAGCTACTGGGCGAAAGTTGAGACCAGATTAAAGGCCAACGAAGGATGAAGGTTCAGGATATCCTGGATATTATCTCCACCAGTGAGATCGTCCAGGATCTAGTGGTACTCGTTTTAGTAGAAGAGCTCGGGATGTACTCCAGGAAATTAGAGACCTCATCAGAAGAGAAGGCTTTTAACGACCACAGAAAACTCATTTTGCTCTTGATTCCCAAGTATTTTCTTACACCGCGCCAGAGCTAATCTGGCAATCGAGATATATCCGCTTCGCCAAGACTCTTGCCCATGAAGATCGGAATCGTGGTCTCCGACCCGAAGGATTGGACCGCCCAGGCCCTGCTGGCCTCATTCTCCAGAAAAGGCATAGACGCATTTTTCCTCGATTTCTCAGAGCTTGTCTCTTTCATTGGAGACGATCTCATTTTTCGCAGTGGTGACTCCGATCTCCTGGATCTGGACTGCCTGGTAGTTCGGGATCTGGGCAGAAGAGGTGCAGTCGATGTCTCCTTTCGCTTTGAGGTGCTACAAGCATTAGTGCAAAAGGGCATTCCCGTCATCAATCCGCCCGAGGCCATCGCCAGGGCGGCGAATAAGTTCGCCACCTCCAGAGCGCTGCACGACAGGGGTGTGCCCACTCCCAAGACGATCGTAACTACCAGTCCGGATGAGGCCGAAGAGGCTCTGCACCGTTTTGGAGAGGCCGTCTCCAAACCACTCTTCGGCTACAAGGGCAGGGATATCCTTCTCTTAAAGAGCGGCGACCCGTCAGACCTGGCCCGGCTGAGAGGCATTGTGCAGGATCAGGGGCTGGTCTACCTGCAGGAGTTCGTTGAACTGCAACTGCCACCGCCCCCCGCGACATCCGGGCCTTTGTTGTGGATGGCAAGACCCTGGGCGCCATATTTCGCGTTGCCCCGCCGGGGCAGTGGATCAGCAATCTGGCCCGCGGCGGCAGGGCTCTGGCCTGCCCTCTCACGGAAAAGCTGGAAGACCTGGCGGCAAAAGCTGCCCGCGCCGTTGGCGCTGCCTACTGCGGTGTGGATCTGCTGGAAACCCATCATGGTTTATCGGTCATTGAGGTGAACGGAACGCCTTCCGGAAAAGGGATCTTTGAGGCCCTGGGAGTTGACGTGACTGAAGCGATAGCAGACCACGTAATCGGGCTTCTGGATTCAAGACGGTAACAGAAAGGCATCAAAATTGTTATCTACGAGGCCGTCAAGCCAAGAGCCATGTTTACGATACTCACCGGTGCACAGTTTGGTGATGAGGGCAAGGGCAAGGTAATAGATCTTCTGGCAGAGAATTACGACATCGTTGTTCGCTTCCAGGGTGGCGACAACGCAGGCCATACCGTGGTCGTGGGCGGCAAGAAGTATAAGCTTCATCTGGTTCCGAGCGGCGCCATCTTCGGCCGCAGACTGCTGATCGGTCCCGGAGTGGTGTTGAATCCCCGGGTCCTGTGGAATGAGGTTCAGGCCCTCGAATCAGAGGGGATCAAGCTCGATTTAGGCATCGATGCCAAGACAACGATCATCATGCCCTATCACATAGAGCTGGACAACCTCCGGGAGAAGGCGAGGTCCGTGAAGATAGGCACTACCAACCGGGGCATTGGATTTGCTTATGTGGACAAGATCGCTCGCGAGGAGGTTCAGATGGGAGACCTCATAGATCCGGCCTTGCTGGAGGCCAAGCTTGATGAGATCGCGCCGGCCAAGGAGAAGGCCATCGCAGATATGGGCGGCGACCCCACGGTTGTCAGGTATGCACCCTATATCGATGAGTATCTGGAGATCGGGAAGCGTCTGAAGGACAGAGTAACGGATGTCTCGCGAGAGATCAACATCGCCCTGATCGAAGAGAAAAGCGTCCTGGCAGAAGGCGCTCAAGGAGCATTCCTGGATGTAATCCATGGCACCCAGAAGTTCGTGACCTCCAGCTTCACCACAGCCGGAAGCGCATGCGCAAACCTTGGCGTGGGCCCGGTTATGGTTGATAACGTCGTAGGCGTGATCAAGGCCTACATCACTCGCGTAGGTGAGGGTCCCATGCCGACCGAACTCAAAGACGATCTGGGCGTAATGATGCGAGAGAAGGGCGCAGAGTACGGCACAACGACAGGCAGACCGCGCAGGTGCGGCTGGTTTGATGCTGTCCTGGGCCTGAAGTCCGTCTATCTGAACGGCTACACCGAACTGGCTCTGACCAAACTGGATGTGCTGACAGGCATAAATCCCATAAAAATCTGCGTGGGCTATGAGCTGGATGGCGAGACTATAGGCTATCCGCCGGAGAGCACAAGGGAGCTGGCCCGCTGCAAGCCCATGTATGAGGATATGCCCGGCTGGACCGAGGATATCACAGAAGTAAAAGAGTATGACGATCTGCCCGAGAATGCCCGGGATTATGTCGAGCGTCTGGAGGATCTGCTCGGCGTGGATGTCTCAGCCGTATCAGTAGGTGCTGGAAGGGAGCAGACCATCTTCCGCGATGAGATGGAAGAGTGATGCCCTAAGCATCCATAAATGGCGTCTAATGGTATCGAATGATACTCCAATGGTACCCATAGACGTCATGCGATTATCTATTTTTTAAGAACGTCACGTAAGAATATTAAATTCCTTTCTTTCTCAGGTCAAGTCCTCGTTTCAGGATTCTCTTTTTTCATAGGCACCCTATCAAGAAAATATTTATTCTCAGAAAATCAATTCATTATCGTATCTCTACAGAAAAGGGGTTTAGAGTCTATGAAAAAATTCGTTATACTGTTATTTCTGATCATGCTGATCAGCTTATCCGCTGCATTGCCTAACCCGCTCAACAATCAGGTTGTCAGCGGTTTCGGTAGTGCCAAGCTCAATCAGATTGTGGACCCGTCCAGTTCAGCAAACACGGTGGATATCAAGAGTTATTCATTTCAGCCATCCACACTGAGCGTGCCTGCCGGAACGACTGTAACCTGGCATAACCAGGATAATACGCAGCATACCGTCACCAGCGACATACAAGGTCAATTCGATTCGGGTGCGATCGCTACCGGAAAGAAGTTCACCTACACCTTTACGGCTCCTGGCAGCTACAGCTACCACTGCAGCATCCACCCGGTCATGAAAGGAACGATTGTCGTAACAGGAACTTCTGGTCTACAGTCAACCCAATCTACAGTCACAAGAACACTCTTGTCTTCTTCCGCCATCCAGGGAATCAATCCAGGCTCGGCCCAGGGAAATTCTGGAAATGGTGGGTCTCCATCCTGGAGCGAAAAGCAACTTAGCGGTCAGACGACTGCCGTAAGTGGAGCGACAGAGGGCTCAATGCAGACCAAGAGCCTTCAGCTAAATCTCAATATACCGGCCGGCCAGAGTGCAGGGCAGTCGCCCGTGCAAGGCGCGGCCACGGCTTCTAACCTACCATCCGCCCAGAGCAGTGCTATGCAACAGTTCTCCCAATACTATCGCTCTACATCCGAGGCTCCCAAGGACCAGCTCACATCACCTACTAAGATCGATTTGAAGGGAATGGAGCCCGCCACGCTCTACTTCGGCTCGACTCAAAAGGCAGTGCCCTACTCGCAGTATCAGACCTATGCTCTGACCACCGGCGCGAACTCCCTATGGATTCAGGGGGCTTCCAGCTGGACTCAGTATGCAATGGTTCCACAAGGCTCTATGCTTACCATGATCACAATGTCGCCAACAGGTGGCCAGGGCTATCTTTACGAGGTTTATCCTGACGGCACCCTTGACACGAACGGCTACTACTTCTATCCCTACAATCAGGTAGGATTTTATGCCGATCAGGTGGGGGAACACCAGCTGTTTTTCAATATAGACGGCCAGCCCAGCAACGTGATCGTTATCGATGTAATTGCATACCAGCCGCCAGCTCCGCCTGTTTATAGTTTTGCCAGCGTTACCATCAGCTCAAGCTGGCTGCGGGGGTATAATGTCTACGTCGACGGCAGCATTCAGGCCACGGAAGGAACGACAGGAGAGCCCGATGGCACGGTGACCATCAATGTGCCAGGAAACCAGTATCACAACATAGCCATTGATGGTTCCGGGTTCACGTTCTCGGATTACAAATACTTCAATGCCGGCTACGCCTACACTCTCAACGTGTAGGCTACCGTTTTTTTTTTGATATATAATGTTTCTAAATTTATATTAATATTTCTCAGTAGCCATGCAAGTTAATTGGTCCAATTCTTTTTTTCTGCCTGATTCAGTAAGATATATATATAGAAACAACGAATACGACAAATGCCGTGATTTATGATCTAAAAGAACGGTAACAACCAACTCAATATAATAAATTAGTCGGTCTGCCTTTGTTGGAAAACTAAGGAGGTAAGTGTAAATATGAAACTATCAATCAAAGCTCTGATACTGGTGGCCTCTGTAGCTCTTTGCCTCATGGTCGTGCCAGCGTTCTCGGTACCGTCGGATGGCCAAAATTCGAGCAGAGGAGACAAAATTCCCGCATGCATGGAGTCCGCTGGCAAGATAGGCATTGGAGATAATGGCAGTTGTTCGGGATACGTCACAGATAATGAATCCATGAAGAGGTCTGCCTTGCTGATCATGCCGGTTTGTTACTCTGGTGACGGTTTTGCCATGAGCGGCAGCCAGGACAGCCAGTACCACATCCTGAAAATGAGTATCGCGAGCTTAGTCATTTTCGACTCGGCCAAAATCGATAATCTCATTTCTGATAACAAAACTCTTGGACAGATCAAGTCGGATATAAAGACAGAGATGTATTCCGAGATGGATGCCGCGCCATCTAATGGAAGCCTGAAGCTTGGAAATAGCTTCTACATGCTGTCCAATGTCAAGTCCAAGACCGTAAGCGATGACAATTCCACAGTAGATGCGGATATCGTCGGTCCGGTGACTTTTGCTGGTGATAGCAATGCTTCGAAGGTTGCAGGTCACATATCCATGGCAATCGCCAACCATGAGGGCAGCGCCATAGGAAAGGGCAAACTGACCATGAACAGCGGCAATTACAGTGGTGAATATGATGCCCTTATTAAGATAGGATCAGAAAGAAGAAGAATCGGAAAGGTTTGAAATGAGAAAGCCCGGACCGGATAGAAGAAACTGATTTGAGAGACGCTCACGGCATTCATCCACGAGAAATATGCGGCAGAAATGGGATATAAAAAAATAAGAGTGAGAAAATGCCAGAAAAGTAAACTGTCTCTCGAAAGGTGAAGCCGGATCGCGAGCCTCACGAATTATGTCATCCGTCTCGATAAACTTTGGGCCTAACTTTTTTTTTGCTTTGGATTTGCTTCGCGATCCAGGGCGACCGGAGAATGCCGTCCTATGAAATAATCGGATGGTTAATTCAGCTTACCCTGATACCTGTTACGAAAAAAGCTGACCTGGACCCAATAAGATCGGAACCTGATGATATGAAGCGATCGGATCGGTCAGTTCATAAAGATTGATTGAGTCTATATAGTTTGATACATCTTCCTAAGCGCATGGGCGAAAAGAGCATTGAGTCTTTGCTGGAGAATCTGGAGTCGCAAAGAAATGCATGCATCGGGATGGATTTAGAAGGTTATCCCGAGGTGGAACAACGGTTCGTGAAAGCTAAACTTGAATCCCTGGAAAGCGAGCTTTTATATACAGTTGCCAGGCATGTCGCAAACATTGAAAAAAATATAGCAAGGATGAAGATAAGTAATGAACCATCAACCGATGGAAGTAACTACTTTGAAGGAGAATAAGTGGAGACAACGATTGTACCACAGATTATAAATTCATATAGTAAAAAGACTAGGTTTCAAAGGAAGATGCAGTGCTAAGCTGAAGGTAAGATAATGCGGACAAATCATAAGATTGGTAAATCCGTCTCAACGATGGAGTTGATACTGTTGAAGGAACGGAGCTGGTCTGAATCGAGCCATTCGCACCAAAATGATGTGAACTCCCAATATAATCTGGATTGTAGAATGCTGGATGGATTGCCACATTTATCAAATAAGTGGATGCCAGATACTGCAGATGGCCTGAAACAATGGCTATTCAATTGTTGCATTGATGGGTTTTAAGAATAAGCTCTGTTTGACCAAATCGTCTCAGCCCGGAGTGCAAAATTTTCATCGGGCTCCAGCTTCTTCAGAGTGGCTTCGCTCTGGACCGATATTGGCGCATTGAAGACCATTCCGTCTTCTGGCCGAGAAGGCCGTGAGTTATGCTCTCCTCGCTCTCGCCTCTTGGTCACTCATGAGGCAGCCGGGGCCGGATGAAAACGCGTTCACCGAAATGGCGCAGAATACGTCTTTCTATGACGGTTCCGCTACCCTTAACGTCTATGGCATTTCTTCTGGATCATGGAATCAGAGTCCTAACTCGGGTTTATTCCTCCCTCCTCTGGTAGTTCGCTTCTTTCACACGGCAATACGGTCCGAAGATGACGGTTCCACCATGCAACACCAAAAATTGCTGCTATTTCGAAAAAGCTTATAATGTAATAGTAATTATATTTCATCCAATGCTGAACATCATAGAGCTATGCGACAGGCAACTTTACGTGGAGAGTGACCGCTGGCAATGCAGCTTTGGCTATGGCGATCCGGTGAAGCTCGGAATGGTCCTGGAGGCCGTAGATCTTGATGAGGGGGAGAAGGCTATTCTTTTGTCATCGACGCCTGCCTCCTCCCTCAGCCGGAATGCATGGACGAGGATATCCTGGAGGAAGCGAGGTTGGAGGGTGGCAGGTTCCGAGGTTTCAGATGCAAGAGCGGAGCGGATTCGCTACGCTTATGAATGCTATGGTGGAGTGCCTGTGAACATAGATGCTGTTCAGCCTCCCAAGAATTCATGCGGAGCCTCCAGCTTCCTGGCGAAGAGCAACATAAAAACCGTGATTGCTGGGACTGGTGAAGAGATGGAGACCCGCCACTTTCAGGATCTGCAAGAGGCCATGTCCTTCGCTCGCGATTTTTATGCCGTTTATGCTCCCGCCATCTTCGGCTTCATCGATGTGGTGCTGGACCACCCTCTCCGGGTCGGAGGAACGGGCTGGGATAAGATCAGGCAGATGGCAAGAAAATAAAATTGCGATTTTATTTTATTCGTGATAACCCGCAGCTTGCTCTGTGTGGGTGCGCCGCCGCAGTTTCACTTAATGGCGTTTCCGTCCGGAGCGATTCATTAAATAGTGGAGTCGATCCGGCCGTTGCTATAAATGTACCATCTCCTTATATACGTTTAACGTCGAATATGACTTAGTCAGAAACCGAAGTACTCTGGCCATTGCAGCCAATTTCCGGGCACTTTGGATAAAGGGGATTTGATAATGCCGTACTTTCATATGATGCATGGGTTCCCATTCATGGGAATTGGAATGGTCTTGATCTGGCTGGTATCTGTGGCCATAGCCTACCTGGTCTACAAGGACGCAGAGAAAAGAGGTATGAATGGACTTCTCTGGGGTTTGCCGATTGTGATTCCCTGGATAGGCATACTGTTCCTGATACTTTATCTGATCTTGCGAGACTCGGGGCACCACGCGGCCTTCAGCATAAATGCTAAAACGAGCCCCGAAGCGATCCTGGACGAGAGATATGCTAAGGGAGAGATAACCAGAGAGCTATACTTGCAGATGAAAGAGGACATAAAAAAGCCCACCGGCAGCACATAGATGGAGCAATAGAACGATACTAGCGAAGCGGCCGCTTTGAGGTAGTCAAGGCACGCCAATACCAGTGCTATATTTTTTTTGACACTTAATCCTGGTATAGTAGCATGAGACAAGAGACTGCGAATCTGGGCATCACTTCCAATTGCCCGATTCTACCTCGTTCAAGTTCTCAATAAGATATGCAGCTACGATAAGAGTCAGCTTGTGCCGCCTGCATATAGCCAGCACACGATGAAGTTCGTCCCTTTCCATCGAGGCCGTATGCTGTGCGACATGCAGCATTGCGCCCTGGTACCCTTCCTCCAGGATAACCTTTTTTACCGCCTGCAGTGTCAGGTCGCTTATATGTATCCCTGTGGCTCCAATCTTTTTATCGCTTTTGCAGTATCTTCATCGAATTCCATATCAGGCGTGCTAAGTGTGGATGGCCTGGCGGACTCCTGTACAAAATCTAGAGCCTTTTTGGAGACGCCATTCAGTATCAACTCAGACGCCAACTTCTTCAAGGTCTTTCCCTGTAAGATGGCCTCGGCTTCCAGAGATCGGTAGGCATCCGGCGTTATTTCAATTCTGGTATATCTGACGCTGGGCATTGCTGGTGACGCCTCTTTATTATTGTCTGATGCACTTTTGGTTGCTGACGTGTTTATGCGCAGATTACATATTAAAAGACTACGATTTTGTTGAGCGGGCTTCTGAGCAGATAGATTGGTTCCAAAGTGAATTGATTTAAACCAGAGACTCCATTTGCCTTGAATGGTATGAATTCCTCCGCTCTTGAGGATAGAACCGCAAACAAGGATCCAAAAGGAGATCGAATATGTCTGCAAAATTAATGGAATACTTCAACAAACAGCCGAGGCTGAGCGTTCTCTGCACATCGAGCAAAAACGGAATTGTCGATGTGGCAGTGATGGGCTCGCCCCAAATGGTCGATGAGAAGACGATTATAGCGGCGTTTGCCAACGGTCGCACCTTTGCCAACCTCCAAGAGAATCCAAATGCGGCGTTCATTATAATGGAGCCGGGATCGGGGGTCCTTGATTGGAAAGGAGTCCGGGTTTACCTCAGGATGAACGAATATGTCACAACGGGCCCGCAGTTAGATGCTTACAAGATTGAGACTGCCCAGATTATCGGCGAGCAAGCGGCAGAGATGATCAAGGTGCTGGTTACGTTCGAGGTTACTGAAGTCCGGCCTCTGATTGACTTTGGGCAGGGCTGGGAGAGATCCATTTGATCTGTCCGCTGGTATCATCCAACCAATAGCGAAGACCAATAGCGAAGATCAAGCGGCAACTCTGCTTGGATAACTAATGGTGCAAAGCCCGATCGGGTCAGATTGCCTTGCTAACACCGGTTGTGCTTGATCCACCGTTTTTCACATTCGCTCCCCGCTCACCTCGTCCTTATCACCCAGCAGCTAACTGGAATCACTGGAAGATGCTGGCGGCAATAGTGCATTGTGGGGGGTGGAGAGAGGCGCGGATGTGGATTTTTGATTCTTACTATAAAGGTAGCGTGGAACTGTGGGGCAGGGAAAACGGCCTGATCAAGGCCAGCGCAGTCTCTCCTCCATCATTCTACATGCACCTGAAAGATCCGCATGCCCATCGGGAAATGATTGAGGCTCTGGAGGACCTTACAGGGTCGAAGAATGCAGCTTCAGAACCATATTCGGCACCTTCCAGGGACACAGGATCTTTGCCGGCCGGAAAGTTGCCGAGAAGATCGAGATACAGACTCGCTACTCTGCCGAGCTTTACAATGTTGATGTCCGGCAAGATCAGCGGTACATGGCCGAGCACGACATCTTCCCCTGCGGAGGCCGGGACGAGTCCAGGTTCTCTCCCGATTTCGAGGTACCGATAAGCGTCATGGAAGTGGAGGTGCCGGAGATCCGACCTTGCCCAGGGATATCTCCTGCGTACAGGTCCTCAACGGCACGAAGAGGAGGCTGGAGGGATCGGAGAGACAGTCCTCTCCGATTTCCTGGAGCTGATCAAGGTCCACAATCCCGACCTGATACTTCTTCCCTATGCCGATACCTGGGTTCCGCTAATGGTCAAGAAGGCGAAGAGGCTACGGCCTTGATCCCACCATTCAGCCGCAGCGGCTGGTTCAAGCCGATGGCCTCCAAATCCTATTGGAGCTATGGAAAGGTCAACCACAAGGACGGGGCTCTGATCCCGGAGGGCCGGGTGCTCATAGACACTGCCAAGAGCTTTGTCTACAAGAGAGCGGGCTGAAAGGCGTTTTGATGGCCTCAAGGCTCTCTGGCCTCTCCCCCAACCTCACATCTCGCTTCACGCCTGGGACGCTCATCTCCGCTATGAGGTCTATGAGGCCTTGAGGAGAGGCGTGGCCGTGCCCTTCAGGAAGCGAGATGCAGAAAGCGCAGAGAACCATCTCGGAGCTGAGAGGCTCGTGACAAGGGAGGCATGATGTTTCAGCCGGAGCCTGGGGTGTACGAGAAGGTTCACCAGATCGACTTCACCTCTCTGTACCCGTCGATCATTGTGAAGTACAACCTCTCTCCGGAAACCATGGAGCACCCGGAGATGGACTGGCTTTCTCAGCAAGTTCTCTCCTCCTTGCTGAACCTGCGAATTGAGACCAAGAGGCTGAAGAAGACCAACCCGAAGTACAAGGGAATCGACTCGGTCCTGAAGTGGATGCTCGTCACCTGCTTCGGCTACACAGGCTACAGGAATGCCAAGTTCGGCCAGATTCAGGTCCACGAGAGGATCACGGCCATTTCCAGGGAGCTTCTCATGCAGATCAAGGAGCTGGCAGAGAACATGGGCTTCGAGGTTCTGCATGGCATCGTAGATTGTCTGTGGGTCATAGGCGAGCCCATATCGAAGTACAAGGAAGCTGTGGAGAAGGAGACAGGCATTCTCACAGAGGTGGACACCTATGACTGGATCGCCTTCCTGCCTATGAGCCGATGGCTCAGGGTCATACAACCGCTACTTTGGCAGACTGAACACTGGCGAGATGAAGATTCGAGGAGTAATGGCCCGCAAGGGAGACACGCCCGAGTATGTGCAGAAAATGCAGCAGGAATTGTTCGAGGTCCTGGCCGAGGCAAGGAGCCGGGAGGAGCTAGCCGTGGTGAAACTAAAAGCGCTGGAGGTTCGCGCAAAGTACATGCGGGAGCTTGAGGATGCCGAGATCGATGTCCGGGAGCTGGCCATTCACCGTCGCGTAGGCAGGCTCAGCTACTCCAGCAGGTGTGCGGAGGCGTCAGCTGTGCGGGCTCATGAGGAGCAGGGGCTAAACCCGGCTCCCGGCATGAAGATCGGCTATGTGGTAAAAGACGCTGGTCGCTGGGAAGTGGATACGGAAGAGAACGCATCGGAGTTTGATGCTGCGTATTACAGAAAGCTGCTGGAGAAGGCCTGGGAGGAGGTGGCCTTCGTGTTTAAACCGGCTGGCAAATAGGGTTGTTAAAGCCAGCATTGCCAATGTTGCGTTCAATGGCCGCGCTAAGCAGATTTATCGTCACAGGTTTGTTGAGGAAATCATCTGCCCCGGCATTGAAGCACTGCTCACGGCAGAGCTCCGGGTTGAACGAGGTGATGACTATTATCTTCGGACCCTGCGGCCATCGCTCACGGATGATTTTAGTGGCTTCTATTCCGTCCATCTCCGGCATCTGGATGTCCATCAGCACCAGATCATAGGCGTGTCCCTCCAGGGCCGTCAAGACCTCCTGGCCGTTGCTGGCCAAATCCGCCCGGTAGCCGAGCTTCTTGAGTATGATCAAGGCTACCTTCTGGTTCACCGGATTATCCTCTGCGACAAGAATGCTCAAAGTGGGTCTGACCTGCATAGTCCTCTCCATTCGTATCGTGCTCTTAATATAAGAATTTTTCTTTTGTAATTAATTCTGGGAAAGAGTTCTCAGATTATGCATATGATATCCATCGGTTCATTCTATACTGACTGCTAATTCTGCGCTGGAGTAGAGAACTTCATAACTTAAACTTAATTTAAATATTGGAATTATTTATGGACAAACATTCTATTGATGTAATTCCTGCGTTTTGTCCAAACTGATATCCTGCGCACCTGTACCCTCTTTCGGGCCCATCAATTTCTATACGGTGTGCCCGGGAAGCGATCCAAATTTGCCTAGATTTCTGGCGGGAGTTCTCAGTTGATCGCAGCCCCATTTTGTTGCTGTTTATCCCGGGTTTGATTAGTCTCCTTGGCAGCATTTGTCGAGCAACGATGGGACGACAATCGGGAAATATAACGCATCAGGTCCAAGAAGCGTCCAATTACGAACCTGAGGAGAGCCCGAAGCAAACTTTTTTCGCCTAAAGATTACTAAGTTGTAGTCTATGAAAGAGCCTGCCGAACAAAAGCAAACCAAACAAATCGAGCAGACCGTGCCGCCAGCATCCGGGTCGTCCGGGAAGGAGATGACCATTGAGAGCTTCTTTTCGACCCCCACCTTCCAGGCCCTGACTATAGGCGTTCCCTTCTGCATCTTCAAGCTGCTCTTCGGATTGCTCGCGCTTCGGGCCGCTGCAGAGCCTGGATCCGCCGCTCTTATGGCCTTCGGCTGGCTGATCGTTGTCTGGGCTGCGACGGATCTATCAATGAACCTGGCCAGGGTCGCCTTTCACTTATCCGGTAAAGCATCGCCAATCGAATACTGCACAATCGCCCAGGCGGGAAGGCTCTTTGGGAGGCCCCGGCTTTTTCTGGCTATCGACACTCTGATCTCCTTCTCCATAATCTGCTTCGTTCTCTGGTCCGGCTGGATAGTGCAGCTAGGCCGGGTGGAATCCTATCTCTGGTACGCTGCCACTACCCTGAACCTGATCAGCATCTCTGTGGTCAGCATCTGGATCGAGTTTAGGAGAGGAGCTTGAGGGTTACTTGTAGGCACTTTGCTCAATGAAATAGGAAGTTGAGTATTTCGGCGGACTGCGATATCATTAAATATTTCTGGATCAGGGCCAACAGGCAAGGATGAATGCTTATATGGATGTAGTGGCTCGCTTGACGGGCTGGCATGATGAATCATAAGCACTAACCGCTCATCTCTTTCTTCCGGGGTTCCGCGAGTCGGCCCTTCGGCCTCCCGCGCTGGGGGCACGGGGCGCTCTTTCCCGGGCCGCGGCCGGCCAAGCGATGACGGCGGTTAGGCTGCAGATATGTTGGATGCATAGTTGCAATCGAATAAAATGAGATATCGTTTGACCCTGCCCGGGCTCGCGCGCAAGGCCCTTTCCGGGAAACTAATTTGCGCAACATCAGGAGAATCAAATATCCGGTCCCAAAGTAATCTCGGGATCGCAAGGGATTAATCCGATGCCGAAAGTTTCCATTTGAGGCGGAAAAAGTGCGACCTATGAGACTTCTCTCCTGGAATGTGAACGGCCTGAGAGCCGTTTATAAAAAAGGTTTTGTGGATTGGCTTATGAGAGATCTGCCGGATGTGCTCTGCCTTCAGGAGACGAAGGTCGCAGATGATCAGATTCCGGCCGAGCTGAAGAATTTGCCCGGCTACACTTCCTACTTCGGCTCAGGGGAGAGAAAAGGCCGCGACGGAGTGGCCCTCTTCTCCAAAACAGAGCCCGTCAGCGTGCAATACTCTTTAGGAATCGAGGGGTTTGATGATGAGCACCGGGCAATCGTGGCCGACTTTGGAGACTTCTATGCTCTTCAATGTCTACTTCCCCAACGGCAAAGCCTCAAAAGAGCGGCTGGATTACAAGCTCGAGTTCTACGATCGCTTCCTGGACCACATGGACCAGCTCTTGAAAGCGGGCCGAAATATTGTCATCTGCGGGGACGTCAATACCGCCCACAAGGAGATCGATCTGGCCCGGCCCAAGCCCAACGAGAAGATCTCAGGATTCCTGCCTGTGGAGAGAGCCTGGATAGACCGGCTGGTGGAGCACGGGTTTCTGGACACCTTCCGTCTCTTCCACCCGGAGGGCGGCAACTATTCCTTTTGGGATATAAAGACAGGCGCACGCGAGCGCAATGTGGGCTGGAGGATCGACTACTTCTTCGTCAGCGAGAGTCTGCGGGATCGCATCCAATCGGCCTTCATCCTCAAGGATGTCATGGGAGCCGACCACTGCCCGGTGGGGATAGAGCTGAGGTCAAGGGCAAATCAAATTTTCGTGCCAGTTAGTCCCACTGCAAGCGAAACGACAGAAAAATCGGTGACTGATTCATCGCACTCAGAGCAGCCTGACATCGCCTCGGAGATCGTCCAAACCTCAATCAGTCCAGAATTCCTGATCTTCTCGAAATGCCGGTCATTCGAGATCAAGACGGCCCTTGTACTCATGCTGGTGGCGGCGTGGAGGACATCTGCATACTGTCCTTCCGGAAAGAATGGCTGACACATGGCAATCTCTTCGTCAGATACCTCTAATACAACTACTTTCAGCAGAAGATATCTAAACAGAAGCTGAGCCTTGTCACCAAGATCTTCAGCATACTTCCCGTACTCCGCAATCAGAGCCTCATCAGCAATCAGGTCTTCCGGGCCATCAATCAACCTTATGGCCAGCTCAGTGGTCCTTGTCCAGCCCTTTTTTGTCGCAGCTATGAAGACGTTAGTGTCCAGCAAAAATCTTGTATTTCTCTCGTGCAACCCGGTTGCCCTCTTCCTCGACATCTCGCTCAAGCTTATCGAGATCCACCTTTTGCGTCTCTTTTATGACTCCTTCGAATATCGCACGCAAATCGATCTTCTTGAGAAGGATTGAATCGCTTGTGGCTCCGCCTATGACGAACTCATCACCTGGTTTCATGTTGAGCTTGGCTCTCAGATCGTGCCGGAAGCAGAATTCTGCCCTGATCGTCAAGCTTTATAGTGGGCATCTGGCTACATTCACCTTAGTTCTATCTGGGATTAATAGTATTAAAAAGTTGGTATCCTCCTTCTGTTATCGCTTTTGGAGAAATTTAGACAATGTTGATGCTGCGATGGAATGCTCGCCATCATCAGATGCTCGGAGACAGCTCCCCCGGATTCCAGCAAAGTGGCCCCGTCCGAGCGGCCACGCGCCCGCCTGCCCGCGCGCAGGAACCCGGTATAGCGGCCATCCTACCCATTCTGTAAACGAAATCGTCAAGGCGAGTCTTGAAAATTATGGACATCTGTCAGTTCTGAATAAAAAAAATTAAAAAGATTAACAGCAGAGCCCCCGCAGATCTGTATTCCCTTCGAGGAAAAGAGTTTTATCGATAAATTGAGAATGGAACTTTCAGGCTTAGTTGCAGGAGGATAAAGAAACTTGAGGCTGGCCTGGCCACCGCCCAATGATCTGATTGTGTCTGCTCTGATCTCCCTATTAGCTCTCGCCCTCGCCAATCTATCCCCTGAATCCGTCCGGAGGGCAGCTTCGCTCCTGGCCCTCGCTCTGGTTATCCTGGTCCCAGGCTATCTTATCGTCCTCTTTCGGTTTCCGGCTAATAGAGACCTCGAATTGAGTAGGCGCATCATCCTCTGCCTGGGACTTTCCGCGCTCCTGGCGGGTTTAGTCAGCCTCATTCTGATGCTCACCCCCAGAGGACTGCAGCCCGCATCACTGGCGACAATTCTCTCTCTCCTGGCCATATTCCTGAATGCTATCTCCTACATCCGCTTCTCAACGCAGCCCCGCAAAAGAGGATCGGTCTCCCGGTCAAGAAGAGGCAATCTACTCACAAAGATCTCTATCCGGCATTCCTGGAGTTCGCGTCCGGGGCCGTCGTCGTCGGCGTACAGCTTTTCTTCCTCTGGCCCTCGTCGCAGTCTTATTTGTCGCCGCCATCGCATTCGCCGTAAGCCTGAACCACGCTTCATCGGGCGAAGGAGCCACGTCGCTGGAGGTCTTCTGGCCACGAGAAATAATGAATTCACAATCTGAGCCGCTTAAGACAGGGAGCGAGTTAGAGGCTATAGCCAGGATAATAAACGGTGAAAAAAGTTCCACCAATTATACATTGAAACTGAGGCTCAACAATTCTACTCTTTTCACAAAGGACCTGAATCTGGGATATAATGAGACCTGGCAGGGCCGTTTGGGTTTCACCTTGGGCGAAAGTGCCGGTCTGCAGAGGCTCGAAATGCAACTGTTCAGAGAAGGGGATTTTTCAACACCTTACAGAGAGGAGCACGTCGGGGTTAATTTACTCGGAGATGCCTCTTCGAATTTGTCTCAAAATGAATCTCAGAATGAGACTCAAAATATACGCCAGAATAATTCCGGCGAATTGAGCAAATTAAGCGACCAGACTTATGTCGCCAATTCCTCTGAGATCAATGCAATAGAGAATTCGTCTCCCGTAATCCTGGAGGAAGAGAGCAAGGTAACAGTTCTCAGTACAGGCGAAACACGCACGAGCCGCGCTTCTGGATCTGCCGCAGGTGCACAATCACAGTCACAGTCACAATCACAGCCACAATCAACTCCGTCCGAAGTGCCAGGCCAGAGCACAGCGCAATCCGCAAAGGCGAGCAGCGACGCCAGCGCCAGCACCATTAGTCCCAGCGGCGCTGGCAGCACTAGCGAGGCGGTCACTACACCTGTGGTCGAGCCTTTACCTGTCTCGAAGAATACGACCATTGCAAGCCAATCTGCGGATATTGGCGCTCAGAATCCTGGATTGCAGGCGAATAATTCCACGAATGAATCGACAAAGTCGTCGTCTGCACCAACTCTATCAAATACGACCATTTTTGCTCAACCGGCAATATATCCTGAATCGATCGCGTCTCCTGAATCGAGTAAGCCGCCGGAATCAAACGGGTCTCTGGATTCCTCAACACCAAGCGGCAGCACGAAGAACGTCTCGGACAAGTCCAATCTCTCTGATCAATCCCGTGTTGACAGGATCGAGAAGCCTCTGGAGAATCTGAGCCCCAATCTGCCGCCAAAGCTGGCGGGACTCAACGCCGACAAGATTAATCCGGTGCTGGGCGGCATAGTGCAGTGGACTGCCAACGCTACAGACCCCGAGAGCGACAGGATATACTACAAATTCCTGGAAGATGGCATCGTAGTGAATGATTGGGCGCCATCCAATTCATGGATCTGGAATACCGCCGGGGCTACGCCCGGCGACCATAATATCACAGTCCTGGCAAGAGATGGAAAACACTCGGCAGTTGACTCCTTTGACGACTCCATGAATGCCTCCATTACCATCACGGCACCAAACCGGCCGCCAGTTCTGAAAAGCCTCCTACCCGACAAACCGAGCCCCCAGGAATTGGGGACAACGGTCTTCTGGAAAGCAGTGGCTCAGGACCCGGATAATGATAAGATCCTCTACAGGTTCCTGGTCAACGACAAAGAGGCAAGGAAATGGTCTAAGTCCAGCAGCTGGAGCTGGGGGACTCAGAATTTGCAGGCAGGAGACTACCAGATCACTGTTCTGGCCAGAGACGGCCTCCATGCTTCAGAGGATTCATTCGATAGCATGATGAACGCGACCCTAATCCTGTCGGATCCCAACCATGCCCCGGTGCTGAATGAGCTAAAAGCGGACATGGACAGCCCGCGAGCCCGGGGAGCCGTCATAACCTGGACAGCCCGCGCCACAGACCCGGATGGAGACAGGGTCTACTACAAATTCCTGGCCAATGATAAAGAGGTGACCGATTGGTCGCCATCAGATTCCTGGAGATGGAATACGTCCACGTCCAGCCCAGGCGACTATAAGATCAGTGTTCAGGCCAGAGACGGCCTCCATGCCGGTGCCGCATCATCTGACAGCGAAATGGTCAAGGCATTCACCATTACACCTCCCAATCCGATCTCCGATCAGATCTCCAACCCTATCTCCAATCGTATTTCCAATCAGATCCCACTTGTGCAGGAGCTAAATCCGGATATGATCAGCCCCCAGACGGCGGGAGTTGTCATAACCTGGACCGCGAGAGCCACAGATCCTGATGGAGACAAGATATACTACAGATTCCTGGCCAATGACAAGGAAATGACCGGCTGGTCTCCATCCAATTCCTGGACCTGGAACACCTCTGCAGCCGCGCCGGGTGACTATAAAATCGGAGTTCAGGCCAGAGACGGCCGCCATGCATCAGAGGATTCATTCGACAGCTCCAAGAATGCGACCTTCTCCCTCCAGGCCTCCAATCAGCCACCAATCCTGAAAAGCCTGAAACCCGACAATTCCAGTCCTCAGGTTCAGGGCGCAGTAGTTCTCTGGAAGGCCGTGGCTTTGGACTCTGATGGCGACCCTGTCCTCTACAAATTTCAGGTCAACGGCAGGGACATGAATAGGTGGTCCAAATCCGACAACTGGAGATGGTCAACCAAAGATTTGCCTGCGGGAGATTACAAGATCCGCGTCCTGGCAAGGGATGGCCGCCACGCACCAGAGGATTCGTTCGACAGTGCCCTCGAGACCGCCTTTGCCCTCACTACGGAAATCGACCAGCAGATAGACCTGCTGATGAATCAGAGGGGGAAGAAGTCCCCGGCGGAAAAGGACTATCATTCTTCGGACATTCAGGTAGCTGTAGCCGGTGATACAAATTCCAAAGCAATCCTTGGAAAAGCAGCGGAGAGCAGCGGAGATATTGGGATAGAAAAGACTGATACACCACGAAAGCTGGGCTAGAGAGCCCAGGGCATGTCCTCAAATGAGCCGGAAACATGGTATCAGGTCCTTCGATTATCTTTTTATATAATTTGATTTAAGCTTATTGGGCACCCAAAATCCAATCAGATCTATGAAGTTGAATTCGGAGAATAGATATTTGAGCAAAAACCCCAGAGACGAAAGAATAAAAACCGTATTGCTGGCAACGTTTATAAGCCTGGCTTCAATTATCATTATATTAAAATACACAAATGCCAATGTTAGCTGGCAGATGATCTCCCAGGTTGATGGGAGATTCCTGATTTTGGGTTTTATCCTCCACATCTCCTCCTGGTTCTTTTACTCCATCAGGCTCAAGCTCCTGACATCTATGGCAGGTCACAGAGATAAGCTTCCGGCTCTCCCTGAAGACCACTCTTGCCTCGAACTTCGTCGCCTCCATTACGCCCTCCTCTGCGGGTGGAGAGCCTGTTCGAATAAAGATGCTGGCGGACGACGGCATGAGCTACGGCAGTGCTACTGCTGTGGCAGTGGGCGAACGACTGATGGACAGCGTGTTCTTCGTGGCAGCTCTGGCCCTATTTCTAATTGCATCCGGCTTCTTTACAGGCTTTGGACTGGAGATCGGGGCCATATTCCTCGTCATTCTGGTCCTATTTCTAATATTTCTCTGGCAGCTGGTTGTCCGGCCGGAAAGAATTGCCCGATTGATGGAATGGATCAAGAAGAAGACGGGCAATAGACCCATCGTCCTCTCTATTGAGCGAGAGGTCTGGCTTTTCAGAGACGCGGGAATTCAACTGGCCAGGGAAATACTGCACCGCACGCCAGTAATGGCTGCCGCGACAACCTTAATCTGGATGTGCGATTTCCTGGTTCCTTCTGTACTATTAATTGGCATGGGCGCAAAACCGAATTTCCTCCTATCCATCACCGCTCAAATAATCCTCGCCATAATCGGCCTCTTGCCATTGACTCCAGGAGGCAGCGGCGTGGCAGAGCTGAGCATGAGCTACCTTTACTCTATGTTCGTCTCCCCGGTTCTGCTGGTGCCTCTGGTCGTCCTCTGGCGCCTGATTACCTATTTCTTCAACATCGTGGTGGGCGCGACCCTTACCGGAGCCTCGATTATAAGATGGAGAAAATAGAATGGTTGGAAATCGAGGCATAGGTCATTTGTGTCCGCGATTGATGAGCGCATGACTTGCGAATGGTTAATTCAATTCACGGGTCTGTGATAATTTTGTAATGTAGCTTGCTGCCTCATATCCTGATCCCACCGGAATGCGTGGGCGAAATCCTTTTCCCGGCGATCCTGGAAAGCGTAACACGTCAGTATGGTCATAACAGAAACATATTTAATAAGTTCAAACGTATGGTTCTATTGGAAGAATGCATCCTTTCAGGAGAATTTATGAGGCCTATGGGATTTATGCACCTGGCGACTATCTTGATGTTTCTTGTGAGTGGGGTCTATGCAACAGAGCCATCTCATATTTTGGAGACGCCGAAAGACCGCGCCAACATGAGTGGATTGGACTTGACTCGAATGGAGCTTGTTGGAATGCACCTGAATCAGTCCGATCTACGAGGGTCAGATTTGAAGAACGCTAATTTGAGTGATGCCTATTTGAAATCCGCCTGGTTGACCGGCGCTAATCTATCGGGGGCAATTCTGATTAAGGCGGACCTGACCGGCGCAATTTTAAATAATGTCGATCTCAGGGAGTCGGATTTAACAGAATCTACCTTGAATAGCGCCAAGATTTCGAAATCCAGGCTGAATAATGCCCGCCTTGTTAAGGTCGACCTCACAGATGCAGATCTATCAGATTCTGATCTATCGGAAGCTGACCTGACCGATGCCAGACTCTTTCGAACCGACCTGAGCGGCGCAACGCTTCATAATATGTACCTGTATAATGCCAACCTGGTGGGAGCGCATATAAGCTGGGCGGATTTGAGCGATTCCATTCTCTCCCGGGCACAGCTATCCCGGGCAGAACTCTACAGCGCTAACCTCAGCGGCGTAGATATGTCTAATGCGGATTTCACTCGAGCCTATCTCATGAGATCCGATCTCAATGGCGCAAATTTGGGCTCCGCCAGCTTTGCTTATGCTGATTTGACCGAGGCCAATCTTCAAGGTGCAAGCCTGATACGCACAGGATTGCAGTATGCAGACTTAACTCGAGCCGATCTCTCAAATGCAGATTGCTCTGATGCCAATATGGACTCTGTTCGATTAGTAGGCACAAAGATGATTAACACAAAGCTCGACCGCGTAAGGTTGCATCAGATCGATCTTAGGGGCCTGGATCTGAGCGGATCATCACTTAAAAAGGCGAGCCTTAACGTTGTCTATCTGACTAATGCAAATATGAGCCATGCGGACCTCCGAGATGCAAGCCTCGATCAGGTTGAATTAACTGGAGCAGATCTGAGGGGAGCCAATTTGCTGGATATAAGCTACGATCAATTCACGCTTTATTCTCTGGCAAGGGCAAAGCTGGATGGGACTGTTATGTCCGATAAACTTAAAACAGATATTATGGCACTGACCGGTAAAAACTCAAAGGCAATCGAAGGAGAAGGGACCTTTTCAAGTCCGCCTAATCTGAATGAAACAAGCGTCGGACTAGTATAGAACCCCGTGAAGTATTCATCTCGCTGTGACCAGGATGCAAAGGTAATAGCTAGCTGAAGGTGCGTGCATGAACCCATCCACAATACACCCTTAGAAGTGACCTAAGGTATCTGGCTATCAGATATCTGCAAAGTCATTTTCTAATCTCCGCAGTCTTTCGTAGAGATACGGACTGCGCCAGAATCTTATAATCTGAAGTCGCTGAAAAAAAAAGTTACTGCAGGCCACTTGCGACCTGCATCCATTGTTTTCTATTGTCTCTAATTTCCCGCCAGGATATGTCCTATTATCCTGCCGTAAGCTGGCCTCGCTATCGCTGTGCCCAGGATCACACCAATGATGATGATGAGTGCGAATCCGGTAAGCGCTCCAAAGCCCATATAGAGCAAGGGTAGCATGGCCACAGCCGTGGTCGCAGCAGCGCCGAGGATGATGGTGAATGCTCGGGAGAGACGGCCCAAATAGACCTTGCTGCTTGTGGCAACAGCTTTGCCGACGCCGGACTTCTCCGCCGCCTCCGCTGCCCTCTCTTTGATGCTACGATCCGATGCGGCTGGCACTGCCTCGCTCCCGCGTATCAGCTCGTCGGTGATAATAACGAGCTGATCTACGCCCGTTCCTATCACCATGATGATGCCGGCCAGGCTTGCCAGGTCAAGCTGCCAGCCAAACCAAATGCCGCCCAATGACCAGATGCCTAACATCATCACAACTTCGCTGAAGGACGTCGCTACCATTGGCAGTACAATCCTCTTTTCCCGGTAGCGGTAGAATACCATAGCCGCAACTGCCAGGAGAGCAATCAGACCTGCAATGACCATCTGGACTTTGAACTGCTTGCCCAAAGCTGCCGATACCTGGCCGGATCCTACAATCGCGACGTTGACCGGCAAGGCACCTTCTCGCAGATGAATATACAGCTCTTTAGCCTTCGTAGAGCCTGCATCTCCCGATCCCACGCGCGCCTCCAGGGTTCGCACTGGAACTTTTGACAGGCTGCCTGCCAGCTCTGCGGCCAGAGGTGCGCTGAAGATCTCATCCTTATCCAGATACATGGATATGGGGTGAGCATCGGGGTTCTTTACGGCGCCCGCATCGATCGCAGCCTTCTGGAAGACCGCCGCTCCTTCTTCAGAGAGAGTGAAGGGCACACCCCATCCGCCGCTCCGATCCCCTTGGGGTATATCCACGGAGGCCACTGCATCTCCGTAAAGCACATGTATGGTCTGGTTGTTATCGGTCTGGATTCGTATCTCGAACTTGCCCGGCTTGCCGACTACATCCTGAGCCGTGGCCACATCCATTCCTGCCAGGTCGATGAGGATGTACTTGTTGTCTACGACTCTGACCCTTATGTCCTGCAGCCCCAGCCGGTTGAGCTTGGAGTCGAGCACATTCTTGGTCTCGTCTACTGTTTCTACTGTTAGTCCCTCAACAAAGGTATTCTCGCCTGTGGGCACCTTCCCACCCACCGGAGCCAGTATAGCGTTAAGAGATTCCCTTGTTACGTTGGTTCTGATCTCATACTGAACGGGGGCAACTCCTACGATCTTGACGTCCGCATCCATACTCTTCTTGAGGTAGTTAGTTATGATATCCGTATCAATGGCCGTTATTGTGATCTTGGTGACATTGTTTTGCTCCACCATCTTCGACCCTGAGTATCCCAGGTCGTCCGGAAGCGTCGCTTTGACTTTGCCGGGAACCATCACAACATAGGCATTTCCAAGCTTTTCCGCGGAACTGGCATTAAACTGCGTCTCTAGAATCTTCTCCGGGGTGACATCCACCTGTGCAACAGCGCCTTCCAACTGGAGCTGCAGATATGATCCACCCTGCAGGTCCAGCCCAAACTTGAGGCCTAGAGTGCCTATTAAGATTATTGCCACTGCCAGGACGACCGCGTATAATACTACCCTCCGGTCCTTGGATAGATCCTCTAGCAGGCTCATCTTTTCTGCCCCCTTGCCGATTTCCTCGGCCTATTCATGTACCATCTAAGCCCTTGGGCATTTGTAACCCAGGTATTGAAGATATCAGCAGCCAGGCCAAAGATCAAAACGGTCGTCATATCGGCTATGATATCCATTCTGGTGAACGATGGTATTATGAGATAAAGGAAGTTGGAAACAAGGATGAGCGAAAATACTGCGGCAATCGTAGTTCCTGTCATCATGAAGCCTGTTCCCATTGCCCCAACGATCTTCTCTTCTGTTGTGCCTTTGCGCTTCAAAACTCTCATGGAGAGCAAAATGTCTGTATCAACCGAATAGCCGATGAGCATGAGAAGCGCAGCCACAGTTCCTAATGAGAGCTGAACTCCGGTTATATTCATGGAAGCCGCTGCCGTCAGGATATCAGCCAGTGCACTGACCACAACCAGCAGAGAAACCATCAATTCCCTGAATACAACAAATACCACGGCGGCCATAAGCAGGAAAGATATAGGAAGATACCTCACAACCTGCGCCTGAAGCTCCTTGCTGTATATGGGTCCCATATGCCTGATCTCGGCATCAGTGCCATACTTTGAGACGGTTTGCTTGGCGAGATCAGAATACTCCGAATCGCTCATGGGGCCAAACTGGGCCATGTATCTATTGCCGATGTTTCTTACATCGACCAGAGGATACTTGCCATATTCTGCTGCCACTGCATCTTCTGATTCTGTCGCGGGCACTGTTACGAGAGTGCCTCCAGTAAACTCCACTCCCAGCTTTACAGGCGAGCCTGTGTTGAGATAGGTTACCCCCAAGCTGATGAATGCCAAGACTATGATGACTACTGGAATCAGCATTATCTGCTTGGGTGGGTACTTGGAAACGATATCCTCCAATTCCATATAATTCTCCTCGAATCACTCTAATATTAACCCACAGATTAGTATCCGCTTTGCGAATGTGTTGCCTGATACTTATGCGCCTTCTTAAGAATATTTCAATCTATTTACGGCTTGTCGTCAAACCTTCTCCCATTTTTTAAGGTTTGCCACCTGAGAGAGCGTCTTCCCGCGCCGAATCTCCTCGTAAAGCCTGCTTTCCATCTTCTCGACCTCTTTCGCTCTTCTCGCGATCTCGTAGGCTCTCTCTTTGGGTATGACCACGACCCCGCTGTCATCCCCGACGATGTAGTCGCCGGGCCGAACCAATTGACCGCCGCAGGTTATCTCGGCATTGATCTCGCCCATGCCTTTGGGGTCCCCGGCGTTGGGTGTTATTCCGGATGAGAATATAGGGTAGTTCAGAGCTCTGATCTCATCCACATCCCTCACTGCGCCATCCACGACTACGCCTTCGATGCCCCTATTCTTGCAGCTCAACGTGGCGAGACCCCCCCAGGGAGCTATATTATTGCTTCCGTTGTAGATCACCAGGACGTTGCCGGGACCCGCCAGGTCGATCGCTTCCACAGGTTTTGCCCAGTCACCGGCAAAGGTCTGCACCGTGACTGCCCTGCCCACGATCTTCGTACCGAGGTTTATGGGATGAATATCGCGCATAGCTCCTTTGCGGTGCATGGCGTCAGAGATATTGGGCGAGGAGACAATTCCGCAGGATGGATATCAGCTCCTCCTCCAGGCTCTTTTGGGGAGAAATACTGGCAGTAGCATGGTCTATCGCTTCGCGAATCTTTTGGGCCGAAGCCGTAACATTCGCACTGCGCACAATGCTTCCGCCGACGATCACGATGGCAGCGCCACTGGCTATGGCCTCGGCACCGGTGACGGCATCTATTCCGCCTGCGGCAGCCACCGGAGTCTTTACCTCTTTTACGATCTGCTTCAGGAAGTCGACGGTGTCGCGACCTGTCATCTGCTGGTCTATTCCCACGTGAACGCAGATGTAGTCCACGCCAAGCTGGTCGAGCTCACGGGAGCGCTTCACGGGATCGGAAACAGTCAGCAGATCCATCATGATCTGCACGCCATATTTGCGCGCCGCCCTCAAGGCATCCTCGACTGTGGAGTTGTCGGAACTGGCAAGCATAGCCACTATATCCGCTCCGGCCTTGGCCGCCATCTCCACTTCCATTGCCCCGGTATCGACGGTCTTCATATCGGCTACGATCTTAGTTCCTGGAAGGGCTTTTTTCATCTCGCGCACAGAGTCCATACCCTCGCTCTTAATAAGAGGAGTTCCGGCCTCAATCCAGTCTGCTCCACCTGAGACTGCCTCTTTGGCTATCTGAATAGATCTGTCCAGCTCCAGAAGATCCAGTGCCACCTGTAGAATGGGTTTAATATCACATCACCACCACAACAGCACAAGCCTTAGCAAACGGATACATGGTATATAAAATGAAGCTGGCAGACATTTCTGAAATAGAGCTTGACGACGATCAATTTCGCCCTCATAGCTTTGCCTTCACCAAATTGCATGGAAATGGGAACGACTTTATCCTGATAGATGAGATAGCTCGGGAGCAGGTGGCTGAGACCGCGAAGAGAAGATTTGCGGTTGTCTGCTGCCGCCGCAGCTTCGGAATAGGGGCAGATGGTGTCCTCTTTCTCGTGAACAGTCCGCGAGCCGACCTCGGGATGAGGCTTTTTCAGCCGGACGGCTCAGAGGCAGAGATGTGCGGCAATGGCATCCGCTGTCTGGCCAAGTACGCATGGGAGACAGGCTACGTTGGCCAGTCCTTCGATGTGGAGACGCTGGCGGGCATTATTCCCGTCCAGGTTCGAGAGATGGAGGGCAGCTTTTGGGCCAAGGTGGATATGGGTGACACCCAAGTTTGACCGAACTGCCATTCCTGCCTGCGGCTCGGGCGAGTTCATCAATGAGGAGATCGAAGGTGCCCGGGTCACGGCAGTCAATACCGGCGTTCCCCATGCTGTTATCTTTGTGGAGGACCTGGATTTCGATATCCTGGAAATAGCGCCGCGGATAAGAAATAGCAGCATCTTTCCGGAAGGCGCAAATGTCAACTTTGTCAAGCTAGGTCAGCCACTTAAGATCAGGACCTTTGAGAGAGGCGTGGAAGGGGAGACATTCTCCTGCGGCACGGGGGCAGTGGCCTGTGCGAGCGTAGCGCGACGCCAGGGGAAGGCCGGAGATGAAGTCCTGGTAGAAACGAAAGGCGGCCCATTGATCATAACCTTCGAAGGAGATAAAGCCTTCATGGAGGGACCGGCAGTAGCGGTTTACTCCGGCGAATTGAATGAAGAGTACTGGTGGAGTCTTTCTGGGGAGCTGTAAGGGAAAATTAGCGGCAAAAAGCATCGCAGTTGCGGGCTTCTCGGGACTGATGGTTCTATTCGTCCTTTTGACTCCCGTTGTTGCGGAGCACTATGTAATGGAGCTTGGCAGCAAGAGCAATCCCAATGCACATCTGTTCTCCTACGACCAGAAGTTTCGCGAGAGCACCAACCTGCATAACTATCCCATGAAAATGAGCGCGTCCAAGGAGTTCACAGATGCCACGCGTCTCTCCACGAAGATGGAATTGAAGGCGTTGCCCAATCTCACAGAGATGGTGATAGATGCGGACTTCATCGGCATTGGCCGCATCGGTTATCTGGTGCTAAATCCTGATAGGCTGGATCCTGAAATTGGGAGCATAAAGGATGAGCAGGCACGCGTCAACCATATGTTTGTGGGCAACTTCAGCATCCAAGAGCAGATAATCGTGGCCAAGGATCATATGTGCGAGAGCGGATACCTGCCCTGCGCGTGATTGGCTCCTCCGAGCTCTTCGAATAAGGCTTTTTTTGCAGTATCTGCCAGATCCTAAGTTTTACCAAGATTTTGGCGAGAAAGCTGCTCGCCAACAACATTATCCATCAGTTCCAGGAATTCCTGGGCGGCATTTGCCGGGATGGTCGCGCCTGCCGCGACGTTGTGGCCTCCGCCCACGCCGCCCACGGCGCGCGCTGAGCGCGACAATGCATCAGCCAGGTCCAGCCCCGATCTGACCAGATCGTGAGTTCCCCGGGCCGATACTTTGAGATCACCTTCTTGAGTTCGGGCAAAGGCCAGGATCGGCATGGAGCGATCCGCCATCTGGAAGCTCATGCCGGCCACGATTCCAACGATTGTGTCGAGAATTGCGTCTCCTGCATCAAAGTACTGGATGTTCTTCAGGGGAGTGATTCCTGCCGTACTCACAAACTTCAGGCCGTTGACCAGATTCTGGCGGTGCTGGCCGAGGAGCGTGTGTGCTTCATCGAAGGCTTTCTCCCTGTCTCCCATGCAGACCCGGAGGCCAACGTCTGCGTGGCCGTAGCGGGCCGTGGCATTCAGGAGAGTCGAATATTCGCTGGCGTCACGCAGCTCCGTCCCCTCCTGCTCCTGCAGCAAGACATAAACCTCTCCGATCAGGCGTTCCAGTTTTATATTCGAGACGCCGCTGCGTAATCCCTTGCGAAGGATGGCTGTAACCATGCAGGATTTCTCTTCCTGGCTGAGGTCTATCCAGCGCCTCCACTTTTCGCCACCCAGCCGTATTCCAAGATCTTTGAGAAAGGCGATACACGCGTCTTCTTTTCCCGAGAGTCCCGGTAGGTAAGGATCCTGGGAGTACTCCAGCATTTTATAGACGGGACGGGTCTGCCTGCCGAAGAGCTTGATATCCCTGGAGAAGGAGACAGCTCCGGCATTGGATCCGATCTCCAAAATTCGACGGTTGAGCCCTTGAAGACGGCCGCTGGCCATATCCTGCAGGTCCCCCACCGCTCCTACAACCGCCAGAGCTGCCAGATCATCATTGCTGCCCGGGGCTGAGGCTAAGGCCCTTGCCAGAAGAAAAGAGGTGCCGCTGCCGCTGAGCTCTGTCGCTCCGTCTGCCCCCACCAGATGAGGATTGATATGAGCCAGAGGACGGGCCAGGCAAGCCGCGGGCTTATGATGATCTGCCACAACCGCCTGAATGTCTCTATCGCAGATCTCCTGGATCATTCCGCTGCCGAGGTCCGTGAATATAACCAGATCGGCTCCAAGATCTGCAACTTCATCCAGCGCACTCCCGTCGAGCTGCCGGAAGAATAGGGGCTTGTAGTCTTTGTTCAACCTCTCCAGAGCCGTGCAGATAATGGCTGAGGCCGTGAGCCCATCGGCATCCACATGAGAGACAACGAGAAGATCTTGCCGCCTGAGGATACCCTCGGCTGCATTCTGGCAGAGCCCCGAGAGCGTGTCGAACTTCAGAGAGATATCGGGGGCATCTTGCATATCTGACACAATTCAGAGGATTATTTTATAAATCTTTGCTGCAGGACGAGACTAAATTTTTCTATTGAACAATCTCAGCGCATTTTTCAGTCTACATCAATCAGAAGTCCTTGGGCTCATTATACTACTGCATGGAGAGATTTATTTTTCCCGCCCAAATCGTTCCCAGCAGACGTAAGTCTCCTGAAGTATTATTCATTGGGGGATAGTCGCGAATGGTTATTTCATTGAAGACCGGAGATTTTGTGAAAAGGAATTGGTCCTGGATGGTAATGTTTCCCGAATTGTTGCTCTGAAAGACGTATCGATTCGTGACGTCACCGGTTCCATGCACCTCTCCTGTGGCCACAGTGCTCTCGGAAGACCCCATCTTGAAATCCGTCATAACAGTCCCGGTGCCTATCAAGTTATGGCTGTAGTCGATATCAACATAGAGAATGCAGCATTTACCCCGGCCGCAATTATCAATAGAGCAATTACTGTGGCCACCACAGGGCCGGAGAGGCCGCCTATTTTCTTCATATTCCCGTATCTTGCTGGTTTCTTTCCTTATTTAAGCCTGCGGAAGATCGATTGCCAGCTCAAAAGTCAATACCGATAGCTGTGAACCGAACAACGAGAGCGAACCAACAAAGAGGATTATTATATGGGCAAGAGAAAGATGTCTTTGGATCTTTATGGCTTCTCACAATTCGATAAGGCACTTCAGCCAGATTGATATAGCGCCTACAGTCGCCCGAACCCTGGGCTTTGTCCTTCCCAGCACAGACGGCCAGCCAATCGATCTAGTGGAAAGCTGGGGCTGCAAAAATGCGGCTATCATCATTATTGACAGCCTGGGCTATGATCTATTCATGTGGCTGCGGCCGGGCCTGGAGAACATGTCCCACCTCGCAGAAGAAGGGCTGCTGCTCAGGGCAAGAGGCCGTCTCCAATCATACAACACCGGCCATTGCCAGCATCTTGAGCGGCCTCATACCTGAGCATCACGGAATTCTCGATAAAGCAGGAGCAAAGACATCGAGCACACCCAGCCTGCCGGAGATGGCCAGCGCCTCCGGCCTGAAGGCCGCGGTCGTAATGGAGAAGAATGGAGCTGAGGTCTATCAGGGCTTGATCGAGATCGTTGAAGGGATACCGGACAGCATCCCTCCGGAGGACTTCGACCGAGAGATTTATCGCAAAACTATTCAGGCCATCAGGCAGAGGCCCAGGCTTCTTGTCTCCTACTTCATAGGCATAGATAAGAGCGTTCACCTGGGATTGGGCCTGGAAGGGATCAAAAAGGCGGCCCTAAACATTGATCGATGCATAGGTGAAATCGTAAGGAGTGCAGACGAAGAGACCTTATTTATCCTCTGCGGGGACCATCCCATACACGCCGGGCTCTTTAAGAGGACCAAAGAGCCTTATTGCGTGGCTCTAATAATGGCAAGAGGGAGATTGCAGAGATAGAATTCAATTGAGCTTTCGATAGGTTTAAATGTCGCAAGAAGATAATCAGACTCTAATGGATGAAGATCTCTCCGAGGTTTTTCAATTAATTGCCGAAGACGAACGCAGGCGCAGATATCTTAAGGAGGTCGGCGACTGGCTTATAGAAGAATACTTTGAGCTCCACCAAGCATCTTAAATCTTTACTAATTTCTTGGTTTTCTTTGTTGATCAAGACTCTGTTATTATGACGGGAGCAATTCCATCCTGCCGGATCATTTTGACACTTCACTGTCTGGACCACTTTCGTAACTATGATACTTAATCCTGGTTATGATGCGCGATCGTGATCTGTCGTCTCGCTGGAAAATCGTAAACCATATTCAACTGCAAATAGATACAACATTTGGGCCGCAGTATAACGTTTATAGAAGCTCCGCCGATAAATCCACGATCCTTGTGCGGCAGGACAACCGATATCTTTTCAAGCATTTTGGGCGATGTGTCGCGCGCATAGCAACACAATTTTTTTTGAGGTTGTGGCGAATTTCCCGGTCATTTTCTAATATTTTCGATAATAGTAGCCTAATGTGAAATGGTTTCACAGTAGCACTCCTCTGGCGCGCACAACCATGAGCATTACTGATCGCTATTTTCATAGTAGTAATCGCCTGAATTTTCTTTTCACAATACTTCGTAATGCGATTTCTGAATCTTATACCCGACGTGTGAAATACTATTCTGACTACTATTTCGGCTTTATTTCGGAAAATACTGGCAAATAGGAGTTTTAAGCCATTAACCACAACTATCGACTATTGGAAAGTTTTATATACCACAAATACCTAGGTTAATATTGTGCCAAAACGGCCAGGCAACCTGTCTGAATACATCAAGACGGGATGAGGCTGAAGGGCTTATTCGTCTGAGGGGATGGATGAACCTTCATAACATATCAGCGAAGTAGGTAGCGTATCGTGTGAACATATCGGAGATGTAGGCTCTATCCATTCCACATATAAATTGTGGTGGAGTATTGTTCGGTCCCGAGAAAAGTTCACCACTGTGTAAGCAAAAAAAAAGACACCAAGAAGGGATGGCACAAGGGAGTTAGCAATGAAGGGAATATCGATGGGCTCGAAAAAATGGTCTCTCGATATTTGGCCAGATGCTTCACAATCATACGCTTCATACAAAGAATGGCACAAGGGAGTTAGCAATGAAGGGGGTGTGTTTCAGATTCGGATATGATCGTCTGTCTAGAGAATGTTCACAGTCGGAAAGGGACGGCTGTGCACAGATTCAGACGACGATTTCCATGCCTCTGCCAGTTTACAATCCCATTGTCGGAAAGGGACGGCAATGAGAGTCGTTTGGTGGAGACCATGGGTCCAGGATTTGAGATGCGCTGTTGCGAACAGGTGTGAAATGCAGGGGAAAGCCAGGGAATTAAGGGGCCCGGGTTAGAATTGTCTTTCACGACCTGTATAGAATAGAAGGGATGGCACGAGTAGGGAAATATCGATCGGATCGGCAGGAAGGGGTAATCTTGTCGATCCGATCCTGAAGAGATAGCAGATGTTGTTCGGATTATGAGGAGGGAGAAGACTGTGAGGGGGCATATCAAGTTGTTTACGTTGCAGATGGACCTGGTGAAGTGCGAGCAGCTAAGAATTGCCGGGGCGACAGAAGACGCTGGCTATGGCCTCAGCCAGGATGCTTCTTCCTCTATGAATCGCATATTCCTTCCAATACCAGAATTGATGTCTGGAAGATAATCGGGGGATACGATGAGGATCCGGATCGAGATAGAAGACGGGGGGCTCAAATCCTCTCATGAATTTGAGTCGCAAAATAAGGGCGGAGAGGCTTTAAGAGATAAAATCATAGGCTTTCTGTCAGCTTCCGGTATCTTCGAGGACAAAGTGGAGAGTGGCCCATCGGCAGCATCCGCTCGTGATTACGGCGGTGTCGGGACTCTCATGGACCGTCTGGAGAGCTTCATCAAATTTGAGTTTTCAAATACATGGTTCACAACCCAGGAATTGAGAGAGCGATATGAGACGGTAGCGGATGATATCAAGCTCAGTACAGTCTCAACTTATCTATCTAGAATGAATCGTGATGGCTTGCTGGATAAGAGAGGAAACAGAAATAACCGGCAGTACAGACTGATGGAGATGGTTGAGCCGGAGATGGTACCTAATCATAATTATCAGCGCCAAAGCAGCTATGAAAAAAGAAGAGCAGAAGGCAGATAGAAAAGCCTGACCGGAAAGCGGCTCATGGTCTATTTTCCCACCACCGCAAATACCATGCCGCAAATACCATTGCTTTAGAATTCCGGTCCGGCCAGTACTGCTCTCGACATGCCGGGCATTCTATGCAGTCGTTTCATTGAGACGGGTGCGAGTCAGATCGAGGCTGTAGAGGGCAGGGGTGTTCCCTGGATCGATCTCCAAGACCTTTTCGAAGGCACCAAGGGCATCTTGAAAGCGGCCTAGTGCCACAAGAGCCAGGCCCATATTGTATTGAGCGTCTGCATCTTCCGGCAAAAGCCTGATGGCTTTCTCGTAGCTCGACAATGCTTCCTCGGACTGTCCCGTCAGGTTTTGGGCCAGTCCAAGCCCAAGCCAGGCAGAAGCGTCCAGAGGAGCCTGCAATGTCGCATTCTTGAAAGCCTCTTCGGATTGCCTGTATTGGCCCGATATAAAATACACCTGACCCAAATTGTACCACACCTTTTCATCGGACTCATTGGCCTTGCTGGCCAATTGCAGGCTCTCCAGGGCCTCGGCATGCATCCCCGAAGTTGCCTGCAAGCTTCCCAGATTGGAGAGTGCTGCGTAGTTTCCGGGATCGATTGAGACTATCTCCCGGAAGCATATTATGGCCTGGGAATTATTGCCAAGAGCCGCCAGTGCCAAGCCTTTGCCCATCAAGGCATCGATATCCGATGGCTTCTGGCCCAGGGCTCTATCGAAAAACTGCAGAGATTCGTTATACTTTCCATAGAAACATAGAACATTCGCCAATCCCTTATTGCCGCGGAGGCTAACGGGCTCAAGGTTTATGGCCGTGCAATAGTATTGGCGAGCGAGACTGAAGTTCCCTTTTTCATAAGAGACGTCGCCCATTCCGGAGAGGGCAACAGAGCTATGCGGTTCTATGGAAAGAACCCTCTCGTAGCAGTCTCCTGCATGATCTAATTCCTTCAGGCAGAGCAGGGCGTCCCCATCACCCATCCAGGCAGCAGTATTATTGGCGTCCAGTGCCAGGATTTCTTCATAGTATTTCAAGGCCTGTCCGCAATCGTTCAAAGCATCGTGAACTTTTGCGGCTCCCAAGAGTCCCTGAACATTCTTGGGATCTCTTTCGAGAACACTCTCATAGAAAGGCAGGGCCAGTTCTGGAGAGTTATCTCGCAGGAGTGCCTCCCCTTTGCCGAGAAGCGCAGGTATATTGTCAGGATCCCTGGCGAGGATGCGACCAAAAGCCACCTCTGCTCCTGCAAGATCGTTTTGTGCAGACAGAGCATCCCCCTTACCCTGCAGTGCCATGATATTTTCAGGCTCCAGACTGAGGACGAGGTCATAGCACTGTAATGCCATATCCATCCGGCCCTGCAAACGGAGAGCCTCTCCTTTTCCATTGAGAGCGGAAACGTTTTCGGGGGAGACTTTCAGAGCCGTGTCGAAGCTGATTATTGCAGAAGTATAATTCTGCAGCGCCAGGAGAGAGTATCCCTTTCCGAGATTCGCCCGAATGTCATCGGGCTTTATCTTCAAGGCACGATCGAAGGCCTGAATGGAGGAGTTGTAATCCCGGGCGGAATAGAGTATCTCGGCCAATCCGATCAAGGATTCAAAATCCTCGGGGTTCTGCAACAATACTGCATTAAAAGACTCTTTTGCCGTGGTCATACTCCTTAAGCGCGAGCTGTGTTTCACCCATACCCCGCAAGGCCTCGACATTTCCCGCATCCTGCCGCAAAACTCGTCCAAAGCTCTCTCCTGCCTCCTGATATAAACCCATTTCAAGCAACAGTCTGCCCCGGCTTAAGATGATCTTTGTATTATTATCATCCAGCTGCAATGCCCTATCGTAGCTATTCAGGGCACCCTTGTAGTCGTGCAACAGCTCTAAAACCCGTGCCGAACTGTTCCACAAAGTTATATTATTGGGCTCCAGCCTCAGTGCAGAGTCGAAACATAGCTTTGCCATTCGATATTTCCCGGTCGCTAACAGGACCTGGCCCTTTAGGTCTCCAGGCCGATGCATTGTACTGGTCCAGCTCCAGCGCCTTATTCAAAGAATATATAGCTTCTGTCGGACGGCCGAGCCAGATGAGGACCTGTCCTTTGAAGAGCCATGCATCTCCCTCTTTTCCCATCAACCTCAAGAGACTTATTTATGCTCTCCAGGGCCAGAGAATAAGAGCCGTTTCTGGCATAATTATGAGCCTGGGATAAATAGCGGCTGTAATTGGAGCCGGGCGTCTCTTTTTGCAGGGTCGCGTTCTGGATTTGGTTCCCGGGTCCGGATCTTGATTCTGATACCTCCGACTTCATGGCAATTGCAGATGATGCCTGCTCTTTTCCGGCCAGAGATGCCGTGTCCTGGGGAGAAAGGGCAAGCGCGGTTTCGTAGCTCTTCAAAGCCTCCGAAAAGAGCCCCTTGGCCATGAGCTCATCACCAACATTTCCGAGAGCCTGAACCAGGCCTTGCATTGCCTCCCGGCTTTGGGGATCAAGCAGGCTCGCCTCTTCGAAGATCCCTCTGGCTTGAGAGTTGTTTCCCCTGGCCAGCTGCAACTGTCCCAGGCCTACCAGGGCGCGAGACTTGCCATCTTTTGCCACTGGATCGGATGAGTTGTTGGCGAGAATCCGATCATAACACTGCAGAGCCTCCTCAAATTTGCCCTGCTCCAGGAGGGCCTGACATCTGGACTGCATTGCCCTGGATTCTCCTTCTCTTGCAGCATCCTTCCGGCCAAGTCGGGAAGCGTTCGTGAAGCTTTGCTGAGCCTGATCATAGTGGCCTGTGGCAATCGACACATTCCCTATCCCGAGCCACGCCTCGGCCAGGCTGCCATTCAGAGCCAGGGCACGGTCGTAGCCTGTGCCCGCCTGGCGCCAATTCCCATCCTGTTCTGCAGCCTTAGCCTCTTCCAGCCAGAGCCCTGGATTTTTCGGGTCCTTTTGCAGGGCAAAATCGAAGTAGAGCTTGGCCATTTTATATCGGCCCAGTCCCGATAGAGCAGCTCCTTTGCCGTCCCATGCCGATACGTTTTCGGGATCGATCTTCAGGACACTGTCAAAGCTGTCAATAGCCTGCTGGAAAGAGCCATTCAAGAGGGATGAGTGGCCCATCTCCAGCCAGTGGGCTGCATCAGCCGGTCGAAGAGGCCGAGGCTGGGTGGGATAGAAGCAAAACATAAGCCAGTAGAATGAATAAAGATCGAGCTCGTGCCTGGAAAGAAGGGGACTCTTGCAAGGGGATCACTGTTTCCGTCAGAATGGCCGATCAGATATATTAAACAGAGCCTTCACTATGCCCAAGGACGCACCTCATATCATTTCTTGGACTCAAAGAAAAACGTACTGGAGGAGTGCCAATAGCAACAAATTTGGGTTCAGTCTGTAAGTTCTTTGGCCGGAGATAAGCAATGCAAAAAGCTATCTTTTAGTCGATATAGTATCCTATCTTATCATGGCAACATCCTCGGCCAAAAGAAATATCCTGATGATTTCTGCGTGTGGCTCTTTTCTTGCTCCTTTCATGGTATCAGCCCTGATTGTGGCGATTCCGACAATCGGCATTGAATTTTCCATGAGTGCGATAGAATTGAGCTGGCTGGCCACGGTCTTCTTTCTGGCGGCATCCATGTTCCTGATTCCGTTCGGGAGATTGGCGGACATCTTTGGCGTCAAGAAGATTTTTTCCATCGGCATTTGTATCTACTTTGTGTCTGCAGCTCTGGCAGCATTAGCACCCAATGCCTCGATCTTAATTGCGGCTCGCTTTCTGACGGGCCTCGGCGCTGCCATGATCTTCGGAACCTCTTTTGCTCTGCTCAGCCTCTCGCTCTCGGAGGACGAAAGGGGAGAGGCCCTGGGCATAAACATCGCCTCCAATCTCACCGGATTTGCCCTGGGATTTTTCCTGGGAGGGCTCTTGACCTATTACGCGAACTGGAGATTCATTTTCGTCTTCACTCTTCCCATTAGCGCCCTTGTGATAGCATTGATTCGATTGAGGCTTCCTGGCGAGTGCGCTCTTTCCAAAGGACAAAAGTTCGATGTGATGGGGTCTGCCATGATTGCCGCTCTATTGTTTCTGGTAATTCTCGGGCTATCCAAACTTCCCTCTGTTTCGGGAGTCGTCCTTATCACCGGCGGGATGGCAGTGTTCTTGCTGTTCGCTTCACGTCAATCCAAAAATCGCAGCCCTGTGATAGATCTCGCTCTTTTTCGAAATAATCGTTGCTTCTCATTTTCCAATGCAGCCATATTGATCTACACCACATCCAATTTTGCGGTCATCTTCCTTTTCAGTCTTTATCTGCAGAACATTTTAGGATTCGATAGCAAGCAGTCCGGTCTGATCTTGCTGGCGTCCACACTGATAATGGCCGTGCTCGCGATTTACGCCGGTCGCCTCTCGGACCGGATGAATCTTTACCATCTGGCGGCGGCCGGAGCCGTTGTATCCCTGGCAGGCCTTTTGCCCATGATCTTTATCTCACCAAACACTCCCTTTTTGCAGGCCTTTTTGGAGCTGGTTCTGGTCTTCGCGGGTGGGGCGTTCTTCTATCCGCCCATGGTAAAGATAATTCTGGGCTCCATATCCCGGGATAAGTATGCCGTGGGCTCCAGCCTGGAAGAGACCATGCGGCTGGTAGGAAATGCCAGCAGTATGGCCCTGGTAACGGTTGGTTTCACCTTTTACCTGGGGGGAACAAAGATAATTTCAGAAAATCACCCGGCTTTTCTGCAGAGCATGAGGTTGATTCTAGCCGCCTTTTCCGTGCTTTGTATGGCCAGTTTATTATTGATTCTGCTGGCTTCGCATAACAGGCCTAAAAGGAAGATTGCCGGATAGTCCGATCATATTAATATTACCTCAACAGGGTCGCCATCTTCCAGCCCCAAAGCCCGCGCAGTTGCACCGGCGCTACGACCTCGATCAAGTCCGCTGGATAGCGGCTCCGCTCGGGCCGGACCACAGCGGCCTCGATGCCGTTCAGTTTGATGCGATAGCATTTGCACTCGCCAAAGCTCTTGCCCTCTTCCTGGAAGCCCTCTATCCGGATCGCCTGCTGCTCCGCAGGGAAGGGCTCATCCAGCAGCACATTCAGGGTGCCGGGGAAGGGGACAAAGCCCAGGTGCTGCAAGAACTGGCGGCTGTAGCCCTCCCGGGAGATGAAGTACTGGCCCTGTCCGAGACCAGATGCGATTTTTCCTAGCATGAATTCGACCTTATTGCTGAGCCCAATAGTCTGTTCCCCTCTTTTGTCCCAGTCGCCTTTCAAACTATATTCCAGATATTTTTTTATAAGTTTTGAAGGAACTGCAAATGAAATACCAGCTGGATAATAAACGCGAACGTCTCCTTCAATTAAATTAGGATATGTAATTTTTATATCTTCCACAGCAACTTCCTGTGGTAGATAGTCTACCATCCCAATAATTTTTCCATCTCTAACAGAAAAAACAGGACTTCCGCTAAAACCTGGTCCCGCTATGCAATCCAGTGCTATTCTTTCAGATTCAATACATCCACCATTTCTATTAAATGGGTAGATCATATGAGAGCTAAGAATTGACTTTATAACATAAGGTTGAACAGAAATTTTTTGAAGGTTCTCAAAAACAGGGAATCCCATAATTCCCAATTCCGTGCCCAAGAAATACTCATCAGGAGAAAGAAACAATGGTGGCAGATCTATTTCGGGAATTCGGCAAATGCCAACATCATCCCTTTGAAGTAAGTTATCTTTATTTTTCTGTATCTGTATGTTATCTGGGAAATTCTCCCTAACGTCTTTAAAAAAATTTATGGGACCTACTTCTTTCCATTCGTATTTATCCTTGTTAAGAAATGCTATGTAACGCTTTTTATCGATTAGGCTTTCGTTTTCTAATTCCACATCGTCTAGATCTCTAAGTCTTATGATCTCTTTAATTACATGCATGCATGTTGCGAATAGCTTATCATTTCCTTCGCCAGTTTTAACGCAAAATCCTGATCCAATGACGTGTGGAGAGCCATTTTCACATGTACCGCAAGCAAACGCAATTATCGAATCGCCTATTTCACATACACGTGATTCGAATGGAGGTGATGAATCGCCATCTACCGATCTTTTTATAAATTTCGGTGACTTTTCAAAATTCATAATTCTCGATGCCTTTTTGCAGACTAAAACCTTTCGAATAACTCTGCTAATAAATATTGCAAAATTATATAATGGAAATGGTCAATTCGTATCTGATGATTACCGCCTTCTCCCTACTCCCTTCCTCACAATCAGGAAGATCGACTGGACAGTATTTCCGATGAAGAACTGCGGCGGCGTCCTTTTGCCTATTATCCTGGTCCGGCCGGCACGGATGGCCTCTATCGCCTCTTTTGCATTCCGGGCATCAATTTCCGTGACCCCCAGGCCTACCGTATCGGCAAAATGAGAGTCGCTTCCCGCCACCATGGGAAGACCGCGCCTTAGCGCCTCTCTGCGGGCCCGGGCATTGGCGATTCCGAAGAGGTGCTTGGAGTTGTAGACCTCCACTGCATCACACTTTGGTATGCGCCCAATGGCATGGCGGAAGGGATGGTATGGGTGAGGAACAATCGTGATGCCTCCCTGCTCATGCGCAAGGTCCGTCGTCTCCTCAGGGCTGAGCCCTCGGGGCGGGATCTCAGAGACGCCCAGAACCAGCAGATGGCCTTCGGCAGTCGTGACCTCCGCGCCTGGAATGAGTATCAGGTCGAGCTTCTGCTCTTTGATGATCTTGCGGGCTTTCTCGGAACCCCGCAGGGTGTCATGATCGGTTATGGAGAGACCGGCGAGATGGCGCCGAGCTGCAGCCTTGAGGATGGTCTTTACCTCATCATGGCCGTCGGAACAGTTGGAATGTATATGCAGATCAAATCTCATTTCAAAATCCCGGGCACTGCCAGACGGCCTTGCAGAGCCGACGCGGCTGCTGTTGCCGGGCTCGCCAGATAGACCAGTCCGCCTTTGCCCATCCTTCCAGGGAAGTTCCTGTTGGAGGTAGAGACGCATACCTCTCCTTCTGCCAGCACGCCCATGTGTGCACCCAGACAGGGCCCGCATCCCGGCGGGCCAATCATTGCCCCCGCTTCCACCAGCGTCTGGATGATTCCCATCTTCAGCGCCTCCAGGAGAACCTCTTGCGAGGCAGGGATGACCAGGGTTCTGGCTTTGACCTGTTTTCCCTTCAATATCCTGGCCGCAACCTCCAGGTCTTCTAACCTGCCGTTGGTGCAGGTGCCGATGAATACCTGATCTACCTCCAGCCCGGCAAGCTCTGAGACCGGCCGGACATTGTCCACCCGGAAGGGCACCGCCACCTGGGGCTCAAGATCGGTTACATCGTAATCGTATACGCAGTCGTATGAATCAGGATCGGAGTTGATGGGTGTGTATGCCTGGCGCGCCCGGCCCAGGAGCCACTCGTCCGTCTTTTTATCGGGTGGAACCATTGTCGCCTTGGCACCCATCTCCACTCCCAGATTGCAGAGCGTCATCCTTCCCGAAATGCTGAGGGCCTCGACTGCGGGGCCGGTATACTCCACGGCTTTGTAGGTCGCCCCGTCTGCCCCCAGCTCGCCTATGACCATAAGAGCGATATCCTTGGCAGAGACGAATGGCCTGGGCCTTCCTCCCACTCGCACGGCTATCGTCTCCGGCACCTTGAACCAGAGCCTCCCGCACGAATAGATCTCAGCCATATCCGTTGCCCCTACACCCGTGCCGAAAGCTCCAAAAGCGCCGTAGGTGCAGGAATGCGAATCGGCTCCAACTACCAGCAATCCCGGCAGTGCAAATCCCTGCTCCGGGAAGACCTGATGGCAGACTCCACTGCCGCAGTCGAAGAAGTTCGAGATCTTATGCTCTCGTACCCAGGCTCGCACCTCTTTTTGCAGCTCGGCTGTGGTCTCATTATTGGCGGGAACTATGTGGTCGAAGGGTACAACCACCCTTTCCGGATCCCAAACCTCGACCGACCCCATCTCCTGGAAAGCCTTGATGGCCAGGACTGACGTCCCGTCATGAGACATGGCATAATCTATGTCTGCCTCAACAATCTCCCCCGGCTCCACCATCCTGGCAGAGCCGGAGGCCCGCGAAAAGATCTTCTGGCTTATGGTCGCCACGTCTCGTCCTCCTCAGCATCCCTTTGAAATGGCGATTCTTTCTCTTAATCTCGACGCTTGCACTGGATATCTTCCTCGGACGGCATCATATAGGCAATATCGTCTGCCGGATGGCGATACAACCTTGAGCCAAGCCGTTTCTGGTCCAGGATATGCCCTATCAGTCCGATGCTGCGACCGAGCGCAAAGAGCCCATTCAGATAGCCCAGCCTCACGACTTCATCGATCTCCGCTTTGGAGAAAGCACCGCATGAGCTCATCAGATCTATAAAGAGAATGCCGATGCAACCATCTACATTCAGGATCAGATTCCCCTTCTTGGCCGTGGTAAGCTCTTCCACCTGCAGGGCGTAGTTGAGTAGCTCAGTGCTGGGGAAATTCGCCCGGGCGTAATTTATGAGCAGCTGGACGCGTTTGTCCGGGTTCTTGACGCTCTTGATCTTGTGTCCGATGCCAGGGATGTTGATGCCCTTCTTCTTCATATCGTTCACAAACTGCTCCGGGGCAAGACCCATCTCACGGGCAAGCTTGAACTCGCGGGCGGCATCATCAATGGCCCCGCCAAAACGCGGGCCTATGGTCAAAAGGCCGCTGCATAGAGACGAGATGAGGTCTTTTCCGGCACACGAGGCAACAATGGCATTATGAGCTCCGGATACGGCCGGACCGTGGTCAGCCACGATCTGAAGGACCAGCTCTATGAAGTGGGATGCATAGTCAGGCAGCTCCTTCTTGAACCAGAGCAGGCCGATGACGCCTCCTATGCCCATCTTCTGGTCCAGAACGTCGGAGAGCCTCTTGCCGGCATATAGCACCTCTTCTCCGCTGTCATCGGAGACTGTGCAAATGAAGGTGGTGGGCTTGCGAATATCGCCGGATGCAATCGCTTTGCTGTAGTCCGCCGGAATCCGGGGCGCCTCAGGCTCTTCGAATCGCAGAACCGCACCTTTGGTCAGTAGCATCTCGTATACGCTCCGGACCATATCGCCATAGCCATCGAATGACGTCGGCACATAGGCTCCCGCCTCGCGGAAAGCATCGTTCTTGGCCTGAGCCGTCTCCTTATGAGTATCGGCTTTGGCGCCTGCATGGCCGAACTGAACGCTGGCCGGCAGGACCGGCGAGCAGGTCCCCGTTACCCACGCAACCAGCGGCTTTTTGATCTTTCCTTCCTTCAGGGCCTGGATGATCCTGTACTCGTCTTCTCCTCCCAGTTCTCCCAGACAGGCGATCATCTTGATGGCAGGGTTCTGTTCGTAGCGCAGGATGTGGTCGAGCATGGTGGATCCTGGATAGCGGTCTCCACCGATGGCCACTCCCTCGTAGATGCCGTCTGAATTTCTGGAGATGATATTGAAAGCCTCGTTGAGCATGCCTCCCGATTTGGAGACAAAGCCTACACATCCCGGCCGGTAGAGTTTGGAGGCAATGATATTCTCAATGGTTCCTGCAGTATTGCCGATACGAAAAGCCCCTGCAGCCATGCCGCCCACTGTGGCTGGACCGATGACGATCTTATTGAGCTTCCTGGCTGTGGCGCTCATGATCCGGGACTGCCTCTCAGGCACGCCCTCGGCAATTACGGCCACGGTTCGAATCGTCTTCTCCGCCATTGCCTCCATGGTGGTCTCGAAGGCGGAACGATGACTGGCAAAGTTTACCATGACATCGGCATCCGGATAGGCCTTGGCCGCCATTGAGATGCTCTTGTACATGGGCAGGATGATCTCTTTGGTTCCCCAGAATGCCTTATGGATGCCGGCTCTGCTGGGATTGATTATGGCGGAGATGCTGGGTGTTACACGCTTGCAGATGTAGTCGAAGTCCAGCATGCGCTGGATGGCATTGGTCTGGTAGCCGTAGACAAATGCTTTGGTGTCTTTATCAAAGAGAACGTATTCTTTCCTGCTCATTGAGATGCACCCTCCAGTGCCAGGGGAACAATTCTCGTCATGTGGGTCTCAGGTCCGTGAACTTCAATGGGCACGCCAAGCTTTCTGCCCAGATCGCGCATAAGCCTCAAGCCCTGCTCATAATTGGGGCCGCCTCTGCGTACATATATCTTGACATCAGCTTCCTGGAGCTTTTCCTTATACTCCTCCAGGGCCATTGTTACACCCTTGAATGTCTTGGCGACATCCGTGAAGTTGGCAATTGCGCCACCAATGAGGAGCACCTTTCCTCTGGGATTCTTATGGCGCGTCATCAAGTCCAGAATAGTCCTGGTGTAGTAGTATGTCTCCTCGGTGTTAGGGTCTCCGCTGTATTCGCCATAATTGGCCATCTCTTTTGCAAAGCCCAGGTCGCAGATGGTATCGGCATAGATCACGCTCGCGCCACCACCCGCAACCATCGTCCAGACCCTTCCTTCCGGGTTGAGAATGGTCAGCTTCAAAGAGGCCCCGGTCTTGGAGTCGAGATCCTTGATGAAGAATTCCTCCTTGGAGAGACTTCTGCCGAAGGGCTCGGGGAAGGCCAGATCCTGCCACCGTTTCCTTTGCCAGTACTCTTCAGCGTCATCGAGCTTGGCCACCATATCCAGAGGCACAATAGCGCCGTTATAGAATGTGAAGGGATTGATCTCCAGGTATGTGAAACCCATTTCTTTGTAAAATTGCCAGAGGGCGCGAATGAAATTCTCAACGGTTTGTCTTTTCTCCCCGAGGCTCGCCGGCAACTTGGATTTGATATCTATGTCCTCGATTCCCGCCAGGACGTCTATATGCAACGGAACTACCTTGTCCCAATTCTCCTCCACACTGACGCCGCCTTTGGTAGAGAAAAATATGTTATCGCCATCATAGTCGGAGCTGATAGCCACATAGAACTCCTCCTCGTGGGGTATGAAGGATTCAATCAAGAAATGAGACAGCCTTCCAGTAATGCCTCCTAAAACCACCTCGGACCCCATGTTCTCTTTAAGGTACTTCCTCACCCTATCCCAGTCCGAGTCCAATAGAACTAGCCCATGTTTGCCTCTCTTTCCAAAGAGCTGGTCCGGCTTAACCACAAGCCTCGACGTCTTCAGCCAGGGGTTAGAAGATACGAGCTCCTCCAGATTCGTGTCCGGTCCCACTAAGGCAAGATTCCCGGTGTATGAGAAATCATTGAGGTACTCGGGAAGGTATCTGGCCAACATACGTTTTGCATCGTACTCCCTGATGCCTCTCTGTGCCATGTCCAAAACCACCTTCGCCGCCTTAATGTTTTTCTTATTTACAAACCTTTCTAGTTCTGAAGAAGTGAGCATTCGGGCAAATGTTGAAGTACTTATGTGAGATTGGCATAATATGAAGTGTCCTGCTTGCGAAAATACCTGTGTGGAGCCCGCGGCTGAGGTTCTGCAGGGATAGAGCAAAGGTACTGGCCTGCTCTGATTGCGCGCCTGAGCCGAATTTGGACAAAGCGCTGAAACTGGAGAGTCTGCCTGGAAAGATAGAACGGTGCCAGTCATGCGGCAGAGCAACGCTGGATGCGGTAATGCTGGATGCTTTGAGAGTCTTGCAGGAGTTTGGCCTTCGCGACGATTTGGACACTCTGCGAAGCGTCGGCACGCCGCTTATAGACGTAGGCTATCCTCTGGCCTATTCACCCCGCCTTGGCCGGAGGAGCCTGATAATCTTGGGGGAACGGTTTACGAAAGACGCGGCCGAGGCTATGCTGGCGCAAATTCCGGAGATAAAGGGAGTAATTCTCTCCAAAGGCATTCCGGGCGTCTGTCAGATCGGGGACAAAACCCCTGGAGAACGTTCTCCTGGCCGGCTGCGACATGCGTGCCGACATCTGTCAGAGCCTCTTTGGGGAGCTGGTCATCTACAAGAGCCAGTCAAAAATACATATCGAGTTTTCCAGACAGGGCGCTCCCAAGATGAGGATTCTGGAGCAGCTTTGCCTGCAAGGCAAGGTCACTGAGGTTGTGGACGGTCTCTCGGGTCCCGGAACTCTGGGGCTGATGTGCGCCCTGGCGGGTTCGAAGCGTGTGGTGCTGAACGATGCCTGGCTTCCCGCGGTGCAAAATGTGCTTCTCAATCTGGAGGCCAACCGGAGCCTGCTCGGAATAGTAGATATAGAGTATCCGGAAAGGCCCACCGGGATGGTAGGAAAAGAACCGGTGCTCGTAGGTCGCGCACGCGGCCCGTGCGCGATCGAGGTTTACCACGGGGATCTGACAAGGCTCTTTGAACGGGCAGAGCCTGCCGGCCTTTGCCTCATCGATCACTTTCCCGGCCAGGAGACGAAGATTCTGGAGAAGGCTTGCAGCTGCTGCAAAGATGTGATAATAGTATAGAGAAATGATGAATAGTGGGACAGCGCGGATTCGAACCGCGGTCCAAGAGTCCCAAACCCTCGAGGATAGACCAGGCTACCCCACTGTCCCAAAACAAGTGCTCCTACTGGGCATCGGTCTTTAAAAGCCTTTTGCTAATCGTTTCTCGGTTACAGCCGTCAGAGAATTGTGGTTTATCTTTTTCACAAGATACGCCGTCGCCAGGCCGCCGATGGCAGTGAGCATCCAGAGCTGGATGAGCCTGATGAGGATGCTCGCGGCCACGGCGCTGTGTGTGGGCAAACCGATGGCGGTAAAGAGGGTGCTCATTACAATATCCACCAATCCCACACCACCCGGCAGGAATATGGGCAGCATCTGCAAGAATATCATAACAGCATATACGGCAAATACGGCCCGGAGGGGAACTGAAACGCCCATAGACCGGAAGTACGATGACGGCCACCATGGTCATAGAAAGCCAGCCCGCCACCGCCCAGAAGGTGCTGATGATAAGGGTTCTCTTGTGCTCGACCAGTACCTTCATGGACTGATGGAATTGGCTCACTATGCTGCTGCATTGCATTCTGTCCACATGGATATGGAATATCTTCTCCACATAATTGATCAAGGTGAAGATGATTCGTTCCAGCCAATCGTCCGCAAAGCAGATGCCGAAAAATGTGGCATTGAGGAACAGCAGGATGAGTGTGATAATAGTACAGGTGGCCAGAGCCCAGGGAGGGGCGTCAGTGGCCAGATCCAGATATACGAGACCGATCGCAGTACCCAGAAAGAAGGGTATGGCTGTGATGATTCTGGTCGCTGCAACCGTAGCTGAAGCCTGATCGATTCGCGAACCTCCGTCCAGCTTTTCCAAGAAGTAGACCCGTGCCGTCTCTCCTGCGAAGGTGCCTGAGGGTATGAGGTTGTTCATGAAACCACAGGACAAATAGATGAGAAATATGTCCCAGATGGGCACCTTGTAGTTGAACTTGAGCGCGACAGCCCTCCAGGCCAGGGCATCACAGAGCACGCCGAAGAGTGCCAGTACCACCGCTATGGAAAAAAGTGTAACATTGATGCTTCGTAGGCTGCCGATCACTTCCTGGTAGCCCACATGAGACAGATAAAGGAAATAGGCACCCAGGCCCAATGCAATCAAGGCTATCGATTTTCCTGGGCGGATCGTAGGAAGCTCTATCTCGTTGCTCACAGGTTGGTCAAAGCAACCGATGGTTAAAAATATTCCGTCTGGGGGAGCTTTCTGAAAGTTTGCCTTGGATGATCTCTCACTTCCCGTAAATGGAAACCTTTTTAAATCCTGCTTTAAAAGGAACACCTCATGGGAAAGACAGGAAGCATAGAATGGGTCAAGATCAAGGGCAGAAAGGGTCAGGTCAGGCAGGTTACCAAGGCCGAGGTTACCCATAAGAAGCCCGGACCAATGCAGAGATACACGGCGTCAGGTTCCAGAGTCAAGAAGATAAAGAGATCAGCGAAGGCTACTCAGATTAGGGCATGAGTTTCCAGGACGTAGTTCTGGTACGCTACGGGGAAATCACACTCAAGGATAGCTGGACGAGGCAGAACTGGGAACGCATTTTAGCGAGCAATATAGCCTCTTCCTTGCACAGGGCCGGGGTGGAGCATAAGGTTACCAGGGGCGAAGGCAGGATCTTCGTCCACACCTCCGATGTCAGAGCCAGCGAGATTGCGGCACGGGTTTTTGGGGTCGTCTCCACAAGCCCGGCCAGGACTGTGGCTTCCGACTTGTTGGAGATGAGCCAGGCTGCGGTCGAAATTGCCCTGCAATCGATGCCTGCCTCTTTTGCCATCCGGCCCAGGCGCACCGGGGTAACATTCTCCAGCGAACAGATCGGGCGGGTCGCGGGCGAGGCCGTCCGGTTGGCTACAGGCGCTACTGTGGACCTGGATGGGCCGGAGCTGGAGATATTTATCGAGGCCAGAAGGGACAAGACCTACATATTTACCAGGGTCGTGAAGGGGCTTGGCGGACTGCCTCTGGGCTCGCAGGGAAAGATGCTGGTGCTCATCTCCGGGGGCATCGATTCGCCGGTTGCCGCCTGGATGATGATGAAGAGGGGATGTCCCGTCACTCTTCTGCACTTCGATTCCCGGCCTTATGCCGATGCCATAAACCAGTCCATCAGGTGCGCCGAGGTTTTGGCGGAATGGACCTCAGGCCGCAAGATCGATTTTATCACAATTCCCATCCAGAGGGCAATTGAGAAGATCCAGGCTCACTATCCCCGGGCAACATGCGTTCTTTGCCGGCGCTTGATGTACCGGATAGCGACAGAGGTCATGGAGAAAGAAGGCGCCCTGGGAATTGTGACCGGCTACTCCATGGGCCAGGTGGCCTCCCAGACGGCAGAAAATATCCTGGCGGAGCAGGCGGCCATCGGAGTGCCTGTTTTCCATCCCCTCATTGCCATGGACAAGTCTGAGATAATGGACCTGGCCCGGAAGATTGGGACGTACGAGGTGACTGAGGAGACCAAATCCTGTACCGCCGTACCCAACAAGCCCATGACCAGGGCCAAGAAGGATGAGATCCTCCGGGCAGAGGAAGATCTGGGCCTGAAAAATATTGCCCGAGCTCTGGTCAGAGAGATGAACGTGACCAGAATCGGAAGTTCTGATACCGATTAACTCTGGTAAGTTGGGAATCCAAAAAATAAAAAAGCTTCTTCGATCTGAATAGAGTTCACCTCAAACCATCTAGACCATATTTTAATTTTTAATAAAATATTTAGACTTAAGCGACTATCAATTCTCATGAATTCGGTCTATGATGCTTATCTTTTTCCTGGAACCAAAAAAAGCGCAAAACATAAATATTTAAAGAAGATCAAACAGAATAGTAGTAGCTGGGAATAAGTGCAATTCGGTCAAGAGGAAAACAGGAAAGTCGAAAGTATTGAGACGAGTTCGGCCCAAAATCTCCTTAGTCCCAGAAAATTTTCAGAGCCAAATAGAATGGCTCTGTAGTCGATCAAAGATGTAGGAGGGAAGGAAAAATGGCGGAAGAGAAGATCAGATTAGGAAAAGAGGAAAAAGGCAAAATGACTGTGCAGGAGGCAGGCAAGAAAGGAGGTATGAAGACTGCCGAGACGCATGGCAGGGAATTTTATGAAGAGATTGGCCACAAAGGCGGTCAGAGGGTCAAAGAGCTGATCGAAGAAGGAAAGAAGGCCCGGGAATCTGTTTCCCGAGACATAGCTCAAGAGAAGTAGCTCAAGAGAAGTAGCTCAAGAGACAGAGCCGCATTTTTTGCTGGCATGCCCGGTGAAGCGAAAATAGCCGAAACCGGGACCACGAAAAGGCCGGGAGGATAATCTTAGAGCCGCACTTTTCCCGTCATTTGCTCCAACTCTGCTCTACACAATAGTCTTGCTCGCTATAAGAACCGATCCCGGACTCTCCTTGAGGATATCACGCATTGCGTCCGCTTTTTCATCTCTCATCTTGACCAGTAGCCATCCTCTTGGGGTCTTGGTGAGGGCGTAGCCGCCAGATAGCTTTTTGCCCTCCAGCCAGATCGCTGCGTGGCCGTTCTCCAGAGCCCGGGAAAGAGTGATATCAATACCGTCTTTCTTTGACATATTTTTGTAGGAGCCGGTATCCCAGACGATCACTGTGCCGGCTCCGTACTCTCCCTCGGGAATCGTGCCCTCGAATGAGGCGTATTCCAGTGGATGGTCTTCCGTCTGTATAGCCAGGCGCTTATCTTTGGGATTCGTGGAAGGGCCTTTGGGAACCGCCCAGGACTTGAGGACGCCGTCTACCTCCAGCCGTAGATCGTAATGCAGGCTGCGGGCGCTGTGCTTCTGCACCACGAAGATCTGGCCGTGGGTTTCGGTCCTCCCGCCGGAAGGCTCAGGCTCGGCTGTGACCCCAAAGTTCCTCTTCTCCCGGTAGGATTTTAACGAGTCAGAGTTCACGAGATCTGATCTTGGCAAGTTTGAATCTTTCGCTCTTTCCTCCATTTGGAACACCTATATGGTTATTGCCTTACAATCTAATAAGCTTCACCCGGGATATGCATAGACCTTTTCTTCTCAAAAGAGATAGTAGTATCTGCGATTTACAGGAATCAGGCCATCTTGATTCGATCGGCAGTCTGCAGGCCCGGAAAGGAGTCCGTTTTATGAATTCCCATCTGCAGACTACCACATTGACCTCTTCACCCCACAATTTTCTGATGCTTCGGACAGTAATAGCTGGTCCTCCCTCCGATCTTCTCGTGCCTGAGAAGAGAGCCATCTCTGGGGCAGGTTCCGGCTGTATGGCGGTGCGGTAAGAGATAGGAATCAGGCAGATTGGCAAGGTTCGCCCCTGTGGATAGGGCCGTCTTCAACACCTCCTGAATAGATGAAAAGAGGGCAATGAGCTCTGTCTCACCCAGGCCACGAGACCGGGGGCAGATGCCCGCTTGAAAGAGGGATTCGTCTGCATAGAGGTTTCCGAGGCCCGCAACGAGACTCTGGTTGAGGAGCATAGCCTTGATCACGCCCCGTCTGCCGCGCATAATCTCCAGAAAGCCATCCAGGTTTAACTGCAGTGCGTCGGGGCCGATCTTTCGCTCTGCCAGCAAAATGGACGGGCTCTCTGTCAGCCCCACCTCACCGAAGATCCTCGGATCATCGAAGGCCAGACGGCATTCGTTCTGGAAAGAGATCAGCAGGCGGGTGTGGCTGGGCACTACTTCCACCACATCCGCCTCCGCCATCCGGGCCTGGAGATAGACGAGTCTCCCGGTGAGGCCGAGATGGAGCGTGAGCCAGAGATCGTCCCGAAGCTGCAGAAAGAGCCGTTTTCCATGCCTTTGAATGGATATGAACTGCTCTCCTGCCAGACTGAGCTCCAATGCCTCTGCCGAGACTCCGGATAGGATGCGTTCATCCAAAACCGCAACGGATCTAATGGGCTGGAGCAGTATTGTGGCCTGCAGATACATTCGAGCCATCTCCACCTCTGGAAGCTCAGGCATATCTCAAGCACTCTTCTTTTGGTCGATCATATCTACTCGTGTCACCGTGTCTAAAGCGTCTGCCGTGTCTATCGTGTCTATCAGATAATCCTTCTATGAGTAATGAAGCCCGGGTCTCTTCCGATCTTCTAGTTGCCATATTTTGGGCGCGGAAGTATTATAATGCTCGTCTGCGTTGCCAAACGCATGACCGACGTCCCTGATATTCCTCTGGAGCAGATCCAGCAGCGCGTGGTGGCCATGTGGATGGGAAGCTTCTACGGTAGCAGCGGATACGTAGCTCGAAAGCTTGGCAAAAAGGGCCTGCGGGAATTTCAGGATATTGGAGCACGCCAGGTAGCTGCCACCTTCAAGCAGCTTGGTCTGACAGAGCCTGAAGCAGTGGCACTGGCCATTGCTGCCAATGATAAGAACCTTTTCGGAAGCGTGGTGGAAGTTATTGATGGGAAGGGCTTTGTGGAGATCAAACGCCATCGCTGCGGATTGATGGAAGGCGCCAAATCCTTCGCACGGGTGGGAGCCAGCCTGATTGCCAAGGAGCATTGCAAGACCTGCGTGGAAAGCCACTGGCAAAAGGTCTTCTCGGATCTGAAGTTGAAGATGGTAGTGGAGCATACGGAAGACGGATGCATCATGAGAATCTCAAAGCATTAGCAAGAACGAAATTAGCAAGAGGCGATCATCCAATATCGGACCGCTGGCCCTAGAAACCCATTATCCTCAAATAGGGAACTTATTCATTGAAATGTATAACGAATCAAAATGATGAGATCTATTCTCGCGTCTCGGGATCAATAATATGATCCTGGATATTCCCATCTGATAATAAGGCTGAGATGATTGATGTTTTGAAGGATAAATTTATATAATATAAATGTAAGATATTAGTTTTGAGCTTAATTAGCTTATTTGGCTAAATTAGCTCATATTAGACACTTAAAAAAATAGGGGGCGAAAAGAAAATGAAGGGAGTAGTAATAGTAGCACTTATGTTAGCAATTGCCCTGATGGGGGTTTGCGGCACGGTGCTGGCTAATCCACCGGTGGTACCGCCGGTGCAATATGAACAGTTCTGTGAAAATCAAAAAGTCTCCGGGTCGGGAGTTGTCGATGTCAGCACATCGATAATCGACAAGAAAATAGCTCTCGAGTACTATAACACAATGGCGGGAGATGGCGACCTGGAGCTTGACTCTGAGCATACCTACTCGCAAGACCCGGAAAAGCTCAAGAGAAACGTAAGCTCCGTGAACGGCGGCAACGAGTCTGCCTTGAATATGTTCGAGACTACAAAGATGACATATAAAGGCGACACGCCTCTGATCGGCGGCAAGTCTCTGACCTCCAAGGCGTTTTATGGAGGCATCGGTGCCAATGTTCAGGAGATGTTCTCCGTAAATGAGATGGAGAAGGATGAGACAGCTTACTTTGCCTCTACAACTCCCTATGAGCCACAGGATAACGTCAGCCCTGAGAACCTGATCCACAAACTCAAGGATGCGGGCAGGGATACTGATGCGGTCGGGAATCTCATGACTGCCAAGAATGGCGTCTATGATCCGGCACATCTTGTTGGGAATGGAGACCAAGAACACATTCAATGGTACTTGGGGCACAGATGCCACATGGCACAAGATATTCTACAAGGATATCAAGGCCCACGAGATGTTCACGGGAACATTCGAGGCCGAGAAGACCATCAAGTTCCATGAGAACCCAGTGCCGGAAAAGATCCATGCGATCTGCGACGGCATAGACTGCTAGGGAAAACCTGGCAGCCGACTTTTTTTTGATTATTCACGAATTATAAAAAACATTGCAGCCAGCAATCAATTTTCAAACACGTTCTCTCTCTCTCTAAAAAATTCTTTTTCCCTGAGTACCTATTTGTTCGCCAAAGATGTTATAATCTCATAGTACCATATTATAGTTGTGATTTTATGAATTCCGAACACGTAGCTGGAAATGATAAGGGCAAGATCATGCTCTATGCGTTAAGCACTTGCATCTGGTGCAAGAAGACAAGAGAGCTCTTGCAATCGTCAGGCGTGGCCTTTGACTATGTTTATGTGGATCTTTTAAAAGGAGAAGATAGGGCCCAGGCCATCGAAGAGATCAAGAAATATAATCCCAGCACATCTTTTCCGACCATTGTAATAGGCGGGAAAGCCATCGTGGGCTTCAGGGAGAAAGAGATCAAGGAGGCTCTGGGTTAATGGAAAGAGAAAATCCGGAGCCTTCGCCTGAAGAGATCGACAGACTGTACTTGCACCTGGAGAAGGAGGCAAAACAGGGGGGATACAATCTCAATCCCGACGGGGAGTTTGCGAAGGGACTGGTGAAGGGCCTGCTTGTAAACGAGAGACGATATGGTTACCAGGCCTGCCCCTGCCGCCTGGCAGCTGATGATAAGATTGCGGATCTGGATATAATCTGTCCCTGCTATTACAGAGATGCGGATGTCACTGAATTTGGCGCCTGCTACTGTGCGCTTTATGTCTCGAAAGCTGTCCTCAAAGGCGAGCAGAAACTGGGTTCCATTCCGGAGAGAAGGCCTCCGCAGGAAATGAGGCAAAAACTACAGCCAGCAGGCAGAGCCACAGTCACAGTCAGAGTCACTGCCATCAGCGTCGGTTGCAGAGCCGGGGGCCGGGCTCCGGGACTCTGAAACTATCCGTGCCCGTCTGGAGGTGTCTCGTCTGCGGCTACCTCTGCGGCCGTGATGGGCCTCCTGAGATCTGTCCCATCTGCAAAGCCGGGAAAGAGAGATTTGAGCGGTTCATTTAGTGTAATAGAGTAATAGTGTAATCGAGTAATTCAGTTTAGAGAGATTCATGGCGGAAAAAAGGATGGCTGAGCTGAAGGTAGCGGGAATGGTATGTGCCGCCTGCACGGCAGCCATCGAGAAGGCCCTCAAGAACCAGGATGGAGTCTCCAGGGCAGAGATCAATCTGGGGACGGAGATGGCATCGGTAGAGTACGACCCGGAGAAGCTCGGGCTCATAGATCTCGAAAAGACGATCAGGGATCTCGGCTACGACGTAATCGACCAGAAGGTCGTTCTGAAAATAGGCGGCATGGTCTGCGCCATGTGCGTGGGAGCGCTGGAGATCGCCCTCAAGAAACTGGACGGGGTGGTTGACGTGCGCGTCAACCTGGCCGCAGAAAAGGCCTACGTCACCTTCAATCCCAGAATGGTCGGCCTGGAGGATATGAGGAAGGCAGTTCTGGACACGGGCTACCAGTTCCTGGGCCTTGCCGGCGATGAGGCTGCGGCTGACTAGGGAAAGAGAGGCACGTGAACTGGACTTGCGGGATAAGAAGCGGCGCATCATCATCGGCTTTGCCACCAGCCTCTTTCTCATGGCCGTGATGTATCTGCCGGTGCATCAGGTCATCCCCATGGGCATCCTCATGGCGGTGCCCAATTTCATGAATCTGTTCATGCTGGTGGTCTCCGCCCCGGTATTCGTCTATGTCAGCTATCCCATCTTCAAGGCCGCCATTAAGGGCGCTGAAGAACAGGAGCCTGGACATGGACGTCATGTACGGCATGGGCATCGGCGTGGCTTATGGCGCCAGCATTCTTGGCACCTTCGGAATTGTGCTCACTCCGGACTTCATGTTCTATGAGACTGCGGTTATGCTTGCCTCCTTCCTGACGCTGGGCCGCTATCTGGAGTCCAACGCCAAAGGCCGCACCTCGGAAGCCATCAAGAAGCTGGTGGGCCTGCAGCCCAAGAGGGCCACCATTCTGAGGGACGGTCGGGAGATCGAGGTGGCCGCCGAGGAAGTTCAGGTGGACGACCTTATCCTGGTAAAGCCGGGCGAGAAGGTTCCTGCCGATGGAGTGGTCATCGACGGGCAGAGCTACGTGGACGAGTCCATGATCACCGGGGAGCCGGTTCCGGCTTTGAAGGAAGCGGGCCAGAAGGTAGTCGGCGGCACCCTCAACAAGAACGGCGCCCTCACGTTCAAAGCCACAAGGGTGGGCAAAGACACTGTTCTGGCGTCGATCATAACCCTGGTGGAGGAGGCGCAGGGGTCCAGGCCGCCCGTGCAGAGGATTGCCGACAGGGCGGTTGCCTATTTCATTCCCACCATTCTCACCATCGCCGCTGCTGCATTTGTCTACTGGTATTTTGTAGCCCACAATACTCTGCTCTTCTCCTTGACCGCCCTCATATCCGTATTAGTAGTGGCCTGCCCCTGTGCCCTGGGGCTGGCGTCCCCGACGGCCATAACGGTCGGCATCGGCAGGGGAGCGGAGCTCGGGATTCTCATCAAGAGCGGCGAGGCTCTGGAGGCCGCAGAGAAGCTTAATGTAGTGGCTTTTGACAAGACGGGCACCCTGACGGTGGGCAGGCCGGATGTTACGGACCTTGCGGCCTTTGGAGTGGATGAAAAGGAGCTTTTGAGGCTGGCAGCATCTGCAGAGAAGCCGTCCGAGCATCCCCTGGCCGAGGCTGTCGTCCGCAAAGCAGAAGCGGAGGGAATCGATCTCGTCAATGCCACCAAATTCGAGGCTCGACCCGGGAAAGGCGTGCTGGCCCAAGTCGGTGCAAGGAGCGTCGTGGCCGGAAACAGGATTCTCTTCAAAGAGATGAAGATCGATCTGCGATGACAACCTGCTCAGCAAGGCATCCGGCTATGAGGAGCAGGGAAAGACGGCCATGCTGGTGGCCCTGGACGGAAAGGCCAGCGGGGTTCTGGCCATCTCCGACCAGCTCAAAAGCTCGGCAGTGGAGGCGGTGGCCGAGCTGAAGAAGATGGGCTTGCAGGTAGTGATGATCACCGGCGACAATGCCCGCAGCGCTGCGGCAGTGGCAAGCCAGCTAGGCATCGATCAGGTCCTTTCGGAGGTTCTGCCCGAAGAAAAGGCCATGGAGATCAAGAGGCTGCGCCAGGCCGGAAGCCGGGTGGCCTTTGTGGGCGACGGCATCAACGATGCTCCCGCGCTGGCTGAAGCAGACGTAGGCATTGCCATCGGCAGCGGAACGGATGTGGCTATAGAGACCGGCGAGATCGTATTGATGAAAGGCGACCTGCGAGACGCAGTCGCAGCCATCCAGCTCAGCCGCAAGGTCATCTCCAGAATCAAGCTGAACATCTTCTGGGCCTTTGCCTACAATGCGGTGCTGGTTCCAGTAGCCGCAGGCGTGCTCTATCCCAATTTCGGCATAACCTTCCGGCCGGAGCTGGCGGGTTTTGCCATGGCCCTGAGCTCTGTGACCGTAGTCTCACTCTCGCTGCTGCTCAAAAAGTATATACCCCCAGCGACCAAGAATAAGAGCATTGGAGGATAAAAGAAAATGGCTATAGATCCGGTATGCAAAATGACCGTCGATGAGAAGACGGCGAAGATCAAGAGCGACTACAAGGACAAGACGTACTACTTCTGCGCCCCAGGATGCAAGAAGGCCTTTGACGAGAATCCGGCCAAGTATCTGGGCGAGAGAGGCTCACGAAGGGATGCGGGTGCGGGTGTAGGTGAGGGTTTCGGCCTCAATTTAATTAGCCTGCAACTTTTTTTTAAAAGACAACATTAAGATGATAAGAGGCGGGATCAATGGGCAAGAAAACGGCGGCGATTTTATCTCTGTTAATAATAGGTCTGGGACAGTTTTATGCCGGGCATTTCTGGAGGGCGTTGGCATGGTTCTTTGGTAGCATTTTGGTCGTGGCAATTTTAGCTATGGCTACAGGAATCGGAGGTTTCGTCGCTGCACCGATAATCTGGATTGCCTGTGCATGGGATGCGTACAGTATAGCAAAATAAACAGAGCCAATTCTCTGAGAAGATAACGCCATGCGCTGCCTTCTAATCAGGAAGATGCGAAGGCAAAACCCATTTCACATCTTCTTAGGTTTTTCCTGAGCCGCTTGGTTTAGCATAAAGTTATTAATATTATAGATGATTTGTCCTAGCTGATCTGATCCCATGCAAATTAGAACGGTGTTTCTCAGCTCCACAGCTAGAGATTTACAGGAGTATCGCGAGGCTGCCTATCACGCTATTGAAGGTCTGGATGGATATCATTGTGTTCGAATGGAAGACTTTGGTGCGCGTGATCAGGAAGCTGACGAATTCTGTACCGCTAAAGTTGCCGAATGCGACCTATTTGTGGGAATAGTGGGCCACCTATACGGGAGCTGTCCAAAAGGAAGCGAGACATCGTATACAGAAAGGGAGTATAATACCGCAACAGATGCTAGTAAACCAAGACTTATTTTCGTTGCGCCTGAAGACTTTCCGATTCATGCTAAACTAATGGAGTCAGATGATAAACGGGAAAAACAAAAATCATTCCGTGAGCGTGTAAACAAAGAGAGAATCCGCGCAGATTTTAGTTCCCCTGATAATCTGGCTTTGAAAGTAACACAAGCGATCCAAAATGAGATCACGAATACTAATAAAGAGAGAACTTCCGTACCTTTGCAAAGGTCACCCCGTCCCAAACTTTCGATGCCTTAATCCCAAACCAAATTCCCCGACCACCGGATGACTTCAAGGGTCGTGAGGATGAAATCAATGAGATCCTATCGAATTTCGATAAGGGAGCAACCATTACCGGCCTGCGTGGCATGGCTGGCGTCGGCAAGACCGCATTGGCACTTGTCTTGGCCGAGAGGCTAAAAGATCGCTTTCCTGATGGTAATCTAATTCTAAACCTGAAAGGAACAACCAAGAGTCCTTTGAGCGCCGCTGAAGCCATGGCCCAGGTCATCCATTCGTATTACCCAACTGACCGCCTGCCAGAGAACGAAAACGAGCTGCACGGGTTATATCTGTCAGTTCTGGCTGGAAAACATGCCCTGCTACTATTAGACAATGCATCAGATAAAGAGCAGGTCGAGCCGCTGCTTCCTCCAAAAGACTGCGCCGTTTTAATCACTTCAAGAAATAAATTTACTCTGCCAGGCTTAAAGGAGCGAGATCTGGATGTCTTGCCTCCATCGGAAGCCTGTGAATTGCTTCTCGAAATCGCTCGACGGATTGGCAACCGAGCGGACTCGCTTGCAAAGCTATGCGGATATCTTCCCCTGGCCCTTCGAAATGCAGCAAGCGCCTTGGCCGAGAGGAAAGAAATAAGCGTGGATGACTACGAACTCCGCCTGAGTGACAAGAAAGTGAGGCTAGAACTTGTTGAGGCATCATTCAGCTTGAGTTATGATCTGCTGCGTCCATTAAGAAGGAAGCATTGGTGTCGTCTTTCGGTCTTTCCAGAAGACTTTGACCTGAATGGCGGGACGGCAGTCTTGAAGATGGCTCCCGATCCATCTGCAGAGGCATTGAGCGATTTAGTTAAATGGAGTCTGGTGGATTTTATTCGCCCCGCAGATTCTGAAGAGGGGCGTTACAGGCTGCATGACCTGGCCCGTCTTTTCGCAGAATCACGTCTGGAATCTAAGGAGCGTGACGACGCGAAGCAGCGCCACACTAAGCATTACTTGAAAGTGCTCAATGATGCGGCTTTGCATCTAAAGTAAGGTTTTAGCCCTACTTTAGTATTCACGCCATCCGACTTTAGTTTGCAAGAACTCAGGTTGTATCCCATTTTCGTACATCTCATGGATTACCACAGTCAGGTTGTACGCAATAATTTTAGCCAGTAGTTCGTTTACCTGAGCGGTTGGATTCTTGGATTTCAAAGTCTCTCCAAACTTGCGCTTTATGGCGGCGTTTGTGGCCTCTATATTGCTTCGCTTGTGGTAATGTTCCATGAAATCATCGCGGTTAAGCTGGAAGTAGTGGAACATCTTCTTCCAAAGGGTTGAACCGCCCGCCCTTCCAGTTGCGTTTTTCTTGAAGGGAATGTATGCTTTCCCACCCGTATTTGCTAGCTAACTGATAGATTTAGGCGCGATGAATAAGCCATATCAGCAGATACTTCGTTAATGGTGAATCCTTCGGCGGTTTTCTTGACCAAAGGCCCAAACTGAGGTGAATCGCCACCATTGCCATCTGTTATCGCCACAGCCGCGACGATATTTGTCTTTACGCCTGCGCAAAGATGAGCCTTAACCCATTGATGTTCTTTTTTTGGCCGTGCTTCATGCCGTTGTAGGCGTTGAATGTGGTTGTTCGAAATCCAGTAGAATCTACTGAGAAATCGTTCTCTATTCCAGCGACAGGCAAGGCAGATAATGTAACGAATTCGTGAAGAATTGGCGTCATCTCTGGATTCTTGAAGAGATTTGATGGTACGTTGAAGTCAGGAGTATGTTCTATCTGTCCTTTCTCCGTCGCGTTCTCAAAGAGACTATAAGCGCGCCGGCTCGATAGCTGAGAATACACTTTCTGGATGGCACAGAAAAGCGTCTCATGGATCGATAAGCGAGGTCTTCCAATAGTCTGCTCAGGTTCTGGAATAGCCTTAACCAAGTCCTTCAACAGTTCATCGAAAAGGTTAACCTCTGCCTTCTGAGCCTCATTGTAAGCGTTCCACGCCTGGGTATAGGTCAGATGGACCTTTTCGGTGACTGTTCCTGTGGGGGTGTCTTTCTCAACTTCCAAGTAATATCGCGTGGCCTGAATATGCTTGCACTTTCCGCCGCGATAAACGAAATCGGGGCAATCGCAGGTCATTCCGATTCGGAGTTGTTTTGACTTCGTAGAACCTTGCTTCCAGATTGTGATTTTACCTTGAAAGAGTGGTCATTGACCTTCTTGATCTGATCACCTTGATCTGCTATCGCTTTTCCACGCATTTCTCTCATATGGCCATCACTTTTCACCACTTACAATATGTACTTCAACGTATATATTACTAGTGGAACATATGCCGATGGTCTTATATACCTTTGATGAGTAATTGACACAATATCCATATAGTAATTGAAAAAAAGGATTAATTATGATAAAATGTCCTTCGTGTGGTCACGAATTCGAACCAAAAAAACTGAAATGCTAGGTGCGGCCATGAGTGGTATCCAAGAGATACAGATAAGCAGCCAGAGGTATGCAGCCCAAAGTGCAAATCTCCGTATTGGGATCGTGAACGTACAAGGGAGAAGAGATCACGCTGGAGAGTCTGGGCATAACAAAATCTTTTCCTTGAGACATACATGCTAGATTATGTGTGTGATTGACTTATCATATATCAAGGGCAGCGAATAAATATTAGATGGGATTAAGATATATCGCAGGAGATGAAGAAGTTTTCCAATGCACCTTTGGTTGAGGTGGCATATGAAGTTCGCTTTCTAGCTTGTTCTATATTGCTCAAGCTATAGGAGAATTTCAAATAAAAATTATGGATGATTTTCTAAAGCATCTCAGCTCTTGACCACACAATTTGCTATAGAAGATGTATTCCAAATTCTCTAGCGGAGATGCTGGAAAAGCGACATCGAGCTGGAACTTGAAAACGAAAGTGGGAAAACCAAAATAATGGTTAGATTAGATCGGCTTTCAATCATCTCAAGAATATAATTCATATGATCATTCATCAGGAATGAAGTTTAGAGATGTCATAAACAAAGTTGTGACCGATTCTTCAGAAATTTCCTGTAAAAAAATTCGCGCGAATAGGTCTTAGATATATAGACCAATGCTCCTTAGATGAGATGACGAACAAATATTTCAAAAATTATTATCTTCCAATATTTGACATTGAAAAGTATAAAATAGATGATTTACTAGGAAACCATATAGTTATAAGAACAAAACGGGGGCAATCTGACCTTATTCAATGTAAAATTGACAAAAATGGAAAATAATTTTAAATATATAATGGATTTCACTGGCTATGCAGAAATCGGAGAATACGCGAAATTCCTCTCGACTACAGATGATTTACGTAGACTAGATAGAAGTGAATTCTTATCAATCATTACTGAAAATTTCAAACAATATATGAGGGGTGTATAAAATGGTGCCGGAAACTTTGATTGATGAAATGGAGATAGATGCTACCGGAGGGGTTGCGATCAAAAAATAAATCCAGGCATCCGAGTTGTTAGCAGATCCTATGATCGCTCCCAAGAATAAATTATATCTTATTTGATAGATATAAAGTCGGTTTTATAGAGGATGAAAACCGTAAGGTTTTGGGTATTTCCAGCATTGAAATCATGAAGGATTTCTACCAGGTAGATCAGTTGCCCATGAAGATAACTATTGGGATGCAGAGGATTACTACATAATGAAATCTACATTGGGCAACTATGTTTTATGCTGATATCCCGTTTTCTCCAGAAATTCGCAAGGAGATGTCTTTGAAGGACTAATCAGCATAGGCATTGTATTAACAAAATTTTTAACGCCTGCCATATTAAATAAAGAACATAATCCATGCTTTTCCGTAAACCTGGGTTTTAGTTATGCGGCAGTTATTACGCCGTGTTGTGACATACAAAAAAGGGAATATTTGGCTTTCTGTCCTCTTTCCCCGCTCACAGATAAAATGAAGCAGAATAAGTTTTTCGCAGAAGTCCCAACTAGACTAAATGCTAAAGTGACCCCCCAAAACGCAGTATCAAAAGAAGTATGGGAAAGATTTCCTGAAGAAATAAAGGCACAACGGTTAAAAGGCGGGAAACGATATCATTATAAGCATAATTTCGTTTTTGAGAAAGCCGATGATATATTTGCCGATTATATGTTGATAGATTAAATATTGTTAGATGTCACAAAAACTCTCGGTGGAAGAACTCAACTGCTTGTACCCAACAGGGTTCTCCAATTATCCAGCGAATACGGAGAAGCCTGAGGTTGAAATTAGCTGATTATTATTTTAGAGATCCTGATGCGTGCACATTAAGAATCTAATCAGAGAACCGACCTAACGTTCTTTTCAAAGTTTAATCGGATCGCTTATCTCAGAATATAACCAATCCACTGAATATGTCTGTAACTTTGGTTGCAAGACTCAGACTTTAGTTGCAGAAGGGACTTTGGATGCAAAGCCCTCTGATGCGGAAAACGCTTTACGATAATGGGGGGAAAGATATCCTGGCAGGGCTAATGCTCTTCGACCACGAGTGGGCGAACATTAAGGAAGGACAGGCTTGGGCAAGGTTATGATGCGAAACGTTACGAAACCTAAGGCGAAGTCGGACATAAAGTTCGCCTTGCAGATGGCCAATTCCTATCCGAATGATGGAGCGCAATGTACTGGCTTTGCGTCAGCATCCTCGGGATAGGATTCGATGGCTAGAGACAGCTTTAATAGCAGCCCGGCTAATGAAGGATCTAAATTCTGAGGGCTGTGCACCTGGGCAACCTGGGCAATGCCTACTCTAATCTGGGCGAGACGCGCAAGGCCATCGAGTACCACGATCAGGCGTTGGCTATCAGCCGCGAGATCGGGCGACAAAGATGGGGCGAAGGAGCGTCTCTGGGCAACCTGGGCTGCAGCCTACTGCTGACTGGGCGAGACTCGCAAGGCCATCGAGTACTACGATCAGGCGCTGGCTATCACCCGCGAGATCGGTGACAGACGGGGTGAAGGAGACCGCTTGGGCAACCTGGGCGTAGCCTACTCCAATCTGGGCGAGGTCCGCAAGGCCATCGAGTACCACGAGCAGGCTCTGGCTATCGACCGCGAGATCGGTGACAGACGGGGCGAAGGAATCGATCTGGGCAACCTGGGCACTGCCTACGCGGATCTGGGCGAGACTCGCAAGGCCATCGAGTATTACGATCAGGCGCTGGCCATCAGCCGCGAGATCGGGGACCAGAGGAGCGAAGGAAATCGGCTGGGCAACCTGGGCCTGGCCTACGCTGATCTGGGCGAGACTCGCAAGGCCATCGAGTACTACGAGCAGGCCCTGGCGATAGCCGAGAGATCGGGGATCCATGGATTGAAGGAGAAAATCTATGCAATTTCGGAAAAGCCTATGCTGCCCTAGGTGAGACCGACAAGGCAATCGGATACTATGAGCAGTCGCTTGAGATCGTCCGCAAGATCGAGGATCGAAAGAATGAGAGCGAAGCTCTATGCAACCTGGGCAAAGCCTACGTTGACCTTGGTGAAGTCCGCAAAGCCATCGATTATTATGAGCAATCGTTAGAGATCGCCCGCAAGATCGAATACCGCCGGGGAGAAGGCGATGCCCTATTCAACATGAGCCTGGCGCTGGACAAGCTCGGCCAGCGGTCGGAGGCGATCGATCGTGCAAAGGCGGCACTTGAGATTTTCGAGCAGATCGAAAGCCCGGATGCGGAGAAGGCGCGGCAGAAATTGGCGGAGTGGCAAGGATAAGAAAAGACATTTTACCATCAATTAGTCTGCAACTTAACCGTCGTCGCTCGGCCGGCCGCGGCCTTGAGCGGCGCCCCAACCATAGCGCGGGAGGCCCGCAGGGCCGACTCGCGGAACCCCGGAAGAATGTGCGGATGCTGTCCTTGTTTGCATCTACGAAGTCCGGTCTGCAATTGAATGACATTAGCAAATCTTATATTAAACGCAAAAAGATCCAACAACATCTTCTGGGGTCCCGCGCGGTGAAACGCGCTGGGGTGACGGGGCCCACTCCAGGCCGTGGCGGCCCCCCTGACCCCGCGTCCGCGGGGAACAATCCATGAAGCTTTGCCCTTTATCCATTAATGTATTGAGAAACATAGATGGAGGGCATATCCGAACAGATACCTCGACAGTTCATCCAGCCGCAAGATCTATCATAGATACCTTAATTAGATAGTCCATTGGATAGTTCAGGCGAAAAATGGGAAAAGATCGCGGGGGTCTGGGGCACATTGATTGGACGGCGAACCGCAAAGGGTAAGTTGAAAGGATAAAATATTTGAAATATGAAATGAGTTTGGAGAAATACCAATGAAACTGACAGTGATGCTTGAACAAAGTGAGGAAGGTGGATTTACCGTGCTCGTACCTGCCCTTCCCGGATGTATCAGCGAGGGCAGTACCCGCGAAGAGGCATTGGAGAACATACGAGAAGCGATCCAATTGTATCTTGAACCTGTGGAAGACGACCTCGTGCCACAATCGGAAGCTGAACTTTTGGAACTTGTGGTATGACCAAAGTTCCCAGCCTAGGATATGAACAAGTTGTGCGAGCGCTACAGCGAGATGGTTGGGTTGTGGTAAGGCAAAAAGGACAGTCACATCCGTCTCCAAAAGCATACCTCTGATGAAATTCTTAAGCTCACCGTTCCTGCACACCATCCCATTCTCCGTTCAACCCTCTCCCATATCCTAAGGCAGGCACGATTGTCTGCCAGAATCAGTTCATTGAATTGATATGACAAGCTATAACAAGCCAATCGAAAAAGAAATGCAAGAATGAAAGAAATAAAGGATAACAGCAAGAACAATCGGACATTTCTAGATTAAGTGATCTGAAGCCTACATAAGAATCAAAGCATAGTAAAGCTAATTTCTTCCGGGCAGAAGAGGCAATTCATGGCAATTCACCCAATTGTTGAAGCTGCGGCAGCAACGAAGGCGTAGGGTTTCCAGGCATCTCGCTCCTTAGTCTGCAGCTTAATCGCCGTCGCTCGGCCGGCCGCGGCCTTGAGCGGCGCCCCAACCATAGCGCGGGAGGCCCGCAGGCCGACTCGCGGAACCCCGGAAGAATGTGCGGATGTTGTCCTTGTTTGCATCTACGATAGTTCAGTCTGCAATTGAATGCATTAGCATATCTTTTATCTAAGCAAAAATGATCCAACAACTTCTTCGGGGTCCCGCGCGGTGATACGCGCTGGGTGACGGGGCCCACTCCAGGCCGTGGCGGCCCCCTAACCCCGCGTCCACGGGGAACAATCTATGACACCATGAAAGTCCCGCAAATATTTATCCAATCAATGCCCATCTAAAATTGATATCATGGACAAATTCGATCTCATCGTAATCGGCTCCGGAGCAGGAACGCACGTCGCCTCTATTGCCGTGCTTCAAGGGTTGCGGGTCGCGCTGGTGGATAAGGCCCCACTGGCGGCACCTGCCTGAACACCGGCTGCATCCCTTCCAAGCTGCTCATCTATCCGGCAGACGTCATCAGAACTATCCAGGAGGCAAGAGCCGTGGGCGTGTACGCCAGCGTCGACAAGATCGATTTTCCCAAGATTATGAGCCGCATGCATAAGGTCGTGGACAGGACTCGCACCAACCTCGAAGCGGCGATTGCAGCCAAGAAGGGCCTGACCTATTACCAGGAAAAGGCGGAGTTTGTCGGGGACTATCTTTTAAAAGTGGGAGAACGGACGATCACGGCCCCCAAATTTGTGATCGCCACAGGCGCCCGCTCGCTGGTTCCGCCTATCCCGGGACTGGAGGAGACGGGCTTCCTGGACAATGTCAGCCTCCTCAAACTGGAGACGCCGCCCAAGAGCCTGATCATCATCGGAGCAGGCTACATCGGCTGCGAGTTTGGGCACTTCTTCTCGGCCATTGGAACGGACGTCACCCTTTTGGGCCGCAGCCCTCAGGTGCTCAAAAACGAGGACCCGGAGGCATCAGGACTGCTGGGAAAAGTGCTCTCCGGGTACATGCGGGTGATCACCAACCATGAGGTCGTTTCTGTCGAGCGAAAAGGTGATAAGAAGGTCGTCTCGGCGAAAGATGTGAAGAACGGTAAGGTCAGCCAGTTCGAGGCGGACGAGATTCTCCTGGCTGCCGGCCGCAGATCCAATGCCGATATCCTCCACCCCGAGAAGACGGGCGTGGAGACTGATAAGCATGGCTGGATCAAGGTGAACGAGTACCTGGAGACGGGAAAGAAGGACATCTGGGCCATAGGAGACGCCCTCGGCAAGCACATGTTCCGCCACACTGCCAACTATGAATCGAAAGTGGTGATACATAATCTACTGGAGGCCCCAAAAAAGGATGACAGGGAAAAGGTCGACTACCACGCCGTGCCTTATGCCATCTTCACCCATCCGCAGATCGCAGGCGTGGGCATGAAAGAGGCCGACGCCATGGCAGCAGGCCTGAAGGTGCTGGTAGGTCGGGCCAGGTACATAGAGACGGCCAAGGGCGTGGCCATGAATGAGAAGAACGGCTTCGTGAAAGTCATCCTGGAGGAAGAGACGGGACGAATCCTGGGCGCGACTGTGGTGGGCTCCAGCGCATCAGAGCTCGTGCAGCAGGTGGTCTACCTCATGAACACCGCAGACCAGGACCTCAAGCCGGTTACAAGATCGCAGGTCATCCACCCAACCATCAATGAGGTGCTGGTGAAAGCATTCTCAGAGCTGCAGCGCCCCGAGTACGCCGGACCGGAATTGCTGGATGATCGCCAAGGAATTCATCAAGTGCTCTCCAGCGGAATAGAAAATAAGGAATTGGAAATAGGAAATAGGAACTAGGAGATAGGAAATAAGAGATAAGAAATGAAATAGGAAATAATGCAGAGATGCAGAAAGAAATGCATCTGTGACTGAAAAAAGGCGCAGAAAGGACTGTTGTGCAGGAAGGGAACTGTAGGGAAAAAATATGAGCTTGCTGGCTCTCAAAAAAAAATGAAACAAAAATTTGCGATCTCGGCTTCCCTGGCTCCAGGGATTTCTCGAATAGTGTGATTACAAAATTGGCTCAATTCTCGCTATGGTCCTCCATCAAGTGAAATTTCAGTTCTTCTTTTGACTCAAAGTTCATTCGACAGACCTTACATTTGAATTTGCCTTCTCTATTAGATCCGGTGCCTGCCATTGTAACACCTCGAATCGTAATCGTAGATAGAACTCATTATTATTTAACTTTTTTTGTCGCCCGCCAGAACGCAGTTAGTGCATGGATCCCGAAGCTGATGTTACATACCTAACCTCCCGGACCAAGTAGGAACATTATCCGACGAATCTCAATTTTAAGGCTCCTATTTTGAAAAATAACCCCGAATAGCTTTGCGTGTCGAAAGGTTTTTATATATTATGCGCCTACTTATATTGAGGCGCATAATGCAACCCACTCGAAGAATCAAAGTGAAAAATGGGATCGAATATTGGTATGAAGAAACACCTTATTATGACAAGGATAAGAAACAGATCAGACATAAATCAAAATATTTAGGCAGAAATGTAGATGGTCAGCCGGTCAGGATGCGTTCTGCCCCGGATGAGGTCAAAGAGAAGACAAAAAAGAAAGCTGCGGAAGTCAAGTCGTCGTTTGATTATGGTTCTATATTCGTCCTCCAGTCGATAATGGAAGAGCTTAACCTGGATCGCTATCTAGCGGATTTATTGCCCTCTTTAGAGGTTTCCATGATTCGTGCTTTGGCATTCAACCGGATCATACGGCCTACAGCAATGAAGAATGTCGAATCATGGTACGAAGGAACGTCTCTTGCACTCGAATTTCCGCAAATTAATCTAACCAGCCAGCGAGTGAGTGAGCTTCTCTGTCGATTGGGTGAAAGCAACATCCCAGATCGGTTTATGTCCCAACTCCTTGAAAGAACCGGCACCAAGAACACTATCATTTACGATATTACGAGCCTGTCAAGTTACTCTCAACTCATCAACCTTCTTGAGTACGGATACAACCGAGATGGGGAGTCTCTTCCGCAAATCAATATGTCCCTGATTCTGGATAAGGACAAAGGGATTCCCGTAATGTATGACATCTTCCCAGGCAGCATTTCTGATGTCAGCACACTTTCCGGCACTTTGAAAAAGATCAAAGCTCATGGTATACAAAACTATGTCGCAGTGATGGATCGCGGATTCTTCAGCCTGAGCAATCTCCTGGTGTCAATGGCAATCTCAAATTCCTCAATAGTGGCAAAATAAAATTCCCCACCTGCAAATTCCTGACATCAAAACTCAGGAGTTGTGTAGATGCTAACCGGGAGGAAGTTCCACATGTTGAGAGATTCATTCGACGAAGGTTTAAGCATCAGCGAGATTGCTCGGCAAACAGGTTATGACCGTAAGACAATAAGAAAATATATAAATTCAGAAACACCTCCGATGAGGAATAAAAGATCCCGCGAACCAGGGAAGATCGCTCCCTTTAAGGAGTATATTATCAGCAGGCTTAATGAACATCCTCTGACGGCTACGCGCATTTATCGTGAGATTCAGGAGAAAGGATTCACAGGCAAGTATGGAATAGTCAAGAACTTCATCCGAGAAGTGCGACCCAAGATCGAAGTTCCTGCAGTATATCGATATGAGACAAAGCCCGGCGTTCAGGGTCAAGTGGATTGGGCCGAGTGCGGCAAAATCGAGATTGACGGCCAAATCAGAAAGCTCTATTGTTTCACGATGGTGTTAGGCTTCTCTCGAATGCGGTTTGCCGAATTCACTCTGCAAATAGACGTCTTTACTCTCATCAGATGCCACCTGAATGCGTTTCTATACTTTGGGGGTTATCCCCAAGAGATTCTCTACGATAACATGAAACAGATCGTCATTGATCGAAAACCAGTTTCCTCAGATTCAACATGGAATCCTAAATTTGAAGACTTTTTCAAACACTATGGATTTATTCCTCGTCTTTGCAGGCCCTATAGACCTCAAACTAAGGGTAAGATCGAAAATATGGTTAAATTTGTGAAGAGAGACTTTTTCATGGGCGGAAATTTCAACTCCTTCTCAGATCTCAACTCACAGCTCCAGCAATGGTTATTGCGGGTTAACTCAACCATTCAAGGAACAACTCATGAGATACCGATTGAGAGACTCAAGATTGAATGCCTCAATCAGATCGATGGCGTTTTGCCGTATGAAATTGTTAAGGAAGAATCAAGAAAGATATCAAAGGATGCATTTCTATCCTATCTTGGTAATGGATATTCTGTTCCTTATAAATTTGCTGGCAGAACTGCTAGACTTCAGATCCAGAATACAACTTTCGCCGTCTTTGTCGGAAAAGAGTTGGTCTGCCGTCATGATATCATACCTGGACACGGAAAAGTT
>CAWCSK010000041.1:0-19365 GCA_963798205.1 uncultured Methanosarcinales archaeon
GATACCATCACGTCCGCTCCTTCAAACTTGAATATTGATAGGAGTTAGTACTTCAGGATAGATTATAAACTTAGTGCTAACTGTAAGGAACCACCGGGAAAGGGAAGAGATTTGTGCCGATTGAATCCTGGGCTTTGAATTTTGGCATACAAATTGAAGTCTGCAAGAAAGATCATGAGGTCACTCGCCAAAGGAGAAGGGGATAACAAAGAGTTAGACAAGCCAAGATGTGCTGATACCGAGAAGTCAAGGCCTATCGTATCGGGAAGAGAATCATACTACAACTATTGTTGCTAGGGAAAAAGAGTCCGTTTTCAGGAGAGACTGGGACCTTCGCAGCCCTTGACACAAAGCTTTATCGTCTTCCTGACCACTTCCCATGAATATGAACCTCGGTCGCCTCTTCAAGCAAACCCAAGCCGAGGATCGCCGAGAGTCCGCCCTTCAACTACCTCGAGCTCAAGTCCAAGCCCTACTACATCGTGGCCTCGGTCGAGGTCGGGAACACCACTACCAAGTCCATCTTGACAGCAACGGACATGACAACCGGCAGGACCTATGTTGTCAACAAGACTGTGAAGATGACCAGGGACGTGCGGCCGCCAAAGTCGGGAGAGGAGATCTTTGCCAAGACCATCAACGGCACTGCCCTGACCAAAGAATCCATAGCAGAACTTGTAAGGGATACCCTGATCGAGAGCCACGAAAGAGCCAGGCTGGACATAAAGACGGATCTTCACTTCGTCGTTCGGTCCACGGGCGTAGTGGCTGAGCTGGACTCGCCCGACCAGGTCGGGGCCTTCATCCAGGCTCTTGCTCAGGGATGTCTGATGGCAGGCGTGCCTCCCAGGCTCATGACCCCGGCCATGTCGATCTACAACATAATTGACAGGTTCAAGCGCTACACAATGATAGAGAAGGTGGTCTTCAACGGAGCTGTGGCCGCGTTTATCCGCCTCAGGGCTCTACAGGCGTAGAGGTGGTGGCCAACGAGATGGAGGGAGAGCTGGCCACTGCCGGTATAAAAGAAGGCAGCAGGTGGACTGACGTTGACTTCCGGAACCCCTGCCTGTCAATGGACTTCGGAACAACCCTGGATGGCAGGATCACCAGCGATGAGCTGCCCTATGCCAGCACCATAGGCAATCTTCTGGGGCTGGCCGGAGCCATTCCCGATGCTGTTGTCCAGGGAACCGGGTTGGTGGACAAAAAAACGGGAGCCACTCTGGACATCTTTGATCCAAATCGAAGACCGAATATGGCAAAGACGCCAGAGAATACGCCGACAGATTGACGAGCTCGTAATAATCGAAAAGGTCCCCCAAAGTCGCACAAAATACGGACTAGTGCCTGTGAACCCAGGCTGCGGCCCAGAACAACGTGGTCCTCATAGGTTGTGATATAGGGGTGAACGGAAGCGACCGGACAAGCTCTCCGAAATCGGCGCAGAATCTACAAATCCAGGGATTTGAAGACCCTTTTCGGAACTCTGGACATGGTCAGGCCCACGTAGCCCGGAGGCTGGTGAAGGTGGGAGTCGAAGAAGGCATCGTCACCGGAAATACGGCCATGGGAGTCACGGGCCGGGCGGGAATCAGCGGCAACAAGCCCAGCCTGATAATCGAGGAGATCGAGAAGCTCGGGCCTCTATGATCTGCCGGAGAAGAACATAGTCTTCGTGGACGACGGACTGGCCAGGGGAGCGGCAGTGATGGCTCGATGCATGAACTCAATGGGAACGCCCAAGAACCCGCTAGGGGGGCTGCGCAAAGGCCGGTGCATCCTGCAGCACAGAATGGAGTACGAGACCAAGAAAGGAGGTGCCGCAGTGCCTCAGCAAGCACATCCTGAGAAAGAGACGCAGGCCTATTTCGTGGGAGGCCATAAGAGAGCGTAGATGCCTCCAGAGTTTGTCCCCTGTCGCCGCGCGTTGGAGTGGAGATTCCTATATCTCTCCTGAAGATCGAGCCACGAGAAGAGAGGCTGTGGATCGCAATAGATCCGATCAAACCCTCTGCCTTTCCGCCCTGCATCAAAAACATGATTCAAAAAGTTGCAGCCGATAAGGGCAGACACAGGATAGCCGCAATCCTGGCCTCATTCCTGGGCCAATCGGGCTGGGAGAATGCCGAGGCAAAGTCGCTCTGGTCGGAGGCCGTCGCCGTAGAAGAAAGGATATTCACAAAATGGTTTGGGAAGATGCACTGCCCCAAATGTGTTACCATGCAGCGGCAGAGCAGAGGCTACCCGGACCTCGGCATTGCTGACCTGGGGCTCTGCCAGCCTGATGAAAAGTGCCGGGAATTTGTCGGCCCCGTGGAGTACGCCGCAGATCTGGTGGCGGAAAAGGATTGGTCCAGAGGCTCTCAAAAGCACATCCGAACCATCTATCAGGCACAGGTCTTTGACTGGAATTCTGGAAAAGTTGGCGAGATCGAGCTGTCTCTAGCCGAAAAGGATGAGCTGGAGGGCCTGCAAAAGGAGAAGAAAGAGAATGAGACGCTGGTCTACACCCGCACAAAAGTAAGGGGAAGGCTCCGTCCTATGTTCCTCCTTAAAGAGATGGAGGGGCCGAGAAGACGGTTGCTCTCCGAATTCCTGTAGATCGTATTGCCTTTTAAGATCGCTATCCTGAAGGGCTCATCCAACTTTGCCGCATTAAACTCCATCGGGATTCGCTATCATAAAGCCTTCAGCGATGCTTCGAGATTTTAGACCACCAGATTTTGCCCGCACAAACATGCAGCCTTAATTGGAGAGAGAAAAGGAGCCGGCGATTGTGCCGGGAAATCGTGCAAATGTCAAGCCGTTTCATCCCAGGTTTTTGACTGCAGGAGAGTTGGTGGATGCATCCCCGGATGCCACGACATTTATTTTCAGGGCGTCATTGAAGTTTCCTGATCCTTGCAGGGATGAGGCGAATATGCTTGCATAATAGACGCCTGCCGGGACCTGGGAGTTCCAGGATCCAGAATACTCATTCCCGGAGGATTTAGCCAGGTTCACAACACCAACATCTTTGCCTGCCGAGTTTTTAACGACAGCACTTGCTGTCAGCAAGGTCTCGCCGGCAGGAGAAGTTGAGGCGTTATTTGCAGTCCCTGTTTGGTTCTCCGACTGTATCGAGCCGCTCACGGAAAATACGGCAGTGATCTTAACAGGACTTCCTGAGTTCACAGAATCCGGGCTGGCATTGACGCTCATAAGATTGATGGCAACCTCCGGAACACTGGTGGCCGCCGCTAGGAGTAACAGCCGCATTCGCATCATTGCCGGTGGCACCCTGTGTTGCCTTGGACGTGTTTTCAAACTGGGAAGTAGTCGCGCGCACTACCCTTGGCCCGAACGCCTGGGGCACGTCGCTTATGGGCGTGCCTTCAAGAAAACTGTTAGCACTATTACTCCAATCCCCTTCTTGCATGCAGCTTGAACACAAGGCGGATGCGCTAAAAGCCAATGCCGTCATCACCATCAAGAAAGCGATGCAGACCAGAATTAATGTTGATTTTTTCATATCATATCCTCATTGACAAACTCACTGAAGCAGAGTGAAATCGAATTAATTGTCTCCTAGCGGCCGTTCGTGCTCTATTTATTTGATCCTGACGCTTGAAATGCCTGAATTTTGATGGCCATAAGCGGATCATTTCAGGAAGCCATATAACGATAAAGACTAAAATGCTATTCTGAGATCAAGGTGGAAAGAAGGTAGTTAAATCGTGAAATCTTTGCGAATTCTGGGTCTTGCCGATCTGCATGACAACATCGAGAGGCTTGATGAGCTGAAAGATATTGATGCCGATCTCATCGTATTTTGCGGCGACCTTCATAACGGCAGCCACAGAAAGGAGGCCATGCCCGTCGCCGCTGCTCTGGCTCGCCTCGGACCACCCGTACTGATCGTTCCAGGAAACATGGACCACAAAGATGTCGTGCCAGATCTCTGGAATGAAGCGGGCTTCATAATGCTGCATCAAACCATCTTTCTGCATGAAGACTATGGCTTCCTGGGGCTGGGCGGAATGGTGGCGAAAGATCCCCGGCGGCTGGAAGATCCCGCCAGATATTACCATCGTGATGAAGAGGTCTATCGGATCCTGGCTGCAGCCTATCCGAAGATATCAGGACAAACGGTGCAAGATAATCGTCGTGCATCAGCCGCCCCTGGGAGCGCAGGACAGACTCTACAATGGCGAAAGCTCTGGTTCCGTCTGCCTGCGTCGCTTCATAGAAGAGTATCAGCCCGATCTCTTGCTTTGCGGACACATTCATGAGGATCGAGGAGAGTGCAACATCGGTTCCACCAGGATCATAAATGTGGGAGAACTGCGAAGAGGATTTGCGGCCCTCATCGATCTCGGTGAGGAGATAAGAGTTCATTGGATTTGATGATTATGAGATAAGTGAACTCGGCGATAAGAAGCGGGAAATCTATTTGCGTGCATACGAGCGATTGTGCGAGATCTTCTAGAAGTCCATCTTGTTCTTCGGAGGCTGGACACAGATCGAGAGAAGCTCCCGGTCCTCAGCCAGGTCACACTCAGTTCACTACATCATACTTCTTGATATTATTTAGTATCATTCTTCTGGGCCACAATGATGATGGAGTAGGAGCCGTCTACGTCTTCGACACTGGGATAAGCAGTAACGTAAGAGAGCCACCGGATCATCTCGGCCGAATGCATTCCCGGCTCATCGGAAAGCTTTCGCCCGATGCGCTTGGCGTTTGTTAGCTGCTGCTCTCTTCGAAAGAGCGTTTTGGACCAGGACTGGCCCAGTCTATAGATCACCTGCATATCATTCCCCTGCACCAGCCGGGAGAGGGATGCAAAATTGAACCACTGCTTATGGGATTTGTTCCTGGGAAGGCCGGCGCTATCACCCGACTCAGAAAGGACGTTCGGAACCGAGCATATGAAAAAACCGCCCGGCCGAAGAAGTCTCCGGAACTGGTCTACAGCTCGATTGGGATCTATAAGATGCTCAAGAGTCTCAAAGCTGACCACAGCATCGACCGAGCCCTCTCTTATATGCAAAGACAAATCACCCTTCTTCCAGGTCGTTCTGGAGAAAGCGGATGTTGGGTCGACTGCACCTCTGTCTGGCCAGTTCCATCAGATCCGGGCTGCCATCAACTCCGATAACAGTTCCGGCAATATTGCGATAGCTCCAGCGCCCCGTATCCCATGCCGCAGGAGATATCGGCTACGAACCGCCGGGTTTTGCATCCGGAGAAAGTCTGCCGCAAAGAGGTATCGACCCAGGTACTCAGCCTTTCGCCAGAGGTTGGTGTCAGTGACGTCAAAGGGATCGATCTGATCCAGACCGGTGCCGCTGTATGCCGAGTATGATGACAATTTTCAGGCCTTCCGACAAATCTTTTTTCTTGATGATGCATTAACATAGATATGCATCGATCATTCTTGGCAGCGATGCCTCTAATTAAGGCTCCTGACCAAAAAACTTGTCGACGAGGAATTGTACGATCAGTATTTATCGATAGAGCCCGAAAATACAACCCATGAAAGTTCTAGCCATAAACGGTAGCCCTCATATGGGTGAGGGAAATACGGCCATGATCCTGAACCCCTTTCTGGAAGGCATGAAGGAAGCAGGGGCTGATGTGGATCTCTTTTACACGAGAAAGTTGAAGATAGGACCCTGCAACGGAGATATGAGCTGCTGGTTTGTAAACCCGGGAACCTGCGGCCAGAAGGATGACATGCAGATGCTTCTTCCTAAATTCAAAGAGGCGGATGTCATCGTCTGGGCAAGCCCGGTCTATTATGCAGGCGTGACGGGCCCGCTCAAGAACCTGATGGACAGGCAGTTGCCGCTGCATATGCAAGGAGAGCTGGGATCCAAGAGACAGAAGATCGTTCTCGTCTCCACCTGCGGCGCCTGGGAAGTGTCCATGTTCGATCCGCTCCTCCATACAAATGAAAGCTCTTTACAGCAGGCCGGAGGGAGCCTCGATTTTGCCGGAGCACTGCTCCGCCCCATGGCAGAAGGCGTGAAAGAGATGATAAAGGCAGGGGAGACGGGGTTGGTGGAAGGCGTCTTCCGGGCGGCAAAAGAAGCCGGCCGCCAGCTTGCGAAAGAGGGCAAGATCTCCGAGGAGCTCCAAAAGGAAGTAAGCCGAGAGCTGATGCCCAGAGATGCCTATTATAAAGCCGCCCAGATGATGATGGAGCAGGCGCAAAAGGCGACGAAGAAATAGGCGAGACGGGATAGAACGGCCGGAATGAGATAGTCTGAATAATCTGAATAAGATAATCGAAATTAAGATGTTCAAATAAATTCAGATAAATCTATCCGAAAATCATATGCGTTCGGCCTGCACATCAAAAAAGGGGAAGACGATTTGGTCATCTGCCAATCGTCTTCTCTGTCTCCAGAACCTTCAAAGTGATCTTCATCACCGTGTCCGGGTTAATGGATATGGAGTCTATTCCTTCTTCCACCAGGAACTGGGCAAATTCAGGATAATCGCTGGGCGCCTGGCCGCATAGGCCGCTATGTTTTTTATTCCTCTTGTTTCCCTGAATGGCGAGGGAGACCATTATTTTGACAGCAGGATCTCTTTCGTCGAAATCCTTGGCCAAGCATTTCCGAATCCCGGTCGATTCCAAGAGTGAGCTGGGTCAGATCGTTGGAGCCTATGGACATACCGTCTACAAGCTGGCAGAACTCATCCACCAAGATCACATTGCTGGGCATCTCGCACATGAGATAGACTTGTAGTCCGTTATCCCCGCTTCAGGCCGTTCTTCTCCATCTCTGCCAAGACTTTCTTGGCTTCATCCACCCGGCGGCAGAAGGGTATCATTACTATTACATTATCGAGACCCATGACTTCCCTGACTCTTTTGAGGGCGGCACACTCCAGGGCAAAACCCTCTCTGTACCGATCATTGTAGTATCGAGATGCTCCCCGGAACCCCAGCATGGGATTATTTTCCTCCAGCTCAAAGAATCTTGCCCGCCGATGAGGTTGGCGTATTCGTTCGACTTGAAATCGCTGAGCCGAACTACGACCGGTCGAGGGTAAAAGGCGGCAGCTAAGGTCCCGATGCCCTGGGCGAGCTTCTCCACGAAGTATTCCTTCTTGTCATCATAGCCAAAGGTCAGATCTTCGATCTTCTTTCCTGCGTGGCTTCGTCCATTGACCTTCTCAGGATGGATCAGCGCCATGGGATGAATCTTGATGTAGCTGCTTATTATGAACTCCAGGCGGGCCAGGCCAACGCCGTCATTGGGGATCATGGATGTGGAGAAGGCCACCTCGGGATTGCCCAGGTTTATCATAATCTCTGTCTTGGGCCGAGATAGGTTCTTTAGGCTCGATCTTCTCGACATTAAAAGGCAGTATTCCTTCGTAGACCACGCCCACATCGCCCTCTGCGCAGCTGACTGTTACTTCTTGGCCGGTCTTGATCTTCTCCAGTGGCCCCGTCTGCACCCACCACAGCAGGAATCCCGAACTCGCGGCTGACTATGGCCGCATGGCTGGTTCTTCCGCCCAGGTTGGTCACGACGGCGGCAGCCTTTTTCATGACCGGCTCCCAGTCAGGGGTTGTGGTATTGGAGATCAGCACCTCTCCTGCCTGGAAAGAGGAGAGTTGAGACGGGTCATGCTATGATTCTCGGCCTTACCGCTGGCGATCTTCTCCCCAATGCTCCGGCCGGTGACAATTATCGGACCTTTCTTCTCCAGGTGATAGGTCTCCAGAACGTCCATGGACTCTCTGGGATTGCACAGTCTCCGGCCTGGCCTGGACTATGAAGAGCTCTCCCGTCTTGCCGTCTTTGGCCCATTCGATATCCATGGGCCGTTCCTTTCCGGCCTTCTTCGAGTAATGATCCTCAATTATGATCGCATATTTGGCCAGCGTCAGGACTTCCTCGTCGGATATGCAGAACTTTCTGCGATTCCTTTTCCGGCACATCGACATTATAGGTCAGGGCCTTCTCCTCGCCCGTGCCGTAGATCATCTTGATCTTTTTGTCACCCAGGGTCTTCCTGATGAGGGCTTGAAACCCTTTTTGAGTGTGGTCTTGAAAACATAGAACTCATCGGGGTTCACAGCACCCTGCACAATGTTCTCACCCAGACCATAGGACCCGGTGATGAAGACCACGTCCCTGAAGCCCGATTCGGTATCCAGGGTGAAGATGACGCCGCTGGAGGCTAGGTCCGACCTCACCATCTTCATGATGCCGATGGAGAGAGCTACCTTGAAGTGATCGAAATCATTGTCTATGCGGTAGGAGATGGCCCGGTCGGTAAATAGAGAAGCGTAGCACTTGATGCAGGCATCCTTCAGCTCCTCGTATCCACGCACATTCAGAAAGGTCTCCTGCTGGCCTGCGAAGGAGGCCGTGGGCAGGTCCTCTGCGGTGGCACTGCTGCGTACGGCCACGTCTGTGTCTTTTCCATATTGCTCGCTCAATTTGTCATAAGCGGCCTCTATTTGGCCCCAGAGGTCTTCCGGAATACTGGCTCCGAGTATCAGCTCTCGAGCCTTCTTGCCCTTCTCTGCCAGTTCTTTTACCTGGCTCTTCTTATCGAGACCTGCCAGAGTATTTCTTGAGCGGGTCCAAAATTCCTGCCGCCTCCAACAGGTGCCAGTAGGCTTCTGAGGTGGTGGCAAAACCGTTGGGTATCTTTACTCCGCCTGCCGTAAGCTCCTGATACATCTCACCCAGAGACGCATTCTTGCCGCCTACCAGGGGTATATCTTCTATTCGGATCTGGTCAAACCAGAGGATGAATTTGCTTTCTTGCGCCATCGATCAATCACTCCATAATTTATTTTTCGATGAAGTCGGCATCGGTCTGCAATTTTCTGCTCCGGAACAACTCTTCGAAACTAGGATGCAGATGGATATTTGATATGATATTGGACAGAATGCTCTTTAGATTAATTTCACCCAAATTATTGTTCGTCGATTTTCTTATGATAGATCCGCCAATAAATCCGTCATCCTATGATAATAGATCATGCATAGTACAAGAAATTTGCGATTTTTTACCCTACCGAGCGGGATAATGAATAAGGAGGGAGGCAAAAGTCATCAGCATGTAGGAGGGAAAATAGGCTTATCGACTTTCGCCTATGTACTATAAGTCTATTGCCGATATTTAAGGCTTTCGACGTTGGAAATCGAATGTGGAGTCCTGAAATTATTTCGCGTCCGTCCTAGTTTTATCGATTTTGAATTATTCATATAATTTCACAACCCAAACAGTCTATGGCCAATTGCGAAATAAGCTTCCAAAGGCATTTTTCGCCTGAAAGCCCTTTCTGGAGTTTCCAGGCTTTGGAAATTCAAGCTTCCATGAGGTCTATCGTTATACCAAGTGATAAACTCGTCGAATGAATGAAAAAATGACCTGAGCTTGACGTATTCTCCGAAAAACCGTTCTAGCTTTCCGTTCGTCTGAGGATGCTTCACTCTGGCTAATATAGGCTTGATGCCATATTTTTTGAGGTGATCTTTGAATTCACTGCTCCAGCTTCCATCGTCGTGGATTCTGTGGGCTCCAAACTCGCTTCCATGATCGAATATCAGCTCCCTCATGGGACAAAGCCACCAGAATTTGTCCACCAGTTGATCGATAATCAGCATGCTGTTCTCTGTATTGATCTCGATGAACTCCCCGCCAGCCAGCACCATCCTGGATGCATCATCCAGAATTACGCAAACCTTGACATCAGTCCCATCCCATTCATGCCAGTCGATATGCCCTGCCGACAGGCTGTGCTTTCGTTCATAACGAACCCACTTCCGGCGCTTCTGTTTCTTTAGATCTTCCTGGGCCAGACCGTCTGCCTTTAGGTACATGTGTATGCGATTATGTGATATGCAGATCTTAAATTGCTTCCGGATCACAGTCTCCAGCATTCGCGCTCCAAAGCGGTAGCGAGCGTGGGCTGCTCTGATGACTTCCGCCTCCTTCTCGACGTAGGGTTTGCGGGGACGACCAACTTTTTCGCCCAAGACAGGTTCTTGCCCGGTCTCCTTGTACTCTTTGATGATCTGCTGGACTCTCCTTTGTGAGACCTTGACATCCCGCGCAATCTCTTCTGTGGCTACACCCTTGCGGTTTTGACGAAGGATATAGCGAACCTTCGTCTTGTTTAATTTCATATCCTGGACTATGAGTCCCGGCTTAGATGATAGGCGAAATAATTTCAGGACTCCACAACGTTGGAAATCGAAACGAAAATCCTATTTGCAGGAATAAACAGAAAACAGCAAAATCGAAGATCCCCGGGCGAGGCCAGCGCCGAAATCCACAGCGCCCGTTTAGGAGGAGCCGTCACTGAGCGACAGCCTGACCCTGCCCGAAGCTCGACAATCGGTCTGGGCTCGAAGGCGGCACAGCACTGGAATATCACACAGCGTCCTTTTTAGGGACCCCAGTTATCATGGGGCCTTATGCTCGCCTTCAGCCAATGGCTTGGATGTCGCGCCTGCATCCCGACCGTGTATTAGCGCGAGAGCACCTCGGCATATTGCTACGCCAATTACGGCGTGCAACTTTTAGCCGCCAGAGATTAGCCTCACAGGCTCGTAGCCGAATGCATTGCCGCGAAGGCCTTGCATCTCCTTGAACAAGGATGCGATTTCGCCCCTGGGAGCGACCGCATGCTGCCCCTCGGTTGGGGCAAACCACTAAGATTTCCTTGCCAAACAGAGCATTATCGGATACGTTAAGCCCACGGCACGCCCGCCAACCCTTTCATGGCGCGACAAATTAACTATATAATCGTTATAGATATTTGTAGTTTGCGGTTGAGAGGGACTTATCATCCATAAGGACAACTATTATCATCAAATGGGCCTTGCCAGCACTTTTTAAATGCCTTCTCAAAGTCCTTGAAGGAATTGAAGGCATCCAGGAATCCAAAATCAAGTGAGCTAAAGCCTGGTTTCGATGAGCGAGGCGGATCCGGAGAGGTCACACTACCACACCCTTCCTGGGCAGAATCACGCCAGCCGTAATCGTACCAGTGATAGTCGTAATAGGATGACGTTCTGCTCTCTATGCCAGGCATTTCATTCGCGATGGAGCGGCTCCATTCCACAACCGTTTTCAGGTCATGGTGATTCTGAGTCAGGAGCATATTGGTGCCACATAGATCGATTAAGGCCTGGGCCCTGGCGGGCTCTTCTTTCACCCACCGCTCCATATTTATTATACAATCATTCACGAGTTCCTCGATCCCGGCCCTAGCCTCAAGTCCCTTCTCCGTTGGCGGATAGCTGTAATAGAGTACCAGAGAGAATATCCCTTTGTCCTCTCTTCGAAAATAGCCCTTTTTCAGCATGGGGCACCGGACGAATCCGAGCTTGAAGTACCAGACTACGCCCACTTCTTTGCGTCTGAATTTCATTGCCACCGAATAGAGAGGCGTCCAGACCGGCTCGTTACCGGGTGGGACGCATCTGGCAAGAGCTATCTCATGAGGCTTGAGGCGATCCAGGTATCTGTAATTCTCGCCGGGCCTCACGTATATTTCATAAGAGCGATCTCCTCGTCTCAGCTGCATAGGCTGAGCATCGAGAACCCTCTTCATTAGCAGGTCGGCAAATGTTACAATAAGCATTCTACGCGAGCTGCTCCAGCCCTCACCTAGAAGCATCAAGGATTCTGCGGATGTTAAGTCAAGGGATTTAGAGAAGCTCATTATTAGTGCCTCATAAGAATAATTGATACATGAATTCCACTCTGATTGTTCCTAGAGGCCCGAAAAGATATAAAAAATTGATCCTCAAAATTAGGCCAAGCGCTTCCAGGGCTAATCTCCTGGGTCCGCCTGACCGGGAATTTGCGGCACTTCGTTTTATCAAAAAACTTATATTGTTTCCCGGTGATTGCTTCTTCGCATAAGACCCGAACGGCAGGGAGGAACAAGATGGTATCGCTTACAGTTTATGATGGCGCCAACGGCATCGGCGGAAACAAGATCTACCTGGAAGAAGGCGGAAAAGGCGTCTTTCTGGATTTCGGGAAGAACTTCGGCAAATACGGGATCTTTTACGAGGAGTTCCTGAAAAACCGGGACACCCGCGGCATTCACGACCTGATGTACCTTGATCTCCTGCCCAAGCTCAATATCTACCGTCCGGACCTCATACCGTCCGATCTTTCCATGAGCCGGTATCCCTCTCTCGACGTCGCCGCCGTCCTCCTCAGCCACGCCCATATGGATCACTGCGGGAACATCGGGATGCTCAGAAAAGATATTCCCATCGTGGCCTCGCCGGAGAGCATCGTCATAATGAAGGGCATGCAGGACACAGGCGTCTCCTCCCTGGAGACTGACACCGCCTATTTCTCTCCCCGGCAGCCTCAGACGAGCTGGGACTCTATCTGTCATCAGTGGCCGGCATGAATTACCAGGGCAGAGACTTCTGCTGCACAGAGGAGCCCTCGGAGGCTCTAACTTGCTTTCTATCCCGCAAGCCGGGGCAGGATGGCAAGAGGGCCAAGAAGCTGGACCCCGGAGGATGCTGCTGCTTTGATAATGCCGCTTTTCCCTTTGAGATCTCTGCTCATCCGGTTGACCACTCCATCTTTGGAGCGACGGCCTACATCCTGAGAGGCGAGACCACCGTCGCATATACAGGGGACTTCAGGCTGCACGGCAAAACAGGAACAATCCACGCGTGAGTTCGTCAGGCAGGCCAAGGAAGCTTCGGTTCTGATCACGGAAGGCACAAGGGCCAGTCGTTCCATAGATGATGAGAAGACCTCGGAGCGATCTGTGGGCGAAGCTTGCTGGGAGTCCGTGGAAAACTCCTCGGGCCTCGTGATCGCCGACTTCTCGCCCCGGAACTTCGAGAGGCTGGAGTCATTTCAGGAGATCGCCCGGAAGACGGGCAGGAAGCTGGTGGCCATGGCCAAGGACGTCTACATGCTGCACAACCTGCAGTGCATAGGCGAGTCGTGCTCGACGAATGGCCTCTGGATCTACAGCGAGGTCACGGATAAATCGAGGAGAAAATGGGAGCAGGAAGTGGTTCAATCCCATTACAGCGATCGGTATGTAGATCATGCCTCGATTCGTGAGAGACCCGGAGGACTACATCCTTTGCTTCTCTTTCTTCGATATGAAGCACCTGCTGGACATAAAGCCGGAAGGCGGGACTTACATCTATTCGGCCTGCGAGGCCTTCAACGAGGAGATGGAGATCGACTTCATCCGGCTGTGGCACTGGCTCCGGCGCTTCAATATCGCTCCCTGTGGCTTCTCGCTCGACGAAAACGGGATTCCGTCATTTGAAAAGCGATACCATGCGTCCGGGCATGCATCAGGAGAGGACATCGCCTGGGCCATCGAGCAGATCGACCCGGACTTCATAGTGCCTGTTCATACCGAGGCCCGTGATTGGTTTAGGGAGAGCTTCGAGAATGTGGTGCTGGTCGATGAGGGCAGGCGGTATAAACTTTAGGCATTTATGCGAGGAAAAGCTACGGCAAGCGGCGCGAGCTTTGGTGGTCCCAAAGGCATCCCTGGCGCAAGCTTAAATCCCTTCTAAGGATGATAAACTGCCAGGGTTATCTTGACTATGGATTCCAACGCCAAAGCCGTTATCGAAGCCGCCCTTTTCGCTGCGGGCAGGACGCTCACCCCCAAAGAGCTGGCCGATCTCTCAGACCTCTCCGAGGAACGGGCGCGCGCCGCTGCCGATGACCTGGCCAGCGAGTATGCCAATCGTGGATCAGGCATCGAGATCAAGAACATCGGCGAGGGTTATTCCATGCAGGTTCGCTTCGGCCTGGCCGGCCGGGTTCTATCCTTCGCCCCCAAAGAGATTGAAGCTCCGCTCATCAGAACTCTGGCCATCATCGCCTACAAGCAGCCCATCAAGCAGAGCGATCTGGTCGAGATCAGGGGCAACAAGAGCTACGACCATGTGAAAGAACTGGAGAGCAGGGGCCTCATAAATGCCGTCCGGCAGAGCCGTACCAAGCTCCTCACCACTACCCGCGGCTTCGCCGATTACTTCGGCATTACATCCTGCAATCCGGAGGCAGTCAGGCGAGCCCTCCTCCAGGAGAAGAAGCTGGTCGGGGTCTCGCCAATGTACGAAAGCCTGGCCTTGCGTTTAGGCCTGGACTTCATAGTAGTAAATCCTTACAAACCGGAGCCAGAAGACCTGGCCCGGCTCAAAGAGATCGATCTTCTGGTGCTCGCGCCCGGCTACGCGACGCGGGTGAAGGAGAACTATTCTGGAGAGATGCTGGAGGCCGGCGTTCGCACTCTTTCTCAACTTAAGGAGAGCGCAGAGATGATCGTCCAGGCTGCCGGATGCGGGGATGTCGAGCCCCTGGCGGCAGAGGTGGACTCCTTGCTGAAGAAATTCCGGAAAAGGGCAAAGACGGCCGGGGCAATCAAGCCGCTCACCCCCATGATCGAGGAGATCGCCCGCGACCTTCGACTGGCTGTGCAGGAGGACGGCCTCCGAGCCGCACCGGATTCGGCGCAAATGGAGGCGGAGATCCAGGTGCCCGCCCACCAGCCCTACGATATGGACATCGTGGAGAGGATTGTGCAGCGCTACGAGAAGATCCTGGAGGTTGCTGGAAAGGCACAACAAAAGAACGAAAAGAAAGACGGATTATGAGACCAAAATTGGTGAAAATTGTCATGCCCCGGATCCACTCGGATCCGCCTAGATCCATCTTTTCCGCCGAAAATAGGCCAGCATAATGATCACCACGAGCAGCATCAACACCAGGATCGCAGGGTAGCCCCACGTAGACTCCAGCTCCGGCATATACTTGAAGTTCATTCCGTATAGCCCCGCGAGAAATGTGAGGGGAATGAATATGGTAGAGATGATGGTCAGAAGCTTGATCACCTCATTGAGCTTGTTGCTCAGGCTGGAGAGATAGGTCTCCAGCAACGAGGAGGACATATCCCGGAAGGTCTCGATGTTCTCGATCACCTGTATGGTATGGTCGTAGACATCTCTCAGGTAGATCTTGGTAGCCTCCGTGACCAGTGGTGAGTCGGTTCTTTGCAGCCGGCTTATGGCTTCACGCAGCGGCCAGACCGATTTTCGCAGGAACAGCATATCTCTTTTCAAATTATAGATGGTGGGAAGAATTCCGGGCTCGGGATTTGTCACCACTGCATCCTCCAGCTCCTCGAACCTATCACCCAGCCTCTCCATGATCACGAAATAGTGGTCCACTATTGCGTCCATCATGGAGTAAGCGAGATAGTCGGCACCCTGCTTTCTGATCTTGCCTTTGGCAGTCCGGAGCCTTTCCCGGAGCGGATTGAATACGTCAACCTCCTTCTCCTTGAAGGATATTATGAAATTCTTGCCGAGGATTATACTGACCTGGTCCATGTCAAGCGAGGCCTCCCCAGGCACCTCATCTCCTTCTTCATCGTAGTAGAGCATCTTGAGCACTATGAAAATATAGTCGTCATAGTCCTCGATCTTGGGACGCTGATCGGTCAGTATGTCTTCCAGTACCAGAGGATGAAATCCATAACATGCGCCAAGCTTTTCCAGAATATCCATCTGCCCGAGGCAGTCGATGTTTATCCAGGTCACATATGGCCTGCCTTTAAATATGAAGCATTCTTCGACCGATTTTACCTCGGTCTCTTGAAAATGACCCTCATCATAGTCTATGACTGTAATCCTGGGCTTCACAGACGGCATTCGAATTCCCGGAGGGAGGCCTGGGGCCTGCAGGACAGTGCCGGGATCAGATGATGATCAGTGCAGGATGATCGATGATCAGATGTATGACGGTCAGTGCCGGGATGATTACCAGGATTATCAGATGCATGTGCCGGGATGATCTGATGCCGGGATGATCTGATGCACTGGTCTCTTTGCCGGATCGCTGCAAACTGTACCTCCCTATTTTCGAATTTATGGATGTCTAAACAAGTCTATGCCAATCATTTTCCGAGGCCTGGAAACAGGGCCGTTATCACCAGCAATACCGTGAGGATGCTCATGATAATAGTGGTGGACCAGGCGATGACGTTAAAGAATTTGCTGTTGGTATACTTTCCCATCAGCTTCTTGTTATTGATAAGAATGAGCATAAATAGCAGCACCAATGGCAGCAGAGATCCGTTTATCACCTGAGAGAGTACCATTATCGTAAGCAGTGGCGCATCTGGTATCAGTATGAAAATGGCGGCTACGGCTATGAGCAGAGTGTACAGGAGGTAGAACTGTGGTGCATCCCAGAATCTCTTATTCAAGCCGGAATCCCAGCCCATTCCCTCGCAAAGGAAATATGCGGTTGATAAGGGCAGTATGGATGCGGCAAAGAGGGAGGCATTGAGAAGGCCGAAGGCGAAGAGCCAGGCCGAGTAGGCGCCCGCCAGGGGAAAGAGCGCAAGAGCCGCGTCCTTCGCAGTCTCGATCCTTATGCCGTGGGCAAAGATGGTTGCGGCACAGGCGAATATTATAAAATAGGAGACCACATCCGTGATTATGCATCCGACATAGACATCCCATTTGGTATATTTATATTCAGATATCTTTACACCCTTCTCCACAATGGTGGATTGCAGATAGAACTGCATCCAGGGAGTGATAGTCGTTCCCACAACTCCGATCACCATATAAAGATATCCGGATTCAAGGCTCACACTCGGAGTTACCGTCTGGGCGAAAAGAACCTTCCAGTCGGGGTGCAGCATTACTCCTGAGATGATATATGTAATATAAACGGAACTGGCAAGAAGAAATATCTTCTCCAGGGAGCGGCGGTTGCCTTTGACGACGATCAACCAGACCAGGGCAGCGGCTACGGGAACCGAGATGTATTTGCTCACGCCGAAGATCTCCATGCTTGCTGCCACTCCGGCAAACTCCGCCGCCGTTGTGCAGAGATTGGCGATGATGATTCCCAGGAGCAGTATCACTGTGGGCTTGACCCCGAAGTATTCCCGGATGAGATCCGCCAGACCCTTGCCCGTGACCACACCCATGCGCGCGCACATCTCCTGAACCACAAAGAGGGCTGCGGTGATGGGTATGAGGGTCCACAAGAGAGAGTATCCGAAATGAGCCCCGGCGATGCTGTAGGTTGTAATGCCGCCTGCATCGTTATCCACATTGGCGGTGATTATCCCGGGCCCAAGAACTCCCAGGAATATCGCCAGTTCTGCCAAAGTTATCTTCGGAATTCTGCCCCTTAAATTAAGTCTTGTCAAGGGATGAAAATCCATCAGGCAATACCTCTGACCCGGCGCAGTTTATGATAATTCCAGGGCATGCGCTTGCGAAGATCCTCAGGAATTATGTCGTCCAGAGCATCGTCGAAGGTCACGATCCCCAGGACCTTGCCATCTCGATCTACCACCGGCACGCAGAGGAAGTCATACTTAGAGAGGAGGTTTGTGACCTCTTCTATGGTCGCTGTAGGAAGGACGCTCAAGACCTCTTTCTTCATAACGTCGCTTGCCATCTGGGCGGGATCGGCCAGAAGGAGGTCACGCAGAGACATAACTCCCAGGAGCTGGCCCTGGTCGTTTTGGACATAGATGTAGTAGATCATGTCCACCTCCTGCCCGGACCTTCGAAGCAGGGAAAAGATGTTCGATACGCTGCATCCGGATGAAACTGCTATGTATTCCGTGGTCATGAGGCTTCCTGCAGAACGATCGCTATACCGCATCAGCTCCATGACCGCCTCAGCCTCCTCTTCATCCATGAGATCGAGTACCTCCGAGGCTTTCTTTTCGGGCATCATTCCCAGCAAGTCTGCGGCATCATCCGGGTTCATATTCTCCAGGATATCTGCTACATCATCGTTTTCCATCTGCTTAACCATGGTAGCCTGAACCTGGGGGTCCATCTCTTCCATCGTCTCGGCTGCAGTCTCGTCGCCCAGAGAGTCGAGGATGAGTAGACGATCTTTATTGTTCAGGTCTTCGAGGATATCGGCAATATCGGCAGGATGCAGATCCTTGATGGTCTTTCTTGAGATCTTAAGATGAAGGCTGCGGAGATTGGGATCGAGCGGGTCGATGTACGACCAGGGTATGATGTGATTGGGCAGCCTATCCAGCAGACGATTGGAGAGTCCGGAGAAACCGAGCCGTCTCAGTATCCCCTTGAAGCCGACGTCCACTGCCACGAGGCTTAAAGACCTCTTTACCTGTCCCAGAAGAACGTCATTGACCCGCACGACTTTCAGACCGTCTATGTCCACGATCTGCCGGTCTAAAATGGTTTCAGTTATCAAGAGATCCTGGTCGGAGAGCTTTCCCGGCGGTATCTCATCTCTGGCCACATCCAGCCGGATGTCGCCATTGATGGAGCTGACGCTGGACATGGGCAAGATGACTTTCTCACCCAGGATGTTGGAGGTATAGACTATGCGAGAGATCTCCAGCAGCGTCTCGCCGGACCGCAAGGAAAGGTCAGTGAGCTTGCCCACTGAATTGCCTTCCTTGTCAACGATCTTCTTGCCCTGCAACTGGCTGAAAAAGCTAACTCTATTAGTGCCGTTTGCGGCATTCCCTTTGACCCATAACGGGCCCGATGCTGTTATCTTCTCAGTGATGCTCTTGAATGTGCGCATCCATAACCTCTAAACAGGTGGGGTTTCTTCCTTTACTCGCTCCACGACTACGATTTCGAGGAGATCCTCGATGCCGTCTATTGACCGAATGCGATCGTTGATGATGGTATTCAGCTCTTCGAGGCTTCTGGACCAGACCTTGAGGAAGAGATCGTACTCGCCCAGCACCCCATAGACCTCCGTTATCTCAGGGATCTTCGCCAGAGACATGACCGCGTTATCGTGCCTCTCTGCTTCCGTCTGCACGAGCATTATGGCAGTCACTGTGTAGCCTGTCGCCGCCGGATTGGCAGTAATGGTAAATTGCTCAATGACCCCATTGGCCTTCATGCGCTTCAGCCTGAATTGAAGTGTTGCGTCGGAGATGCCGGATATTCGCGACATCTCTTGCAGGCTCATGCGCGCGTTCTGCCGCAGGCTGCGAAGGATGGTCCGATCCATTTCGTCGAGGTCAAAGCTATTTCCCATATTTATCTTGTATTCTCCCCAATATTTTCTCCTTAATATTGGTAAATTGCCAATATTGTCATATAAAGCTTATCCTTCCTCCAAACATTACCATAAATAATTATATATTACTTTATTTTTAATAGTCATTGTCGGCAGCAAAATAGTTGAATTGTAGTTTCCGATCGCCAAAGACGGCGAATGGACGCAAAGGGATCGATTGTATGCTTATTTCTTTCCATTATTTCTATTCCCGTCAACGTTGACCAGACTGAATGAGGCGGAAAATTTTAGAGCCTTCGGGTTTGATGAAAAAAGAGGATAAGGTT
>CAWCSK010000042.1:0-4963 GCA_963798205.1 uncultured Methanosarcinales archaeon
GCAGCAAAATAGTTGAATGAAGTTTCCGATCGCCAAAGATGACGAATGGATGCAACGGGATCGATTGTGTACTCATTTCTTTCCATTATTTCTATTCCCGTCAACTTTGACCAGACGGGAAGATGTGGAAAATTTTAGAGTCTTCGGGTTTGACAAAAAAGAGAGGATCAGGTTAAGCCGCGTCTGATGTTGTCTTTGTCGTCAGCATTCTCATGAAGCGTTTGATAAATAATAAGGAGGGAGGCAAAAGTCATCAGGGGTAGGAGGGAGAAAATAGGCCATCGACTTTTGCCAATATACTATACGTCTATTGCCGATATTAAAGGCTTTCGATACGGACAGATCGGAGAGAACTGTCATCAAAGAAAGAAACAAAAAGAACAATAATCGAAGACTCAGGCGGGCCAACGCCGAAATCCACAGCGCCCTTTTAGGAGGAACCTGTCACAGAGGACGGCCTGACCCGCCCGAAGCTCGATTACTAAGCCTGGGGCTGAAGGCGGCACAGCACTGGAAATTCACACAGCTTCCTTCAAGGGAACCCCAGGTATCCCGGGCCTTGTGCTCGCCTTCTTGCCTTTGGCTTTGTGCCGCTCCATACCCCCGACCGTGTATTAGCGCGAGATCTCCGGCAGATTGCTGCGCCAATTACAGCGCGCAACTTTTTCATCCGGTCGATATTTCATCTCACAGGCTCGTAGCCCGAATGCAGTGCCACGAAGGCATGCATCTCCTGCATCAAGGAAGGATCTGACACGGCCAGCGACCGCGTGCTGCTCCACAGAGGACAACACCTCAATCACCCTTGTCATCAGAGCATTATCGGATACGTTGGGCCCACGGCACACCCGCCACCCTATGTATGAAGCGGCAAACTTACTATATAATCGTTATACATATTTGTAGTTTGCGGTTGAAGTCTGAGCTCCGGCGGAAGTCGTCGCTTCAGATCGATGTTCTGGACATGGAGCAGATGGCAGCAGATGCGTCCTGTGGGAGATGCCAGGCGGCGTGGAAGGGGCTGGTGCGCGGTAGAAGATTCTGCCTGATCTTGCCGCAGACGGATGTGATGTTGCCACGATGGACAACTTCGCGGATATACGATTACGAGCTCCTGACTTTTCCTGCAGCAACGCCTGGGCATCCGCATGCATGCTGCCCAGCTTCTTGGTGATCGGGTGCTGCGGGCCGTACTCCTGCTCTGCCAGCCCCTTGATCCGCCAGATCTCGGAAAGAAGCTTGCCGATCTCCTTCGTTACGTACTTGCGATTTTGCTCGGTCATCAGTCTTGCAGCTCCGCCAGGTCCTTCAATGCCATCGCATTTTACCTTTTTCGTTTAGGCCGTCGGTCTCCGTCACCGTGTCTTTGTAATTTATCAGTAAATATCAAATATAGTGTATCTACAATGTTTTGCAATATCGTGATCATTTTATCTTGGTACAAAGCTTTGAGCGCACACCGGGAGGGAGATTACCATCGCATCGAGTAGACGGAGGGGGACGCTTTGAACCAGGAGGCAATTCTGGCAGTGCTTCCCAGCAGCAAAGATGATGCCAAATCTTTGAAGGAGATCGCCAATGAAATGGGCCTGGACATCACCGCCTATGTCGATTGGATCCGCGTAGAGAGGCGGCTATCAAGCTCTTTGAGAGCTCTGGCAAGATGGGGCTTTGTGGCTCTGGAGCGCAGGCAGAGAGAAGAAGGCCACACGGTTCTGGTATAACGCCTATTGGAAGACCGATCTGGCAGAGTAGGCGGGCGCGGGCGGCCTGCTGGCGGGGAGTGGAGCGGGCGGACAATCTGGATAAGCGGAGGACCAGAGCGCCATATGCCTTATGAAAAAATTTATAATCGATGCATGGACTGACAAATATTTATGAAACAAATGGGATTCTTATTAATCCTCATGATCATATTGGGGACGACCTGCACAGCATATGCATCGGAGGGGGCTAACTTTGGGCCGCAGACGACAAGCGGAGAGCCTTTGTGGAGGCTGCTCTCTGCCTCTGATGCTGTGAACTCCAATCTTTCCAGAATCGAAACGGCTCTTGCCGATGCCAGCCTCGCCCTCTCAGAAACAGGCATCGATGGGCCTGCTGCCCGGGCAGTTCTGTCAAACCTCACGATGGTGGATACTGCTGTAATCGATTGCATCACGATTGACGCCAACGGCACCGTGCGTGAGGTCGAGCCCATGTCGTTTGAAAGCGTGAAGGGAACAAACTTGAAACGACAGAAGCATGTGAATGACACAATCAATACCAGGCTATATTCGGGTTTCCATTTCATAAAGGCTGTCGAAGGATTGTATGCAATCGATTCAGAGATGCCCATCTTCGACAAGAATGGAACATTTGTGGGAACAGTAAGCCTAATGTTTAATAACAGCCAGTTTTTCGGAAGGGTCCTTGCTCCGTTCCAGCCTTCTTCGGGAAACTCCAAGATATGGGTGAGCAAGGCGGATGATGGAACGATCCTGTACGAAACGGATCCCACCCAGGTATTGCTCAATAAAAGCTCTTCCATGTATCTGGATTATCCAGAACTTTTGAAACTATTTAATAGGATGAGCATTGAGAGAACAGGTTACGGAACTTATGAGTTCTTAGACCAATCTCACGGGGAGACGATAAAGAAAGGCTGCTATTGGACCACCATTCCCAATGATGGCACTGAGATGAGGCTTGCACTCACACTAGAGCTTTGATAGAACCAGATGGGCCTGGATATCAGCCGCCTATGTTGATTGGATTCGCATAGAGAGGCGACTATCCGGCTCTTTGAGGGCTTTAGCGAGATGATGGGCTCTGGAGCGAAGGCAGAGAGAAGAGGGCCAGCGGTTCTGGTATAATGCCTACTGGAAGACCGATCCGGCAAAGTAGGCACTGAAGCTGCAGACGAACAAGGAGATCCTGGCGGAGGTGTTCTAAGCCCGGCCTGTCGAGGTGGAGGAGATGATATAGAGGCTGGCTAGAAAGAGCTGTGGCATGCGACGTTTCCGCCTCGGTGATTAAGCTAATGGGGGCAAAGATTCAGGGCGCAGGAGTGACTAAAAAAAGGTCTCATGCTCCCAGATAGTCTATGTTCAGCCTTGTGAATACTGCAAAGGTATGGTCAAAGTAGCTTGTCGTTGATTTGTTTAATGGTTTCCAAAAGCCTTATGCCCTTAGGAGTTGTATCATAAAGTATTGCACGTCCCTCATTGACCCGTATCAGATCATTTTTGATAAGAAGATCTAAGTAAGTATTTACCGAATTGAAGTTGAGGTTAGCCTGATACACAATTTTGGTCTTACTTGCACCATTCTTGCATATTTCCAGTATTTGCGAGATTATTTCATTTCGGCTTCTCTTCATTGGTCTGCTCCTTGGAATAGAATTTTAATTACCAGTTTCCTCAACATGAGCTTTGCAGGCAAATCTCAGGTTTCATGATCAGTCTATCTTCATTGCCAAGCAAGCGCTCGAACTTCTTTATCCAGTCCATTCCCCTTGGAGTTGCTCTATGAACAATCCTAGATCCTTCAGTCATAACTTCAATGAATCCCTCATCGATCAGAAGCAAATAGGATATCACTTTCATAGAATTTGGGCTGGATTGATGGGTAATCCTCGTCTCGCTGGCACCGTTTGCACATGTTTTAAGAATCTGCGATGTGATCAAATCGTTGGCTTTTGTTTTCGATCTCATGTTCTTTCCCTCCTGGAGTTATAATCAGAGTCAACGTCAGAATGCTGTATCGCATATCTCGTATTCATGCTAGTATATTCGTTGACAGAAATAAGATTCTTTAAAACCGAAATATCTTCACCCACGGTTAAAGCCGCGTTCGTAACGGCTAATAGGATGCAAGCAGCCGTGATTGCGGGCGGATATTTCGTAACCCATCTCATGACTCACAGAACACTCTTTAAGAATCATATAGACGATTATGTGTAGATCTGACCCTAATTCTGGACGGATCGTACTGAAGTTATTAGTGAAATATTAATCAGTATTTTTATTATTATCGAACGTTGCCGAGCTGCTCGAAAGCTCGTTAATCTCCTCTTTCCGGGAGATCTTGTCAGAGTTTGATATCATAGAGATCTGTCCTGTCCTCGATATCTTCCATGGTTGGATAGCCTTTGATCCTCTCGCCCTGCAGCACGGCTTTCAGATCTTTCATCATGGGATGATCGATTGCCTCCAATTTATCCCTGTTCTTCAGATAGAACAACACGCAAAAAAGCTTCTGGGAGAACTCCCATGCCGAGTCCAGGGAGTGTATGAAGACCTCCTGGATGGACAGTTCTCTCTTGGGAAGTGTGTAGTAGTAATCCCTCAGCCCCAGCTCGATCCCGTAATCCTCGTAGGCGGAAAAGGAGGTGAAGGTGGCGTCCTGCTGGCCTCAGGCTCTTGAAGAGCACGCTTGCCCGTAGCTCTTGATGAGCAGGGCTTCACGGGGCACGAGGCGCAGGACCTGGTATTCCAGGAGCGAAGTCACGAAATCCTTCAGCTCCGGCCAGAAGATGTAGTTGAAGGAGAAATGATAGGCTTTGCCTTGCTTGGAGCGGCTGACGATGCCCACCCAGAGGAAGCCCTTCAGATAGCCGTACAGGGTATCACCGGGGATGCCCGTCTCCATGGCCAGAGCTTCCAGGCTCCTGGGGGTACGGTCCAGTCTGGCGAGCAGCTCCACTCGCCGGAGGGAGAGGATCTTATGCAGAGGAGAAGCCCGGTGGCTGAAGTAGAGCCGTTTGAATGCCTCGGCCGGTGGCGTGCCGGCCAGGACGACTTCGCGCCCACTCCGCTCTGCCAGCCCCATTTCCACCAGGTGAGTTATTAGCCGTGAGACGGTCTCCCTTCGGAGCCCCAGCTCCGCCTGGAGGGTGCAGGGGTTCACCGGCTCTTTGGATCCGGTGATGAGGACAAGCGCTCGGACGTCGTTCTGGCTAAAGGACATTCTCTTTGAATTA
>CAWCSK010000043.1:0-82292 GCA_963798205.1 uncultured Methanosarcinales archaeon
ACCCGGCGCAGTTTATGATAATTCCAGGGCATGCGCTTGCGAAGATCCTCCGGAATTATGTCGTCCAGAGCATCGTCGAAGGTCACGATCCCCAGGACCTTGCCATCTCGATCTACCACCGGCACGCAGAGGAAGTCATACTTAGACAGGAGGTTTGTGACCTCTTCTATGGTCGCTGTAGGAAGGACGCTCAAGACCTCTTTCTTCATAACCTCGCTTGCCATCTGGGCGGGATCGGCCAGAAGGAGGTCACGCAGAGACATAACTCCCAGGAGCTGGCCCTGGTCGTTTTGGACATAGATGTAGTAGATCATGTCCACCTCCTGCCCGGACCTTCGAAGCAGGGAAAAGATGTTCGATACGCTGCATCCGGATGAAACTGCTATGTATTCCGTGGTCATGAGGCTTCCTGCAGAACGATCGCTATACCGCATCAGCTCCATGACCGCCTCAGCCTCCTCTTCATCCATGAGATCGAGCACCTCCGAGGCTTTCTTTTCGGGCATCATTCCCAGCAAGTCTGCGGCATCATCCGGGTTCATATTCTCCAGGATATCTGCTACATCATCGTTTTCCATCTGCTTAACCATGGTAGCCTGAACCTGGGGGTCCATCTCTTCCATAGTCTCGGCTGCAGTCTCGTCGCCCAGAGAGTCGAGGATGAGTAGACGATCTTTATTGTTCAGGTCTTCGAGGATATCGGCAATATCGGCAGGATGCAGATCCTTGATGGTCTTTCTTGAGATCTTAAGATGAAGGCTGCGGAGATTGGGATCGAGCGGGTCGATGTACGACCAGGGTATGATATGATTGGGCAGCCTATCCAGCAGACCGTGGGAGAGTCCGGAGAAACCGAGCCTTCTCAGTATCCCCTTGAAGCCGACGTCCACTGCCACGAGGCTAAAGACCTCTTTACCTGCCCCAGAAGAACGTCATTGACCCGCACGACTTTCAGACCGTCTATGTCGACAATCTGCCGGTCTAGAATGGTTTCAGTTATCAAGAGATCCTGGTCGGAGAGCTTTCCCGGCGGTATCTCATCTCTTGCCACATCCAGCCGGATGTCGCCATCGATGGAGCTGACGCTGGACATGGGCAAGATGACTTTCTCACCCAGGATGTTGGAGGTATAGACTATGCGAGAGATCTCCAGCAGCGTCTCGCCGGAACGCAAGGAAAGGTCTGTGAGCTTGCCCACTGAATTGCCTTCCTTGTCAACGATCTTCTTGCCCTGCAATTGGTGAAAAAGCTAACTCTATTAGTGCCGTTTGCGGCATTCCCTTTGACCCATAACGGGCCCGATGCTGTGATCTTCTCAGTGATGCTCTTGAATGTGCGCATCCATAACCTCTAAACAGGTGGGGTTTCTTCCTTTACTCGCTCCACGACTACGATTTCGAGGAGATCCTCGATGCCGTCTATTGACCGAATGCGATCGTTGATGATGGTATTCAGCTCTTCGAGGCTTCTGGACCAGACCTTGAGGAAGAGATCGTACTCGCCCAGCACCCCATAGACCTCTGTTATCTCAGGGATCTTCGCCAGAGACATGACCGCGTTATCGTGCCTCTCTGCTTCCGTCTGCACGAGCATTATGGCAGTCACTGTGTAGCCTGTCGCCGCCGGATTGGCGGTAATGGTAAATTGCTCAATGACCCCATTGGCCTTCATGCGCTTCAGCCTGAATTGAAGCGTTGCGTCGGAGATGCCGGATATTCGCGACATCTCTTGCAGGCTCATGCGCGCGTTCTGCCGCAGGCTGCGAAGGATGGTCCGATCCATTTCGTCGAGGTCAAAGCTGTTTCCCATATTTATCTTGTATTCTCCCCGATATTTTCCCTTAATATTGGTAATTTGCCAATATTGTCATATAAAGCTTATCCTTCCTCCAAACATTATCATAAATAATTATATATTACTTTATTTTTAATAGTCATTTGCCGGGCAGCAAAATAGTTGAATGAAGTTTCCGATCGCCAAAGAAGACGAATAGATGCAATGGGATCGATTGTGTACTCATTTCTTTCCATTATTTTCTATTCCCGTCAACTGTTGACCAGACTGGATGAGGCGGAAAATTTTAGAGTCTTCGGGTTCGACAAAAAAGAGGATAAGGTTAAGCCGATCTCATGTTGACTTTGTCGTCAGCATTCATTGGTTTTATTCACGATTTAGATAGCGATGAATAGTCTCCATTATGTGTCTTCATCAAGTGTCTTCTTCAATATAGAGACGAACTCATCCCAGTTGATCTGCTTCTCTAATAAACGCTTCATGTCTCGTGTATGATATTTCATGTGCTTGAGAAATTTTGGCCAGGTGAATCCTGCTTTGGTCAGAGTGTGTTTCCAATTTTTCCACAGATAAGAGGGAATCATATTTTTGAGCCAAATAGCTTGAGAATCCGAATCCCAATCACCATCTTTTTGATCATTTAGATGCTGTTTGAATGTGATTAGGTCGTTGAGCATGTCATTTGGCTCTGCAGGTGATATTAGTTCTTGAATCAAATCCATATCTTGTCAGCTCCACTTAGGCATTAAGGATTATGCCTAAGTACTTACGGGTATAGGGTATAAGTATATAGAGCTTGCGAGCATACTGGCAAAACTATGGAAGTGACCGAGCAAAAGACGAAACAGTAAATCCTTTATAGGAATTACACAATGATCCCAGCAATGAAGATCCTAACAGATCGTGGCAATTATCTTGAAACCAAAATAGATAGTGAGCATAAAAATAATTGGGTTCCATCTATCTTAATGATCTCAGGAGGCGCTAGTGCACTTTTTGGAATTGTCATAAACAATATTATGATAATAGGCGCATCTCTTGCAATAATGCAAATTGGCTGGGTGAGATATAAGAAATCTCGTAAGAATGTCGATGCCTACAGAAAAGGGATTACAGGAGAGCAAACGGTAATTAATTCACTTAAGAATTTAGATGATAATTTTTATTTGATCAATGACATAAAATTTCCTCACGCCCATGGAAATATCGATCACATCCTTCTGGGACCTAACGGCATCTTTGTCATTGAAACAAAGAATTACCGCGGTAATATCGAATGCAATGGGGACGAATGGCATAGGCTTTATAAAAGCATAAAAGGCTCGAAAGATTTTATAATGACAAGCCCAAGCAAACAAGTCAAAAGAAATGCAGCAGACTTAAAAAATTTTCTCATCGATGCCGCAGATATTGTGAAAAATATGTCCTTTATATTCATAAATGGCATTCTCGTCTTTACCGAGTCAGACATTCATTTGAAGCTAAATAATCCTACGGTACCAGTCTTGAAGGCCGAGGAATTGCATGATTACATAAATGATTTTAAAACTAACAATCGATTCACAAATGATGAGTTAGAGTTCATAGCAAAATTGATTATTGATGCTTCAAATGAAGTGGGATCCCAACCGGTGATTATGACCCTATAAATAAAAATATTCTATCCAAGCAAGGATTCACTATTTACTCTGATATATCAACTTATCAGGGTCCCTTGGTAACAGCCGTAGAAGCCCAACAAGCGCCCGGATTTAGTGAACACGCATCAAAGAACAGACACGATAGAATTACTTATCCTCCTTTAGGGCTGGCGTTCTTGAATTGGACTCCAGGACAAGTTAGGCTACTACAAGTCCTTCTTTAGAAAATTAAGGATGAATGAAACCGGATGCATTGGACATCATGAAAGCATTGATGAATAAGAAGGAGGGAGGCAAAAGTCATTGGGTAGGAGGGAGAAAATAGACCATCGACTTTCGCCGATATAATATACGTCAATTGTTATATTTAAGGCTTTCGATCCAGGACAGATCGAGATCAAGAACCATCATCAAAGGAAGAAACAGAAAACAGGATGATCGATTCTCAGGCAGGTCAGCGCCGAAATTCACAGCGCCCTTTTAGGAGGAGCACAGTCACCTAAGCGACCGCCTGACCCTGCCTGAAGCTCGACTATTAAGCCCTGGCTCAAGGCGCCAATCGCACTGGAATTTGACACAGCGTCCGTTTTACAGGAACCCGATCTCATCGGGCCTCATGCGCGCCTCTCGCCTCTGGCTTTGTGCCGCTTCATGCCCCGGTCGTGTATTAGCGCGAGATCCATCCGGCAGATTACTGCACCAGTTACAGTGCGCAACTTTTTTTGCTGCCGAATTTCAGTCTCACAGGCTCCCAAGCCCGAATGCAGTGCCACGACGGCATGCATCTCCTGGAACAAGGAAAGCGATCGCGATCGATGAGCGACCGCAAGCTGCCCCCCGGGGGACAGCGATTGAATCATCCTTGCCAAACAGAGCATTATCGGAATCGGGTTTTGCCCACGACACACCCGCCACCCTTTGCATGAAGCGGCAAACTATCTATATAATCGTTATAGATATTTGTAGTTTGCGGTTGAAGTCTGAGCTCCGGCAGGAGTCATCGATTCAGATCGACGTTCTGGAGCCGGTGCAGATGGCAGCAGATGCGTCTCGGGGAGATGCCAGGCGGCGTGGAAGGGGCTGGGGCGCGGTAGAAGATTCTGCCTGATCTTGCCGCAGACGGATGTGATGTTGCCCGAGGGACACTTCGCGGATCTATCGATTACGAGCCCCTGACTTTTCCTGCAGCAATTCTTGGGCATCCGCATGCATGCTGCCGAGCTTCTTTGTGATCGGGTGCTGTGGGCCGTATTCCTGCTCCGCCAGCCCCTTTATTCGCCAGATCTCGGATAGAAGCTTGCCGATTTCCTTAGTTACATACTTGCGATTTTGCTCGGTCATGGGTCTTGCAGCTCCGCCGTGTCTTTCAGTGCCATCGCATTCTCTTTTACGTTTTCGTTCTGGTGATATATCTGAACCATTATAAATATAGAGCATTTATCAATGTTCGCAATACAGTGGTCATTTTATCTTGTGGCAAAGCTTTGAGAGCACACCGGGAGGATAATTACCATCGCATCGAGCAGATTGAGGGGGACGCTGTGAACCAGTAGGCAATTCTGGCAGTACTTCCCGATAGCAAAGATGATGCCAAGTCTTTGAAGGAGATCGCCAAAGAGATGGGCCTGGACATCACCGCCAGATGTCGATTGGATCCGCGTAGAGAGGCGACTGTCCAGCTCTTTGAGAGCTCTGGCAAGATGGGGCTTTGTGGCTCTGGAGCGAAGGCAGAGAGAAGAAGGTACAAGTTTTGGTATGATGCCTACTGGAAGACTGATCCGGCAGAGTAGGCGGGCGGGAGAGGCGGACGCGGGCGGCCTGCTGGCAGGAAGTGTAGCCGGGCGGACAATCTGGATAAGCGGAGGACAGGAGCGCATATGCCTTATGAAAAAATTTATAATAGATGCATGGACTGACAAATATTTATGAAACAAATGGGATTCTTATTAATCCTCATGATCATATTGGGGACGACCTGCACAGCATATGCATCGGAGGGGGCTAACTTTGGGCCGCAGACGACAAGCGGAGAGCCTTTGTGGAGGCTGCTCTCTGCCTCTGATGCTGTGAACTCCAATCTTTCCAAAATCGAAACTGCTCTTGCCGATGCCAGCCTCGCCCTCTCAGAAACAGGCATCGATGGGCCTGCTGCCCGGACAGTTCTGTCAAACCTCACGATGGTGGATACTGCCGTAATCGATTGCATCACGATTGACGCCAACGGCACCGTGCGTGAGGTCGAGCCCATGTCGTTTGAAAGCGTGAAGGGAACAAACTTGAAACGACAGAAGCATGTGAATGACACAATCAATACCAAGCTGTATTCGGGTTTCCATTTCATACAGGCTGTCGAAGGATTGTATGCAATCGATTCAGAGATGCCCATCTTCGACAAGAATGGAACATTTGTGGGAACAGTAAGCCTAATGTTTAATAACAGCCAGTTTTTCGGAAGGGTCCTGGCTCCGTTCCAGCCTTCTTCGGGAAACTCCAAGATATGGGTGAGCAAGGCGGATGATGGAACGATCCTGTACGAAACGGATCCCACCCAGGTATTGCTCAATAAAAGCTCTTCCATGTATCTGGATTATCCAGAACTTTTGAAACTATTTAATAGGATGAGCATTGAGAGAACAGGTTACGGAACTTATGAGTTCTTAGACCAATCTCACGGGGAGACGATAAAGAAAGGCTGCTATTGGACCACTATTCCCAATGATGGCACTGAGATGAGGCTTGCACTCACACTGGAGCTTTGAAAGAGCTTGATGGGCCTGGATATCACCGCCTATGTCGCTTGGATCTGGTAAGGAGGCGACTATCCAGCTCCATAAGGGCTTTAGCGAGATGATGGGCTCTGGAGGGAAGGCAGAGAGAAGAGGGCTATAAGTTTTTGGTATAATGCCTACTAGTGTTTAGCTTCCAAAATAACATAGCAATATTTTAATACCAGGTACTCAATCTAATATCATGCCTTTTGTGAGTGAGCGCCCCGCTTTGCAGTTAACTGAAGACGAGCTTGAGTACATTAATCGGGCTAGCAAGTCAAGAACGCTACCGGAAAGTGCAGTCGAGCGTGCCAAAATCCTTCTTGGATACCATGAGCACAAATCAATTTCTCAAATTGCGCGAGACTTAGACACCAATAGGCCCAAAGTTGAGCGTACGATTGATAAGGCCTTTGCTTATGGAATTTATCCTGCATTGGAAGATCTACCAAGAAGCGGCAGACCGCGAAAAATATCATCCGGCGCAAGAACATGGATCCTGTCTCTTGCTTGCTCAAAACCACTGGACCACGGATATCCATATGAATTATGGACACAACGTTTATTGGCAGAACATATCCGGAGTCATTGTTTGGATAATGGGTTTCCAGAATTGTCAAAGTTATCTCGTGGCACAGTCTCGAAAATACTTGGCGCGAGCAACGTAAAGCCCCATAAAATTTCGTCATACCTTGCTCCAATTGATCCAGAATTTGAGCCAAAAAGCGTGGTTGTACTACATACCTACAAGCAGGTGGAATTGCTTCAACGGATATCCAAAGAAAATAAGCCGCTCGATATGGTTATCATTTCATACGATGAGAAGCCAGGAATTCAAGCTATTGAAAATAAATATTTAGATTTAACGCCTTCATTAGGTAAATATGCAACGCTTTCCCGCGATTATGAATATGTAAGGCACGGCACAATATCTCTGCTTGCAGGAATTGATCTCTTAACTGGGATTGTTCATTATAGGATATTCGATAGGCATAGAAGTAGTGAATTCATTGAATTCTTAAAATGTGTCGATTCTGCCTATCCAAAAGATATAAAAATAATTATCATTCTTGACAACGTTAGTGTACATACATCAAAGGAAACTAAGAGATATCTCAAAACAGTTCCGCAACGCTTTCATTTTGTCTTTACACCAAAACATGCCTCATGGCTAAATATAATCGAGAGCCTATTCAGCAAAATGACTCGAAGCATGCTGAGGGGGATTCGTGTATCGTCCAAAAAAGAGTTGAAGGATCGCATGAGTCAATATATAGACGATATGAATGAAACTCCAACAATATTTAAATGGAAGTACAAAATGGATAAAATGGCTGGAGGGATTGTTGTTGATAAGGACTACGGGGTATTGATATGTTGATTTGGAACTGTAACACTAGAAAGATTGATCCTGCAAAGTAGGCACTGAAGCCGCATACGAACAAGGAGGTCCTGGCAGAGGTGTTCTAAGCCCGGCCTGTCGAGGTGGAGGAGATGATATAGAGGCTGGCTAGAAAGAGCGGTGGCATGCGACGTTTCCGCCTGGGTGATTAGCTAATGGGGGCAAAGATTCAGGGCGCAGGAGTGACTAAAAAAAGGTCTCGTGCTCTTAGATAGTCTATGTTCAGCCTTGTGAATACTGCAAAGGTATGGTCAAAGTAGCTTGTCGTTGATTTGTTTAATGGTTTCCAAAAGCCTTATGCCCTTAGGAGTGGTATCATAAAGTATTGCACGTCCCTCGTTGACCCGTATCAGATCATTTTTGATAAGAAGATCTAAGTAAGGATTTACCGAATTGAAGTTGAGGTTAGCCTGATACACAATTTTGGTCTTACTTGCACCATTCTTGCATATTTCCAGTATTTGCGAGATTATTTCATTTCGGCTTCTCTTCATTGGTCTGCTCCTTGGAATAGAATTTTAATTACCAGTTTCCTCAACATGAGCTTTGCAGGCAAATCTCAGGTTTCATGATCAGTCTATCTTCATTGCCAAGCAAGCGCTCGAACTTCTTTATCCGGTCCATTCCCCTTGGAGTTGCTCTATGAACAATCCTAGATCCTTCAGTCATAACTTCAATGAATCCCTCATCGATCAGAAGCAAATATGATATCACTTTCATAGAATTTGGGCTGGATTGATGGGTAATCCTCGTCTCGCTGGCACCGTTTGCACATGTTTTAAGAATCTGCGATGTGATCAAATCGTTGGCTTTTGTTTTCGATCTCATGTTCTTTCCCTCCCGGAGTTATAATCAGAGTCAACGTCAGAATGCTGTATCGCATATCTCGTATTCATGCTAGTATATTCGTTGACAGAAATAAGATTCTTTAAAACCGAAATATCTTCACCCACGGCTAAAGCCGCGTTCATAACGGCTAATAGGATGCAAGCAGCCGTGATTGTGGGCAGATATTTCGTAACCCATCTCATGACTCACAGAACACTCTTTAAGAATCATATAGACGATTATGTGTAGATCTGACCCTTATTCTGGACGGATCGTACTGAAGTTACTAGTGAAATATTAATCAGTATTTTTATTATTATCGATAAGGTAGCTATGAATGCATTGGCGAGATGCCTTCCACCCGTCTACGGTTCGCTATACCTCTGCAAACCCAAAAAGCATACCTGGTGTATTCGTTCTGTACATTGATGCAGGACTTTCTTATTTTATATCTTGAATGCGGTATATGTATCACAAAGGTGTGGCAGATGATAGAACCAACGGTTGAAGCGGTATTTGGTGTAGATGCTGGAATTGTATGGGAAGAACTCAATAAGAATAGTCCTAGCGTTATCGGTGATATTGTGAAGGCAAAAGGCTTGAGGCGCGAGTTGGTCTACGGCGCATTGGGCTGGTTGGGTCGTGAGAACAAGATCGCCATAGAGAGGCGCGGACGGGCGATGGTATTCTCATTACGAAAGGCAGAAGCACTTCAGAAACCCTTTGAAAGCACAACAATAGGAGGTTCTGCTCCACATGAGCAAACAAGGCATCGTACAAGAATTCCAATCCAGAATCTAAGAACATTCAAAGCCCGATGTTTCCAAGCAAGAGTGCCTGCTGCGATGGATGATTTTGGACTTCCGAGGCAACGCTATATCTTATTAATTATCGCCGTCGAAGATCTTTACTTTGTAGCCTTCAGATGCTCGATCCTCGGTTTCGTCCAGGATTTCATACTCATCGAGTTCGATGATCTGTCCCTTGGATTCATGCCCGCCTCTCATTGAGTTCGTGGACGGCCAGATACCTCCCTTCAGTATCTTATTCAGCAGAGCAACACCAGCGACAGCCAACGCGATTCCAACTATTACCATTCAAGATCTCATATGTACATAGGCCGATATATAGATAACCGATTCTTTGTCGTGTTTTGTGTCCTTTCTTCCAGATCGTGGAGCACGATCCCCATGCTCTGCGGGGATGCCGGATGGATGGTCGAGTACCTGGCCCGAGGGGGCGCAATAACCCGGCGCCCTAATCTCTTTATGCCTACCTTCCCAACCCATTCGCAAAATCCATTCACATCGCTTCGATAGCCTGATATCTTCAGACCGCCTAAATATCTCTGGAATTTGCAGGATGATAAGAATGGTGTTCTAAATGAAGCCGGTTTTAATAATTTTGTTTCTGGGAATTATGGTCCTATTTTGCGGATGCATCCAACCGCAAGCGGGACCCAAGGTGAAGACGACCGCGGCATCAGAAGAATGGAAGCCGGATGGCGTTGTGGGAGCAAACGAATATGCCAGAACCATGACCTTGCAGGCACCCGCCAGCAACGGCTACTCCGGCGGAACCATGACGCTGTCCTGGAAGAACGATGCCGAGTATCTCTACCTGGCACTCAACGGCACGACCCGGGGCTGGGTTTCCTTAGGCTTTGAGCCGACAGTCTGGATGAAGGATGCCGATATCATCATTGGCTCAGTCGAGAATGGAAGAGCGACCGTCCTCGATGAGAACTGCACCGGCAACTACGGCCCGCATGAGAACGATACCTTGCTGGGTGGAACTTACGACATCCTGGAGTCCGGCGGAAGCGAAAAAGGCGGCAATACAGTGATCGAGCTTAAGAGAAAGATGAATACTGGAGATAAGTTCGACAAGGCCTTCGTTCCCGGCCAACAGGTGCCCATAATCTGGGCTATGGCCGACACCACCGACAACAGCGCCAAGCACAACATGGCTACAGGAGAGGGAGTTATGGCAATGGAGGGCGGGGCCTAGAAGTCCGGAAGTCCGGGCGCCTATTGCCCAAAGGAGCATGACGAGGCTGTTATGCTCCCGTAATCCAGATATTTTTCCGGAAATAGCTTATCATGAAGAGAAGAGAAGCAGATGCTAATCGAAAAAGAGAGGCTCAATTATGGTTGAAGTTGGAGATGCGGCACCGGCGTTCTGCCTGCCCGGTGCTGGCAATCAGGAGATTTGCCTGGAAAGCTACAGGGAAAATGGATGGTGCTTTACTTTTATCCCAAGGACAATACCAGCGGGTGCACCAGAGAGGCGGTGGACTTCACTGCTGCCCTGCCGGGGCTGCATGAATTGGGAGCAGAAGTGGTTGGAATCAGCCGCGACTCGCCAGCCAGCCACGGGAAGTTTGCCGAAAAGCACGGTCTGCAAGTATTGCTGCTCAGCGACCAGGACCATAAGGTCACAGAAGCATACGGTGCCTGGGCTCTGAAGAAGATGTACGGCAAGGAAAGCTTTGGCGTGGTAAGGTCCACATTTCTCATCGATCCGAAAGGGCGGATTGCCCGCATCTGGAGGAAGGTCAAGGTCGAAGGAGCATGCGCAGGGAGTGATCGAGGCGTTGCAGGAGCTACGAAGAAGCAGAGACGAGTAGGACTGAACGTCCAGACAGACGGTTAGATTGAGTCAGAAAAATATGAGCGCTCAGAAACAGGTTTCCTCGGGTTCTGGGTCTGCAGGTTATTTGGGAAGGTGATAATCATGCCTCCCTAAATATCGAGCTACATAACACTTTTAAAATCAAGCCTTTTTCTTATGGCCTGGCCTTGATCCGGGCCCTTGCTGTGACCTCGGCTATCCTGACACTTAGCTTGATGCGAGTAATGGATGACCTACACACCACATCCAAAATGCTTTATAATGGAACGCTACTATACCACAGTAGAATACTTAACTATTCAAGGCAAAGATAATGTGCGAAGGTCAGAATATCCCCGAACGGATGAAGAGCATTCGAAAGTACATTCAGGCCCTGCATTGCCCTACACGGTGGGCTATCATCGATTGCATAGGCACGGGCGAGAAGAGCTCGAAAGAGATCTATGAAGAACTCAAGTTCGAGGAGGCAGGCTTGACCTTGGCTGGGCTTTACTATCATCTTTCTGCCCTTAAGGGTGCTGGAATCATTGAGCTGGCCTCCTACAGAGAGGTCAAGGGCGGCACACCGGAGAAGGTGTGGAAGCTGAAAATCCTTCGAATTGTGATTGATTTATTAGAAGAAAAAGTGGTGGAATAAGATGTGCTGCAAAGATATACAGGGTAACGAATCTGTGACTCTGACCCAAGGCGCCTGTCAATCCGGCGCGGGTGAGATGTGTGCCTGCAAAGAAAAACCAGGGTTACATGCTATGGCCATGCTCCACGGAAACCATCATTCCGACAATCACGGAACATGTGGCTGTGTGAGACGAAGATTCTTGAGTAAAAAGGAAAAAATAGAGAAGCTTGAGGAGTACAGGGAATCGCTGAGGTGCGAGCTGGATGGTGTCGAAGAAGAATTGAAAGAGATCAAGGGAGAATTTTAGAGCGGTATCTGTCTGTTGGGACCAGGAAGAGGATGGTCATGAATGCAATTGTTGTTGAAGACCTGACCCGTCGATTCGGCAATTTTACTGCAGTGGATCACATAAACTTCACTGTGGAGCAGGGTGAGTTATTCGGCTTTCTGGGTCCCAATGGAGCTGGCAAGACTACCACAGTGCGGATGATCACGGGCCTTATCAAACCTGATGCAGGTCGGGTCAGCATAATGGGCTATGATGTGGAGAAGGAGGCTTTAAACGCAAAACAAATAACGGGAGTTCTTCCTGAGACCTCCAATGCCTACATCGATCTCTCCGCCTGGCAGAACTTGATGCTCATGGGCAAGCTTTACGGGCTTGAAAAGATGGTGCGACAGAGTAGGGCGGAGGATCTGCTGAAACGGTTCGACCTCTATGAGAAGAGAACAGTTGCCGTGAAAGGCTTTTCCAAAGGAATGAAACAGCGTCTTCAGATATGTATGGCCTTGATAAGCGAGCCACAGGTTCTGATAATGGATGAGCCGACATCCGGACTGGATGTGCAGAGCTCCCGTTTGATTCGTAGCATTGTAGCCGATCTCAATGCCAAAGGAGTAACATTTCTCCTGACGACCCACAATATGGAAGAGGCAAATCAGCTCTGCAGCAGAATCGCCATAATGCATAAGGGTAAGGTTGTGGCCATCGACCGGCCCGAAGTGCTGAAGAGACGTATTGAAAGCCTGCATTCAGTTGAGGTGTCGTTTGACAAAGACGTACCTCAGAACGAACTATCCGGACTACCAGGAATAGAGTCTGTCGAGAAGATGGGAGACAAGTTCAGACTTTATGCAAAAGAGCCGGCAGGAGTTATCTATAGCCTGGTGGACTATTCAAGATCAAAAAATGTTGAGATACTGAGTCTTGCTACAATATCGCCCTCATTAGAAGACGTGTTTGTTGCTTATACCGAGGCCAGATAATGATCTCCAGCAGCCAATTCAATCGAGCTCTTGCGATAGCGGAGAAGGATATCAGAATTTACTATTTGAAAGGTCCCGTGCTCATCTATGGCATTCTTTTTCCCTTATTTCTATTTCTTGCGTTCTTCCTTGGTCGCGGCATGCCTATGGATTTCCTTTTATCCGGGCTTCTCAGCATGACGCTCTTCTTCACGGCAACAGCGGTCTCGCCGGTCATCCTCCCCTGGGAAGGGAGAGAGCGGACACTTGAGCGGTTGATCTCTGCGCCCATCTCGATTCCGGCAATTCTCCTGGGCGATGCCTTGTCATCATTCATTTTCGGGATAATCATATCCCTGGTTCCTCTCGCCTTGGGGTTCATAGCCGGGATTCACATCTTCAGCCCGATCGTCCTGGCGGCAGCGATTCTATTGTCCTCATTCTGCGCCTCATACCTGGGATTGCTATTCTCCACACCACCGACGAATCTGCCTTCGAACATAATGATGATCACAAACCTTGTCAAATTCCCGCTAGTCTTCATAAGCGGTGTGTTCATACCTATCGAGCAGATGCCGCCCTGGGGCAGGACAATCTCCCAGTTCTCCCCACTAACCTATATGACAGATCTGATGCGTTACTCGATTCAAGGGAATAGCTATCATCCCATCCTGCTGGACTTTGCAGCATTGCCGTATTTACGGTGATCTTCATGGCTCTGGCGATGTTCCTCCATATCAGAAACATGCCCAGGCGACTCTAATGGGTGCAGATGAGCTTCGGAACAGAACCAGAAGAGCATAGACATGCTCAATTAACAATGCGATCAATCATAATCCTGATTGCTGGCAAAACTCATCGATTTATGGAAGGTCCGGCATCTTCCGCCAGGGACCGCAGAAGACGTCGACCTTCAGCCGTCCAAATTAGCAATGACTATATATTCCTTCCATCAACCCTAACCACACACACCGGGAGGAACTCTAGTTGAAGGATTATCTCACAATGGATGATGTCATACTTGATAATAAACGGGTCCTGGTAAGAGTGGACTTCAACTCTCCCATGGACCCCAGCGGAAATATCCTGGATGATAAGCGCATCAAAAGCCATTTAGATACTTTGCGCGCTTTGGAGGACTGCCGGGTGGTCCTCATGGCGCACCAAAGCCGGGCCGGAAAGAAGGACTACACCACATTAGAGGCTCATGCCCGCCAGGCGACGCGGCTTTTGCGCCGCGATGTCGTCTATATTGATGACATATTCGGATCCCATGCCCGAGAGGCAATAAAATCCCTGGTACCGGGAGAGGTCATTCTTCTGGAGAACACCCGCTTTTATGCAGAAGAGAATATGAACCGCACGCCCGCAGATCATGCCAAGAGCCATATGGTGAAGAAGCTGGCGCCATTATTCGATCTCTTCATAAACGATGCCTTTGCCGTTTCACATCGCTCCCACTGTTCCGTAGTCGGCTTCACAGAGGTGCTACCTAGCATTGCCGGAATTCTTATGGACAAGGAGATCACGGCGCTGGATAAGGGTATGAAGGGGAATGAGCACCCAACGGTCTTCTCTTTGGGCGGCACGAAGGCGGACGATTCCATCAAAGTCACCAAAAACGTTCTTGGTCGCGGCGGAGCTGATAAGATTCTCACCTCCGGTGTCGTTGCGACAGTCTTCATGATGGCGGCAGGCATTGATGTAGGGGACGCCAACCGCAAGTTCGTGGAGGATCAGGAGTACCTGGAGCAGATTCCAATCGCAGCAAAGCTGCTCAAAGATTATCCCGGAAAGATTGCCATGCCCGTCGATGTAGCTCTAAACAAGAATGGAGAGCGTGTCGAGGTCTCTGTGGATACGCTTCCCACCGATCTGCCCATAGCCGACATTGGTCTTGAGACCATCGTCAATTATTCCAAGGACTTGAAGGACGCCAGGGTTACCGTTACGAACGGGCCAACTGGCATATTCGAGCAGGAAAAGTTCCGGCTGGGCACAGCAGAGCTCTTAAAAGCGGCAACGCAATCAGGCTACTCCATTGTCGGAGGAGGGCACAGCATAGCCGCCATCGACCAGCTCGGCCTCGAGTCCAAATTCTCCCACGTAAGCATGGGTGGAGGCGCAAGCATCACCTATCTCTCAGGCGAGCCGTTGCCTGGCATTGAAGCTTTGAAGAAGGCAGCACAGAGAATGCGCAAGGCTTGAAAAGGCTCGAAAGGGCTCGAATACGCTAACGCTCGAATACCGGCTTTGGAAAGGCTGGCTTCAGGGCAGCCTTTCCGCCACTTTTTTTCTGCACTCCAGCAAGAGGGTCTGCGGCTCGCCTCTGGCCTCCAGGGCGGCTGCAGCCTTATGGCCGCCACCATCGCCGTTATGGGCCCGGCCGACCTCTCCCATAAGTTCGTTAAGGTTCAATCCCATTCTGACTGCGGCTCGACTGGACCTGGCGCTGATGCGAACCCGGTCGCCGTGCCTGCCGGCGGCAAAGGCCACGTCTGCACCCAGATCCACCAGCGCCATAGCCGCGGAGCCCTCGAAGGAGTTAATCTCAGTGCTGGCGACCAGCCATTCTCCCTGGCGTTCGATCTTGGAACGGGAGGTGGCTTTGAGGACGGCTATCCTCTGGGAGATGTCCTGGGGAACAGATAGGGCTTGCAGCGCCTCGTCATAATCGAATCTGCCTGCTTCCAGCAGCTCGGCCGCCGTCCGGAAAGACTCAGGCGTTGCCCTCTTGAAGCGGCCGGTGTCGGAGATCATGCCCACCAGAAGGCCCAGCGCCATCTCCCGGCTCAGCATCTCCGTCTTCCCGTTCTCTTTTAGGATCGTCCAGACAATCTCGGCCGTGGATTTGGAGGGCTTCTGAATGTAGAACTCCGCCCCATCCAGCAATCCCTCGTCCAGGTGGTGGTCTACCAGGGCATAGTTTTCCGGCAGGATTTCGCCCAACTGCTGGCGGACTGATGTGTCCACCACAACAACGAGGTCGTAGGCATCTGCACTCGGGTTTATCAGAACCTCGGCTCCGATGGATCCTGGCGGCGGCCTCTCCAGTGCGGCTCAGGTCATCAACGGCAGCTACTGTTCCGCCGAAAGCCCGGGAAAGAGCAAAAGCACTGCCTATGGCGTCGGGATCGGCGTTGCGGTGGCAGAGGTAGAGGACTTTGTTATATTTGCCGATATAGGCGCCAAACTCGGACTCGCTAATGCGCATGGAACAGTTAGGGCTTTGAGAATTGATATAGGTTGTCCAAAAAGAGAGACCCAAAATTTGGCTCTTCGACTATATCGAGTCGATAAAGGAATGTTGGACTCCTCTATGCGTTTCTCTGCGAACTCCGTGGGCTACGTGGTTAATACTTGAAGCGTGATAATTAAACCTCGGGTTTACGGAATAAAACCGCAGAGGCGCAGAGCGCACAGAGGACGAACGAACGGAGACGACTATATGGCTAGAGCTTCATAGATTGTTCCCCGCGGCCGCGGGGTTAGGGGGGCCGCCACGGCCATAAGTCGGGCCCCGTTACCGAGCGCGTTTTACCGCGCGGGACCCGAAAGAAGTAGTGAAATAAAATTTTGCGTGTAGATAAGAGATATGCTAATGTCATTGAAATGCAGACTGGACTTCGTAGATGTAGGCAAGGACAGCATCAGCGCATTCTTCCGGGGTGCCCGCGAGTCGGCCCTGCGGGCCTCCCGCGCTGTGCCTGGGGCGCCGCTCAAGGCCGCGGCCGGCCGAGCGACGGCGGTTAAGCTGCAGAACTAATCGAGAGTTCCAATGTCAGGATACAGCCATGACTTTTTGCATAATATAATGGTGAATTCTACATCTCTGCGAACTCTGCGTCTTTCAATATTCGTCGAGGATCACGAAAAATGTCGGATTCCTGAGACCGGCGTCGGACCCATGCAAAAAAGCAAGGAACCAAAAATTTATGCCCTCAGCCGCTATAATATAGCTATGCGCTTTAAGGATCGAGCCGAAGCCGGAAGACTGCTCGCAAAAGCTCTCGCCAAGTATGAGTCCGATGATGTCGTTGTTTTTGCTCTGCCCAGGGGCGGCGTGGTTTTGGGAAACGTTGTCGCCAATTATCTCCATGCTCCGTTGGATTTGCTCATCACCAGAAAGATCGGCTACCCGGGAAACGAGGAGTGTGCCGTCTGCGCTGTTGCCGAGGAAGGCGATATGATATGCGACAGCCAGCGCTTCTCGCCTGGATCAGGAGTGGCTCCGGGCTCAGGCAGAAAAGGAGAGGCAAGAGGCCAAAAGGAGGAGGCAGGTCTATCTGGCAGGCCGGGAGCCCATCCCAGCAGAAGGAAAGGTGGCCATAATTGTTGACGATGGCGTGGCTACGGGCCTTACCATCCTGCTGGCCATCATGGTGCTGAAGAACCGCCACCCCAAGAAGATCGTTGTGGCGGTTCCCGTCTCCTCTCCAGACGCTGCCGCAAGAATTCGAGCTGAGGCCGACGAGTTAGTCGCTCTGGATGTGCCGGAGTACTTCATGGCAGTGGGAGAGCACTACGAGCAGTTTCCTCAACTCAGCGATGAAGATGTCATCCGGTATATGAATCAGAAGAGGACTTGAGTACGTGAGGGGACGTTTTCTCAGAATCGACCGTATGATCTTATGCGCCTGCTCGATAGTTGCGATCTCCAGGATTCCCAAAACCCTCTTCTCGTCCTTATTTACCTTATAAAAGGCGGTATAAGATCTTGAAATATGCAAGCGACAAATGTCTTCGTGGTTCTTTCGCTGGATTATCTCTTTGTCGCCCTTCCCTGGAAATGGATCGATTGCCAGTGTTTTACATTTTTCAACGATCAGCCTCTGACTTTTTGGGAGGCAACTCGCGGACGAACTCCAAAGCTTTCTTCTTGATAACCAGCCGATAGCTACCACGGAAACTCCACAAACTCGGCCTCCTTCTCAATTCGTTCCATATCCCGGAAGAATCGGGCTCATTTTTCCGCTCTCATCGATATCTCTTCCACCAGGCCGGGATATCCCTCGGACTCCTCTATGGTGGTGCCGTGTAGCCAGGACCCAGATGTGCTCAGCACGGAACGTCTTGTTCCCTGGATGACGGTTTTGCCTACCATTATTTTGGATTGATTGATCCGTTCCATCAGGCTTCACGATCTCATCATGGAAAGATCGACATTGATGCTAATTTTGAATAAATGTAGAGCGATAGCTCAGAAAACGGAGGATGGCTTCTCATTTACTTTGTAGAAATTGCACTTATTACCAGCACTTGAAAAGAAAGCATATTTTCTCAGTATGAAATAGTTCGTCTCCGTTCGTTCGTCCTCTGTGCGCTCTGCGCCTCTGTGGTTTTATTCTGTAAACCCGTGGTTTGATTATTAAACTACGAAATATTGACCGCAGAGGCGCAGAGTTCGCAGAGAAACGCAATGATTAGCCACGCATTCCTTTACCAACTCGATAGAGCCGAAAAACCCTAAAAAAAAAATTAAAATATTTGAAAGGCAAAATTGAAGACAGAGGTCTTACGCCCCTGCCCTCATCGCCTCTCTTCCCGCCTGCAGGGCTTCGTCCAGCTTCTCCACGTTCGGCCCTCCGCCCTGGGCCAGGTCCGGCTTGCCTCCGCCGCCTCCGCCCAACGCTTTCGCAGCGGCCTTGATTATGCTCCCGGCCTTGATGCCTTTGTCCAAACCGGACCTGCCAACAGCAGCCACGAGCTTGCCTGTTTCGCTGCCCAGCAGTGCCACATAGATCCTGCTCTGCCAGCAGACGCCGCAGCCTTGAGCAGCGCCTCGATATCGGCACTGCCCATCTTCTGCACCACGATCTTGAGGCCGTCGATGGTCTCGGCCTCCGACTGTCATCGTCTTGAGCCGGGCCTCTGCCAGGTCCTCCTTCAGCCGCTCGATCTCCTTCTGCTGGCTCTTCCACTCCGAAGAAACGCTCTGCAGTCTTGGGGAGCTGTTCGTTCGGCACACGCAAGACATCTGCAGCTCCAGTAGAGCAGGTCGTCCCTTCCCTGGCTGGCTCGCACGGCGGCCTCGCCTGCGGCAAACTCTATCCTCTCCACGCCATCCTGAATGCGTTCCGCACGCAGGATCTTGATGGACCCGATCATGCCGGTGTTGGTGACGTGCGTTCCTGCACAGGCCTCGATATCGCTGCCCACCTTGACCACCCGGATCATCGTCCCGGCGGCACACCTCCCTGATAGAGCTCAAAGCCGAAGAGCTTCTCGGCCTCAGTACGCGGCAGGAACTGGGTCTCGATGGGCGCGACCTCCATGACCCGCCGGTTTGCCTCCAGCTCGATGGCCTTCAGCTCCAGATCCGTGATCCGCTTGTAATGGGATATGTCCAGACGCGCCCGGTCCTCGCTCTTCTGCGCTCCGGCCTGCCAGATGTGCTTGCCCAAAACGCGTTTCGCTGAGTCGTGGACGAGATGCGTGGCCGTATGGTGACGCGCATGCGCCAGGCGGCGGTGCATGTCCACCCTTCCCGTGACGCGGTCGCCCTTCTCCAGGCCTGCCCGGCTCTCTCCAGCTTATGCAGCACAACGTCTCCCGACTTTTGCACATCAACTACCCGGAAGATCCGGTCCTCCTTTCTCCAGAGTGCCGTGATCGGCAGGCTGGCCGCCTCCCTCGGGATAGAGGAGCGTCCTGTCCAGGATGATCGAGCCCTCCACCACATCCAAAACCTGCGCCTCAAAGACCTGCTCGAAAGGATGCTCGTAGAACATCAGCTCTGTCTTGCCGGGGATAACGAGTTTGACGACATCTTCTGTCTCCGCCCTGATGCGCTTCTTGGCCACCAGAGAGTAGAAGTTATCCGGCAGCTCCACTGTTGCCCCCACCTCCTCCGCCGACTCCCTGGCGATCTCAGGAGGAATGCCGTGCGTATCGTAAAGGGAGATCATCTCCGAGAGCGGTATGGGCTGCTTCTTCTTGGCATAGCCCTCGGCCGTCTTCTTCACCAGACGCTTGCCTTTCTCCAGGGTCTCGGCGTATTTTTGCTCCTCCTGGTCCAGGATCTCTTTGATGGTGACAAAACGCTCCTGCCAGTCGGAGATAGTCCAGCCGCGCTATCTGCATCTCGACCAGCTCCGCCAGCGGCAGAGCAGATGCCCAGCTCCTTCATCAGCCTCAAAGTGCGGCGGATAACCAGGCGGGCCAGGTAGCCGGCCTTGACATTGGAGGGAATTATTCCGTCGCCCAGCATGTAGGCGAGGCACCGAGTGTGGTCGACCACGGCATAGATCCGTCTCCATGGGCTCGATGGTCTTCTCCAGCTTCTCAGGAGATATGCCGATGCTGCCCGCAATCTTCGCTCGCAGATCCTTCATGCTGTACTCATCCAGATCCACCATGCCCGCCAGCCTGGCGTTCTGGGCGAAGATCTCGGCGTACTCCGGGTCCCCTAGATTGTGCTCGACACCTGCCAGGTCGGCCACCTTCCTCACCAGATCCGGGAAGATGGCATCATAGATCGTGGGCGACCCTTTGGAGGCCCAGACGAACCTCTCCAGGCCGTAGCCGGTGTCCACGATGTAGTTGTTCATCTTCTCATAGCGCTCGCCCTTGATCTCGACGGGCCCGCCAGGCGCTGCCTTCAGATCCATGAAGACAAGCGTCGCCAGCTCCAGGCCAGCCGATCATGACCTCCACGCTGGGGCCGGCGTTGCCTCCGCCTGCCCAGGGATTTTCTTTATAGGTCACGGCCAGGGGGTCCATCCCCAGGCCTACCAGTAGCTCATCGCATAACTGTACAGTCCGGTCCTTCCAGTAATGCTCCTTTTCCTGGTGTTGAATACATGGTGAGCCATCATCTCGAAGGTCGTGAGATGCCGCCCGCTTCGCCCTACGGAATCCAGATCGTCCAGGCGGATACAGGGCTGGCTGATGGTCAGGGGGTTCGCCGGCGGCGGAACCTGCCCAGAGGTCACAAAAGGCTGAAAGTCGGCGATAGATGCGATGGTCAGATAGATGTCGTCACGCCAGCGGGCCACAACAGGATACCTCTTGATGCGCGTGTGGCCTCTGCCTCAAAGAAATTGAGGTAGTGCTCGCGCATCTCGTCCAGACTATGCTCGCGCTTGAACACGGGCGAGCCGATAAAGTGTAAGGATCGCAGGGCGGGTCCCCGCAGGTCATCTTGCGCCGTCCCTGGTCCAGAAGAATTTGCCGCATTTCTCGCACTTCTTACGTTGGAACCCTCCATCCGCGAAGAAGTCCAATCGATACTCATCTTCGGAGAACATGTGAATCAGCGGGATTGCCAAAGGAATACCGAGGAATGCTAAAAGGCTTTCTAAAGGTCACCAGAATGCTGATTCCAGGCTACTATTTGAGATGTATGCTTGGCAACAGATGGTAAATAGACCAGTAAAAGAACAAAGAATCAGTCTCAGGAAAGAAAGCTGAATGGCCTGCCAGCATTCCGGCCATGCGCTAGCAGTTTCGGTCTCTAGTTCACGCTTATGACCTTCAAGAGCGAGACCAAGGGCACACCTGCGATCTCATCCGCTCCCTTCTTATCAATTAGGACGGCGATGGCGTTGATCTTGGCACCGCGCTCATCAAGATACTCGACCGTCTCTTCCAAAGTCGGCCGGAGGTCACCACGTCATCGATGATGATGCATTCCTTGTCCTTGACATCCGAGAAGTTCGCAGCTCAGGTTCCCGCGCAGCTTCTTGCTCTCCATCTTAGAGCATCTGCTTGACTGGGGTGTAAACCGCCAGATCGGCGGCCATATCAGTGGCCACCATGCTCGCCAATGGCAAGACCGCTCAGAGCTATGCCCAACCACTACATCCACACCGCAATCGTTGGAGTATAAGGTCTCATAAATGGCATCGGATAGGGCTTGAGAGATATGGTTCAGCCTAAAGGCGCACTTGCCGATCATAGACCAGTTCACGGAGATATCCTTGGGCCCCGGGGTGCTCGCTCGTCTCAGCATGGGTAAGAAGCCAGGTCACGGTCTCGCTTGAGACATTCAGCTCTTCTGAGATCTGGCCTTCCACCAGTCCTTCCGACTTCAGTTCCGTTGCTTTCTTCATCAAAGTCTCAATATTCTTCATCTTATGCACCTCTTTTTTTTCGGGCAGGAGTTCCGCAATCAGGACATGCTTCTCCCTCGAAGCTATGACCGCAGCCCTGGCACCTCTGTACATGTTTTAGCTTTCTTTTTATCCGGGGCTGTCCTACGGGCTCGATCTTCAAGCCGAGGTGAAGGGCGACGTTTTGCAGAGCATAATCGTCGGTAGCAAGAACGGCTCTATACTCCAGGGCCTTGGCCAGGACCTCCAAATCGGCATGGGACAGAACTCTGAGGTCGCCCGTCTCTGCTGCTGCACTCCGCGCTGCTTTGAGCGCCTGGGATGTTGGGCTCTCCACCCTTGCCTCGAAGATGAAGAAGCCTGGATTTCGCCTTGATATCCTTCAGCTCCGCCTCAACTGCAGGGACTGTGATCAGCTCCCCCTCAGGCCTTTTGCCCCAGATGAATACCGAAGCATCCGCTACGACATGCACAATGATTGGCTCTTGAAAGTTATAGTACTTGGATTTTTCCCGGACCAAAACGCTATTATCATATAATGCAATCCAAAGATTCGATGGCCAAGAAAGAAAAGAAGGCTGGTAACAAGGAAGTCCAGGGGGTAGAGGCAGGACCCCAGGAAAAACAGAATGAACGTATCGCCAAAGCGCCGCCAAAGCCCAAGCCCAAGAGTGCAGCCGACCGCAGAAAAGACCGCATAGATGGAATAACGAAGACCGTATACGCCGCCGCCCTGGGGGTTATTGCGGGATTTGCCTGCTATTTTCTAGCAGGTGCACTCGGCACCAACAACTGGCAAATAGGCGAGCTCCCCTGGCATTTTGTAATGATGTCGGTAATCCTTATCACTTCCATCATCCAGAGGTTCACCTATTCTTATCCTGAATATAGACGCGGCGAGCTTTCAAACCAAAGACTGGCTCTATGTGGAGTTCATTGTCGTAGACCTCTGGTTGGTTACATGGACGCTCCTTCTCAACTGAGGTGAACTATGAGGATAGCCATCATCAATCGCGATCGTTGCCAGCCCAGAAAGTGCTCGAAGGAATGCGAGTACTTCTGTCCGCCTGTTCGTACGGGCGACGAGACCATAGTTTTTGTGGACAGCAAGCCCCTTATAACCGAAAATCTCTGCGTCGGCTGCGGTATTTGCGTGCGCAAATGTCCCTTTGGGGCCATCACCATTACCAACCTGCCCGAGGAGATGGAGGATCCGGTCCATAGATATGGACAGAACGGCTTCGCACTGTACGGTTTGCCTGTGCCGGTGAACGGCAGGGTCACAGGGATATTGGGCCCCAACGGCATAGGAAAGAGCACGGCCATATCCATACTCTCCGGCATTCTCAGGCCAAACCTGGGAAAAGATGCCTCCTGGGATGATGTATTGGAGCGTTTCGCCGGCTCCATCCTGGGAGATTACCTGAAACGAGTAGCAGACAAGGGCGTCAAGACCTCCTACAAGCCTCAGTACGTGGATCGTATCCCTAAGAGCTATTCCGGAATGGTTTCCGGTCTCCTGGAAAAGACCGATGAGCGGGGTGCCTTATCGGATCTGACCTCCCGGCTCGGTATCTCTAAGTTGATGGACCGGGAGATATCAAGCCTCAGCGGCGGAGAGCTGCAGAGAGTCGCCATAGCGGCCACGGCCGCGCGCGACGCGGATTTCTATTTCTTTGATGAGATCAGCCCGTATCTTGATATTTACCAGCGCATCAACTCTGCCCGCATCCTGCAGAGCCTGGCCGAAGAAAAGGCGGTCATGGTGGTGGAGCACGACCTGGCGCTGCTTGATCTTCTGGCGGAGAACGTTCACCTCATTTACGGCGTGCCCGGTGCCTACGGTGTCATAACCAGGCCCAAAGGAGTGAGGGTGGGAATCAACCAGTACCTGCACGGCAACCTTCCGGAAGAGAATGTGCGGTTCCGGGATACCGCCATCAGCTTCGAGGTGCATGCTCCGCGAATTGAAAAGGAGATCCCGACGCTGATTGACTACAACGCATTTGCCATGCAGTACTCATCCTTCAGGCTGGAGGCTGAGCCCGGCATCATCCGGCGAGGAGAAGTCGTCGGCATACTGGGACCAAACGGTATCGGAAAGAGTACCTACATCAAGATCCTGGCCGGGGTGGAGAAGCCGACTTCAGGAAGTTTTGAGAGCCAGCTCAAGATATCCTACAAGCCCCAGTATCTCAAGGCAGATTCCGATATGACGGTGCGCAGGCTGCTCCGCAGCATGGCAACCAACTTTGACAGCAGCTATTACCAGACGGAGATCCTGAAGCCCATGGGCCTGGAGCCCTTTATGGATCAGACTCTGACGGAGCTGTCCGGAGGCGAGCTGCAGCGTGTGGCCATAACCGCATGCCTTCAGCCGCGATGCAGACCTCTATCTGCTGGATGAGCCGTCCGCCCACCTGGATGTGGAGCAGAGGATGCTCTCCGCCAAGGTCATGAGACGGTTCGCCGAGTCCACGGAGAAGACCGTTCTGGTCGTAGACCATGACATCTATCTGATCGACCTGCTCAGTGAGCGTTTGATGGTCTTTGACGGCGTTCCAGGTACCTTGGGAATAGCCCACACCCCTCTGGAGATGCGGGAGGGCATGAATGCCTTCCTCAAGGGGATCGGCATAACATTCCGGCGTGATGAGGAGACCCGCAGGCCCAGGGTGAACAAACCGGAGTCGAGGCTGGACAGAATGCAAAAAGATCAGGGCGAATACTATTATCCTGTTGAGGAAGCCTAGAGGCCATCTGCAGATATCGGATTTGGCGGAGTGAATCAAAGATTCACCTATGCTAATTTTTGTTTTATTACATCGGGAGCGCGGAGGGTCACGAATACCCCGACCTTCAGGTCGGGGATGAAGTGAACCCTCGCCCGTTCTTTGTGCTCTCTTAAATCGATAAAACGTTGCTTCTTTTAAAATGAAGGTTCTACTTGGCACCTTAGCCACAGGTGGTGCCACCCACCTATGGCTAGGATGTGATAAGCGTTGGAATTGTGCAGTTTCAACCATGGCTATGGTCAAATCACCTACCACATCGTGCTGGTGCCCAAGTATCGATACGGAATATTCTACAATAGGCAAGTTAAAAAGGATTGCGAGTTGATCCTGAAAAATATTTGCATGGAGCAAGGCTACAAAATTCATGCCATGGAAATTGTAGCGGATCATGTTCACTTGTTCTTGGAATTCCACCCAAGCACTTCTCTATCGAGAGTCGTTCAATATTTGAAAGGAGGCAGTTCGCATAGGTTGTTCAAGCTTCATCCTGAATTGAAGAAACGCTATTGGGGTGGAAACCTATGGTCAAGTGGCAAGTTCTTTCGATCCGTAGGGAATGTGACTGCTGATACCATCAAGCACTACATTAAGGAGTCTCAGGGGAAACCGAAAGCGGAGTTCCAATCGTGCAGATCAAGGGGATCTGGGCAACAAAAACTCGACGATTTCTGGATTCCAGAAAACCGGGCGTAAAGGCGTGCGGCCCGAAGCATACCCCATCCTTTAGGGTGGGGTGGCCGCACGCAGTTTGATTTTCGTTGAACTTTATATTGACGACCATAAAAAATGCCTGATTGGCGATCAAAGTGCTGAATGCTGGCTACACCATCCATGGTCAGTAGCTAAAATTATGAAAGATCTTCTGGCGAAAAAGGTTATAGCAGGAGGACCTATCGCATTCCTCCCGCTGCCCGAAGATTGCTCCCCCCTTTTTGATTGGCGTGAATATGGGACTACTTGGTTGAGAACATCGTTGCCATACGAGTCTTATTCATCTCCAGGGAACAGAATGAGGGCTCCTTGTTGAATCCGCAGCAGAGCAGTTCCTTCACTGCTTCCTGGCTGCGTGAAGCGGTCGTGTTGGTGGCGAAGTCGGATTCCTTGACTATCCTGTCATTCATGAGCATGGTGGGCGAGCCTGTTATCTTGTATTTGTCGGCCAGATCAAAATCCTTCTGGGCATAGACCAGGCCCCGGGCGGAGTCATTGGTGCACGCATTCAGCTTATCCACGTCCAAAGAGACTGATTTCTGGCAATCAGCCGATTTGCCCTGCCTCATGTAGCAGCGCACATAATCCCAGTATTTTCCAGGCTGCTCCTCCCGGATGCAGATCTGGCGCAGATTCTCCTGGGCTTCCGCTGCGCCGTGCATGGACTTTATGGTGTTATTGTCCCGGTCCAGGGATCCGATGTACATTACCTTCAGGTACTTTTCTGAATCTTTGGATTCATTGATGATATTGGCCAAGATCCTCTGCACCTGCAATCCGAAGGGGCATTTGGATACAACAAAAGCCTGCAGGAGAGGCTGATCGGATTTGGTCATGTTGACGCAGACCTGTTCGGGTGTCAGCTTGGGTTTAGCCGGAGCTTTTGGTGTTGAGGCCGCTTTCGCGATCTTCACTTTGCTGGTGTTTAGCTTGGGCTCGATCTCCTTCAGTTTTGCCACAAAAGTTGATTTATGCTGTTGCCAATTACCTTGTTGGCCAACTCGCCATTCTTGAAGATGAGAGCGGTGGGAACGCCAGTGATGTTATATTTGGCCTTAGTCTCATTGTTCTTCTGCGTGTTTATCATCCCGAAGGCTATCTGGCCCTGAAGCTCGCGGGAGAGATCTGAGATTGTGACATTGAACAATCTGCAGTAGCCGCATGAATCCGTAAACCCTACAAGAACCAGCAAAGGACGATACTGTGAGATGGCAGAATCTATGGTATCGTCAGTGATCAGCATAGCCTGAGCGGGTTCTTAGTGCCCGGCCCGATCAGAGGTATGATCTTACCTATGGTCTGCTGTGCTGCAGCTGTTGTGGTTGGCGCTTTGACCTGAAACATGGTTATAGCCTGGGTCTTGTTGAGCTGCTCGGAGCAGAAGGACGGTTCTTTATTGAAACCGCAGCATAATAGCTCTTTCAGGGCTTCGGGGCTGCGACCACTGGTTGTGTTCGTGGCAAAGTCGAATTCGCTGGCTATCTTGTTGTTCAGAGTTAGGGTGGGAGAGCCTGTTATATTGAATTTGTTGGCCAGATCGAAGTCTTTCTGGGCATAGGCCAGGCCGCGGCTGCTGTCATTCATGCAGGCGCCTAGCGCCCTCTCATCTACGGATGAAGACTTCAGGCATTCAGTGGAATTGCCCTCTTTCATATAGCAGCTCACGTAATCCCAATATTTGCTGCCTTGCTCTTCGCGGATGCATATCTGGCGGAGGTTTTCCTGAGCTTCTTCGTCGCCATGCATGGAGGTTATGGTGTTATTGGAGACAGACCCTATGTACCGGACCTTGAGATAATCCTTGGCTTGGGGCAATTTGCTGATCATTTCCGCCATGATCCTTTGCATCTGCAAGCCGAAGGGACATCGGGATACTATGAAGGCCTCCAGAAGAGGTTTATCGGATTTGGTCATGTTCATGCAGGCTTGCAACGCTTTTGGTGAAGCGGCTTCCTGAACGATCTTCACATTGCTCACATCCAGGCCGGGCTTGAGATCCTTAATCGCGGCCAGAAGATCGGATTTGCTGACGCTGCCCTTTATTCTGTTGACCAGAATCCCCTCATCGAAAAGGAGAAGCGTAGGATATGCAGAAATCTTGTATTTCTGGACCGTTTGGCTGTTCTCCTTATCCCGGACGTTCATCCTGGCAAATCTCGCCTGGCCCTTGAGCTCACTTGCCAGCTCTGAGGTGGTATTGTTCATGACCTTGCAGGGGCCGCATCCAGGATAGTAGAAGTCGAGAATAAGGAGAGAGCTGTTGTTCAAGGCTGATGCGACATTATTGTCAGTCAATTCCAGAGGGCTATAGTGCTGATTTGGATCCGATGCAGATCTCAAAAAGGTTGCAGATCCAATCAGGATAACAATGAAGAATATTACTGCGACTTGCACTTTCATCGGGTAGATGCATTTGGACTGAACTCCTGCTATTAGATAGATAGTTGGCAGCAAGTATTTAAAACAATACGAATTCAAAGCAATGTCATTACGAACTGATCAGGGTGGTGCTGTAGCCCGTAATTGATTTCAGCTTTTTCTTGTGTTAGGCCTTCTCAATAAAGTGCCAAATGTTTTTTTTGCGGCAAGTGTGTTTACATGAATTCTCGAGGAATGGAGTGGCACTCCAAGTTATTATTACACTCAATTATCAATAGCCGACCCTTATATTCTGATATCTCACAACAAGCTATATCATCCACTCACAAGATATTCTTCGCGTCTTGGGAGACAATAGAAGCATGCGCGGAGACTACGAATATAACTATAGGAGATATTTGGTGAAGCTCTTCAACCGCCACTTCGTGCGCAGCCTGGAAGGAAGAAGTCTGCTGGAGATATTCTTCGTCACAGCCGTAGCTTCCGTTTTGGGCATACGTTTCTTCCTGGCCTTGACCGGTTACCCCAGCCTATCCCCGGGCAACCTGCATATCGCCCATGTGCTTTAGGTGGAGTGCTCATGATGATAGCTCTCGTCATCAATCTGGGCTACATCAACAAGTCGGCCTATTATCTGGCGGCAACCCTGGGGGGCCTCGGCTTTGGAGCGTTCATAGACGAACTGGGCAAGTTCATAACCGGCGATAACAACTACTTCTACCGGCCCACAGTGGCCCTGATCTACATAGTATTCGTCTTGCTGTATCTCGGGATTGAGGCCTTGGTCCTCAAGCCCAGGTTTTCGGAGCAGGAGAGACTGATAAACGTCCTGGAGCTGGCCAAAGAGGTGGTCTTGGAGGATCTGGATCACCGGGAGAGGAGAAGGGCGCTGGATCTGCTCAAAGAGTGCTCTCCCAACAATCCCGTGACGAAAGCTCTCCGTGAGCTGCTCTATGCAACTGATGCCGTGCCCGTTCCCAGGGCGGACATCTTTACCGCCACCAAGTATCGCGTCCAAAGGTTTTACCGGAAGCTGATGAAAAAGGAGTGGTTCGTGAAGGCGGTGATATCCTTCTTTATCCTGCAGTGCGCCTTCGCTCTGGGGCTGGACTTCTTTTTGCTCTATGCCAAGCTGCGCTGGAGAGTGGATCTGCATACCATCTTTCCCACGCTCTCGTTCTTCGATCTGGCGGGCCTGGCGTCGGCCACGCTGGCCTCGGCCTTTGTAATCTATGCCGTCATAAAAATGCGAGGCCACAGGCTCGAAGCCTACCGGCTCTTCAAGAATGCGGTTCTGGTGCAGATATTCATGGTGCAGGTCTTCCTCTTCTACAAAGCTCAGTTTCTGGCCCTTCTGGGGTTGGCGGGAACATTTGCGTCCTCTTGCTATTGAACTACATGATCCGCCAGGAAGTGAACGAGGAGAGGGGCGCGGAGAAGACGGGCTCGCTGAAGCTCATAAGAGACCAATGAGCTTTCGAATACGTAGAGTTAGAATAGGCATTATGCCAAATCAACTTCATCGAAGACGCTTGTAAAGTTTATGTGCTTTGCCGATGGTTACGATCTCCAGGATCTTGACCAGTTCGTTCTCCTCGCAGATCTGATAAAACACCGTGAACGATCGCCCGATATGCAATCTATAGAACTTGAATTCAAGATGCAACAGCTCTTTATCGCCACCCTGACCCGGGTAAGGATCCTCTGCAAGAGCATGGCACTTCTCCTTAATGAGGCGTTGGCTCTTCTCAGGAAGCTCTGACAAATATTTCAGAACCGTTCTGTCTATTACCACCTTGCGGCTCAAGGAGGCAGCTCCACGAAATCGCCAACATCCGCAATCTGCTTCAGATGCTCAATCAAACGGGCCTTCTTCTCTCGTTCGATCATCTCTTCGAGGAGCTGGTTGAAGGTCTCTCCCGGTCTTCTGAGATCGGATAGCTCAGCCCATACTGGCTCAGTCACAGCTACACGCTTTGCGGCTATCATGGTGATTCTGTAAAGATTGTAAAGCTATATAACTTTCGAGCACTTCAGCGAATGCCGTAAGCCAGGATGCTTACTATTTAGGTCACAACAAATAATCGAACCCCGCTCATTTTTCATAGGCGCTCAAGTAAAGGACTTCGATAACAAAAATATTAGCTAAGCCATGATTAATATACTTCATTCCAAGCGTGTCCTCTCTTCCGACCTTGTTTGAAAGAAGATCCAACACGCGCATACCTTGTGATTGAAGTACTTAAGGTCTAAGTCCTTTCCAGCTTTGCACCCAAAGTCTCATTTTGATCCGACTTTAAGTGCAAGTCTCATACTTTAGGTGCAACACCTGGTGAGGCGAAATCTATTTAGGATTGATACCCTGTTTACTTCATTTATGGCAGAGGGTGAGGACAGCACATTATTAGAGCAAACAGGGTACAAATCCCCACATTATAGAGAAATCATGCCGGATTATATTTTTGGAGGAGTTAGGCCCGGATATATAGGCATGACCGTAATTACTACGAAGCTCAGTGCGATTGATGCTGTAATAAATAAAAAGAATGTACTGGAACACACTGAAGAAGTTACACTCAAAATCCCACCCCAACAAGCAAGATCAATTGTCACTTGGTTATTGCAAAATATCAAGTTATACGAGAACAACTTTGGAAAAGTGAAAACGCAGGAAGAGGCAGACGCGTCTAGGGCAGAAATTGAAAAAAAGGTTGAGGAATTACTTGATAGTCTTTAGAACTGCCTCCGCTTGCATGCTAGAAGAGTGCACCCCCTCGCAGGAACTTGGAAATACAATCAAAGACACGTTTAAAACTCCGGTTCCGTCAATAGGGACAGATATAGCATCGGCAACTAGTGTGATGGCCTGTGCATGCTGGTCTGCAATTCATGCCGATTTTCCAAACGGGATGTTCGCTAGCGCAATAGACCTAAGTACCATAAAAAAGAATATTATGACTATGGATCATCCGAGGCTCGATGCAGAAGAATTAGAAGATCAAGAAGCCTTTATGGCTTTGTCCAACGATGTCATCTCCGATCTTCTTGACGATGAGCCCGACATCTACACAATCGATGATGTCAAGGTCCGATTTAGATGAGTGTTAGGGCGATCACCTCCCAAGAAGATATTATATCGGGGGATATAATTTTAATAGATTTCCCACATGTAAGGCCTTATTTCGATAAAATCCTGGGTAGAAAAGTATTCAGTAAAGAACGGCCATCTCTTGTTCTATATTCAAAACCCAACCAGATGGTTGCAGCTTATATATCTTCGAGAATTCCAGTGCCGTTAGATTCAGCGGATATCTTGATCGAGAAAACCCATCCCTCATTTATAAACACAGGGCTGAAGGATCGATCTGTTATAAGATTGGGAGTTCTTGCGACGATACCGTTTGAAAAAGTAATCGGGTATATCGGTCTAGCGGATGACTCATTAAAGTCAGAGATTAATACCAAGATTGAAACAAATATCAAAATATGATCATAAAAAGATAATTCAGTTTAAGAACTCAGGATTGATCCATTCTAGTACATCTCATGGATTACCACCGTCAGGTTGTGGGCTACAATTTTGCTAGAAGTTCATTCACTTGAGCTGTTGGATTGCTTGGACTTTAGTTGCAGAACCGACTTTAGATGCAAAGCCCCTTTTAGGAATACCTTCATATAGAAGTTCAAACACCCGATATCTCACTTTGAACCCATAACATTGGAGGTAATTGAATGGCAGCAGGACAATACGGTGGACAATCACCCATAATCATTCTCAAAGAGGGCAGCCAGAGAACGGCTGGCCGCGAAGCGCAGAAGTCGAACATAATGGCAGCCAAGGCAGTCGCCGGCGCCGTTAGAACGACCCTTGGCCCGAAGGGCATGGACAAGATGATGGTCGATAACCTTGGCGATGTAGTAATAACCAACGACGGAGTCACCATTCTCAAGGAGATGGACATCGAGCACCCCGCCGCCAAGATGATGGTGGAGATCGCCAAGACCCAGGATGCTGAGGTCGGAGACGGCACCACAACCGCCGTGGTCCTCGCCGGTGAATTGCTCAAGCAGGCCGAGGGGCTGCTGGATCAGGAGATCCATCCCACAGTTATTGCAGCAGGCTACAGGGCTGCAGCCGACAAATCCCTGGAGATCCTGAAGACCATCGCCGTAAGCGTCTCTGTAAATGATGCCGAGTTCCTGAAGAAGATCGCCATCACCGCCATGACCGGCAAGGGTTCCGGCACGGCCCGAGACGAGCTGGCAACGCTGGCTGTGGAAGCCGTGAAGGCAGTCGTGGATGATGACGGGTCCGTGGATACCGATAACATCACCGTGGAGAAGAAAGTGGGCGGCAGCATAACCGATTCCGCGCTCGTACACGGCATGGTGATCGACAAGGACCGGCTCCATCCCAATATGCCAAAGAAAGTCACAGGCGCCAAGATCGCTATGCTCAATGCAGCCGTCGAGATCGAGAAGACCGAGGTCGACGCCAAGATCGAGATCACATCGCCCGATCAGCTGCAGGCTTTCCTGGACCAGGAAGAGACCATGCTCAAGGGCATGGTAGACGCCATCATCAAGACCGGCGCTAACGTCGTCTTCTGCCAGAAAGGCATCGACGACCTGGCCCAGCACTTCCTGGCCAAGGCCGGCATCTACACCGTTCGCCGCGTCAAGAAGAGCGACATGGAGAAGCTGGCAAGAGCTACAGGCGGAAGGGTTGTCACCAGCATTCACGACCTGACGGCAAATGACCTGGGAAAGGCAGGCCTCGTTGAAGAGAGAAAGATCGGCGACGAGAAGATGACCTTCGTCGAAGAGTGCGAGAACCCCAAGTCCGTCTCCATTATCCTCCGAGGCGGAACCGAGCACGTGGTCGATGAGCTGAACCGGGCCATGGAAGACGCCCTGCGGGTTGTAGGCGTTGTCGTCGAGGACAAGTTGCTGGTCCCAGGCGGCGGTGCCCCCGAGGTAGAGCTGGCCCTGCGTCTGCGGGAGTATGCCGCAACCGTGGGCGGTCGCGAGCAGCTGGCCATCGAGGCCTTCGCCGACTCCATGGAAGATCATACCCAAGACCCTGGCCGAGAACGCCGGGCTGGACCAGATCGACTCCCTGGTGGCTCTGCGCAGCCAGCATGAGAAGGGCGTAAAGAGTGCAGGCCTGGACATGGATACAGGCAAGCCCGTCGACATGCTGAAGCTGGGCGTTGTCGAGCCCCTGCGGGTCAAGACCCAGGCGATCAACTCCGCCGCCGAGGCTGCCGTCATGATCCTGCGCATCGACGACGTCATCGCCTCCAAGTCCGGCGGACCGGGCGGAATGCCTGGAGGAATGCCGGGCGGCATGCCGGGCGGAATGGGCGGAGAGGACTACTAATAACCTCTCTTTTTATCCATTTTTTCTTTTCAAATTCAAACCCGGAAAGAACTCAAAGTTCCCCATTCTTCAATTCTGCAAATCATTGCATCCTAAAGCGCCATCATCTCGATAATTTCAAATTTCAATATACGAATCAGATACATCTACACCGCAATCGTTTCTGGTCTATTAGCCATTAGACCCGCAAAAGCAAAGTGTTTATTATCTTGCCAGATACATGGGCTGCGATGGAACGCAAGCTTTTGATGAAGGGCAAAGTCAAGGAAGCCTACGACCTCGGCGACCGATTGGAGTTTCGGTTTACGGACAACATCTCCGTCTTCGACAAGATCATCCCCAATCTTATTCCCTTTAAGGGTGAGACCCTCTGCCGGGAGGGCGTCTATTGGTTTGAGAGAGCTGCCAGAATGGGCATCAAGACCCACTTTTTGGAGTACCAGGCCCCGGCAGGCATGATCTGCAAAAAGGTGGACATCCTTCAGCCGCAGCAGATTACAGATAAGTCCAGGAATTACCTGATTCCCCTGGAATGGATCTGCCGCTGGTACGTGGCGGGCTCTCTGTATGATCGGGTCTTGGAAGGGAAGGTCCAGGCCGAGTCTCTGGGCTTCTCCACAGGACATAAGGTCGTCTACGGCGAGCCGCTTCCCGAGCCTTTCCTGGAGGTTTCTACAAAGCTCGAGAAGACAGACCGGCTGCTGAAGAAAGCAGAAGCCCTGAAGATCTCCGGGCTGAGCTCCCAGGAGTATGAAGATGCCCGGGAGGTCGTGCTCAAGATCGATGAGGACATCGGCAAGAGCGTTGCTCCTCGCGGCCTCATACACGTAGACGGCAAGAAAGAGCTGGCCTTCGATACAGACCGGCAAATAATGGTGATCGACGTCTATGGAACGGCAGACGAGGATCGTTTCTGGGATAAGGCCAGCTACGAGAAGGGAGAGTTCGTTGACCTCTCCAAGGAGTATGTGCGCCAGTACTACCGCCAGACCGGCTACAAAGATCAGCTCTACGAGGCCCGGGACGCCGGCCGGGAGGATCCGCCCATACCGGCTCTTCCATCCGCAGTAGTGGAAGAGACGGGCAGGATCTACATCAAGATCTTCGAGTTGATCACAGGAGAGAAGTTCAAGCCTGCAGAGCACTGTTGAGAACCGCATCGAATGTATACGGCCCGAGATACAGCCCGAAGGCAAGAAATCGGAAAGGATTTAAGCCATTAGCCCCCCTTTCCCCGAAAGATGAGGAGGGAATCCGATCCTCCTCGAAAATTATTTAGAGATGATGACATGAAGCGATTATTACTAGTTCTCGTATTGATCACAGTGGCCATCTCCGGTTGCACGGAGAAGGGCCCTAGTGGTACATCTAGTGGGACAACCAGGAGTGCGGAAGATCTCAAGACGCTCTCGATATCATCCGCAGAGAACCTGACCAGCTACAGCCTCAATAGCTCCGTCACTCAGACATTGGAGCTCAACGGAGGCGGGGCGAATGCAGCACCAGAGAACACGACCACAGTTACGGAAAGCGCCACAACTATAGCCTCCGTGAACCTATCAAGCTTCCAGGCCCAGGCAAATGGATCAACAAAGAGCCTGGTAGTTCAGCCGGGCTTCCCTGCGAACTCCAGCACTACACAGGCCGTTGTTTATCAAATAGGAAACTCGACCTACATGATGGATGAGGGCGGCAATTGGACTCATCTACAGGACCCGAGGTCCGCAAATGATATCTGGAGCCAGGGCAAGAATAATCAGGTGAAGGCCATAGCCGAGTCATTCAACCAGTCGAAGGCAGACGAGGCCGGCTCAGAGACGATCAATGGAGACGATGCTTACAAATTGAATATAGTAACGGGAAGCGGAGATTACGATATTCTCTACAATACCGCCATAGGCATCGCTGCCAAGCTGACCCAGTACCCCATGTACATGCCATCCGTCAATAGAACAGAGCTGAATGAGACGGGAAAGATTGAGAAGACGATCTGGATCTCAAAGGAGACCTACCTGCCTGTGAAGTACCAGAGCCAGACGACATTCATGATGACGCCAGCGGTCATAGGTGGCCTGAATTCCAGCACCGGCCAGATGGAGATGTTTAAGCAATCCATGAAGCTGCCTCCGGTCTCGGTCAGCATAAAGACGACCGATCTGTATTATGACTTCAACAAGCCGGTGAACGTAATCCTACCGGCAGGGGCTCTTACAGCTCCGGTCGTGCGTCCAACCCAGACCCAACTGCAAGCTGCCGCTGCCCAGCAAGCTTAAGCGTCTGCAATTATTCATGCGAGAGAGAGACCCATTGCAGAGGCTTTTCCTCCGGGAGAAGCCTGTGCTTGCCCTCTTAGCTGTAGGGGAGATGGAATCGGAGTCTTCATATGCCGCAATGATTGCCAAGCATATAGACTCCACTTTTCCCCATACCTCCAGCATCCTATCCGAGCTGGAGGCGCAGGGGCTGGTCAAGTCCCGGCCGGAGGGCAGGATCAGGTACCTGGAACTGACCGACCGGGGCCGACGAATTGCCAGGGCCCTGCAGGAGCTTTCGGACCTGCTACAAAAGCCGGATGCGATGATGCAGAGGCTGGAGAGGCTCCAAAAGACTGCATCGCTAACAGAAGCCCCTGGCCCGGAAGCGGCGTTCCGCCTCGGACCGATGCGTCGGGATCTGGCAAAGCTAAAGGGCCAGGGGGATGCCACGCTACGAAAGGCTGCAGAAGAACTTGATGATAAGATTGCGGCTATCGTACGGGGATAACCTTTCTCGCAATTATATCTCTTTTTTGAGGCAACGAAGAACTCGCTGGATTAGAGCATATTTTCAGCTGCAGCTGCAATTGTAGTTGCAGCCAGGATCGTCTCCATGAGCGGGACCATTACAACTAACCACGGTGCTAGGCGGCTACGCCCGCTCGAAGGAGCGAGCTTGTGCATATAGGAGGCGGGCGCGTGCCTGGAGGGGGTGTCGGCACAGTCATCGGCATGAAAATAAGATATGCAATCGATGCCATTACATATTCAGGTAGCCTGGAGCACGAACACTAAAAGTCTCGTTAATAGCCCAGGATTTGGAGGCCTAGACTCTTGATCCGGCTCTTATCTCCTGCTGATACTTTTGATATGAATAGACAATCGGATAGACCGCAGCCAGTATCACTGGTACCAGGATCAAAAAGATCGCATATTTGGGGAAGACGAAGCCCATCACTGCCAGAACTCCGGCCACCTTGAAGAGTTTGCCTGCGAGCTTGTTTGTCTTGTCCCATACAACCTCGCTGCTTAATGTCCAGGGAGTTCTGACGCCTATGAACCAGTTTTGCTTTGCATTCTCTATCATGACTCCGGAGTAGTAGATGATCACGCCCAATGCCGGCGCCAGGAGCTGCATAATGTTGAATCTGTAGCCCAGGTTCCAAAGCATTGTCAGCATGTAAATGTAGAACAGGAATACGAAGAGCAGCAATACGAACAGATCAAAATGCCCTCTGAACTTCTCGATATTTGCTTTGAGGGGATCGATCTTTGGAATGAGCATGAATGCCAGAAAGAGAATGGTAGATATGACCGGCAACAAGAATAGGCCCATAACTTGGGCATATAGCCGTTTACACTGCCGTTTGCATCCCAGTGGGATGCCATCTTCTCAGGCATGTAGGGATAAAGATATGCCCCCATGAGAAAAGAGACAAGTATCAGGCCAACTGTCAGAATCTGAATATTCCTGGTCTTCATAGTCATTGTCAAGTTTCCGGCATAAGATAACCTAAGATAAGGCGATTCCGGTACAAATATCTTTGCGGCATATCTATCCTGCCATAAAGTCATCGATTCGTTTTTATCGGCCCGGAACGAACGGTGGACACGAGGGTCAGAAGTGCCTGCCTGGGCGGGCCGTGGGCCCAGCGCGCACACTTAGACGAGCGTGTGCGTATGGACGAACTGGTGAGTGCGTGCATGCACACAAGGCGAAGATCGCCTGTTAATAAGCTATTTAATCCCGGCAAGCCTATGATAAAGTTCATGTCCGGGCAATCCGCTCCAAGATCAAAGGAGGAGCAAGAAATATCAGTAAATAAACTGGATGGTCTGACCCGAGGAGAGAAACTGCGCCTTGAAGAGAGCATGCGGCGCAATGAAAAACTCATGAAGCGTCTAGCCGAAATGTGAGCATTCAGATCCGGTCGGTGTTTTCCATGAGCCAACTTTTGACATCGTCGACCTGGCATTGATAGCTGGCGATTCTCAGCAGCATCCGGATTATTGTCTCTTCTTCTGCAGTGATGGCGCGCCCTTCGCAACCTAAGATCAATTCGGCGATCTGAAACGCTGATCTCTTGTTTCCATCAAGGAAGGGGTGGCAATTGGCTACTATATGCAGAGCGAGAGCCGCTTTGCGGAAGAGATCGGGCTCGGCATTGATCTGATCGACCAGATAATCGACCGTACCCTGGCAAAGAACGCCATCTGTTCCACCGAAATTGCTGATTACCAGCTTATGGATCTCCAGGATTTTCTCGGAAGTAAGGATCATGATTGCTGCCGTTGTATGGGCAGGGATCATTACTACTAACTTGCGGTGCGATGCCAGGGCGGCCCGCGGGCCCATGGGAGCGCGGCTCGGTCGGACCTTGCGAGGGAGATCGCCGTCGGTCCGAAGAAGGCCTACTGCCTGGCTGACCTGTATTGGATCAAGTTATTCGATCAGCGAGGAAGATAACCGGAAATAAGCTTGGTCGTAATGGGAGACTATATAAAATTATTGCAAAAAAGAAAGCTCTAAATAGGTGTCTCAATAACTAGTACACATGAAAAAAGTTTTGTTTTTAGCCTTGTTAGTACTGAGCCTCTTTGCTACAGGGGTCTGTGTGGCAGAAGTTCCGAATCTGAAAGGGAACTGGACCGTTTCGTGGGGCGGTTATGATGCAGGAGTCGGTTACTCTAACGCGACTCAAAACGAACCATTTGTCGCGGCTATTACAGAGCAGGAGGGCCGCATCTTCTCAGGAAATCTAATATATAAGAACGAGAATGGAACCGCAGCTAGCGAAGGGTTTGCTGGCGCCATCGGTTCGGATAATAAGAGTCTCTATATCGCTGAAGTTAACGAGGGCTATTCTCTGGGGTCGATCGTTTCCGAGGATGAGATCGAACTGATTTACTTATCAAGTGGAAAAGCAATGTCGGTGGACGTTGATAAGCTTAGCCGGGTAAAAGAATAGATGTCAGTTTCCAATAGGTAAATGATGCTTCTCACATTGACAACGATTTTCAGCTAGCAGAAGACATCAGCATATACAAACCATAAGTAAGTAGCAGGACGGGAAATCTCATAGCCCGTTTTCTCTTTTCGACTCTTGTGCCATCCCTATCCCTGCCATTTTCTCAAATAATGGCATCTGCCCGTCTCGTCCCTGGTTGCGGGAGGGCGGGCGCGTGCCTGGAGAATGGCGGCGCTGTCGGGCCTTGATTGAGGCGGGAAACCCCAGTCTGGTTAGAGACTGTCGAGGCTTGCATTCGCTCGATAATCATCAAAAATAACCACAAATCATTAGAATAAGAAGAGCATAAAACATCATGATGGACGCGGTGATGGTTGATGAAGGCCTCCTAATTCCCAAAAGCCTTCTCACAAAGCTGGGCACAGAAAATCTTGAAGTCTTAACTAGGGGCAGAGAGATTGTGATTAGGCAAAAATCAAAGATAACGCAATATTGTGGCTTGGTGGGTGAGACTGAATACGATGAGGAGTTCATCAAAGAGCTAGAGCGCGACTTCGCAGAGAGTGGAGATATTTGAACCTTCTTGAATGCACTTCTTCTGATAAAATTTTCATCGACTCTAACATTTTTCTTGATTACATTATTCCGCATCCAGGGTTTTACATAGTAGCTTCAGATTTTCTAAAGAGAGTTGAGATTGAGGAGATTCATGCCATCACTACACCGGCGGTCCTTGCAGAGGTCTCTCATATTTTGCTTTTAGAGACTGGCGCAGTAATATTAAAAAATCATAACCGTAATATTGTGACGAACAAAATAGAATCGGATAGCCATTTTTCTAATCTCTGTCGCGATGCCGTTGATAAGTTCAACGAATTTATCAGCAAATTGGATGGCCTGCAGTTAATTCCCGTTATGCCTGAGGACTATTTTCGAGCTTCGGATCTGGCCCGGGCTTATAATCTGATGTCTTTTGATGCACTTCACTTATCTGCGATGAGGCGGGCTCAAGTCCGGAATATAGCCACCAGGGATCGGGACTTTGAGCGAGTGGATGGAATCGTGGTCTGGAGTCCGTGAGCGGCTTTCTCCAGCCTCCGGTACTCGTCGCTCAGGCGGGCCATGCCCACCCACGGGAGCGCACGCACGGAGGCGAGCGTGCCGGAGGGCGGGCGCGTGCACTTGGAGAATGATGGCGTCGCATCATCTGCAGTAAATGAGGATTCGTGGATTGCGACGCTGTCGGGCATTACTGACACGGAATGTCTTCTGTCCGAGATGACCGAGGGCCTGTTCCGCGACAGGTGCCCGCGCATTGGGCCCAGGAAGGGGATGTCTGGATAAAATAGCGCAAAGGTGGTCCACTCAAGTGATTGATTTTGATCGGTATGATATGCCTGCCAAAATCGAATATACGCACGCGAAGCAATAACGCGATCCTTAGCATAATCCAACTCAATTGGGGAGCAAAGAGACGAAAAACTAAATACTGTTGATCGATACGACTAAATCGGAGTCGCTGAATGAAACCAAGAGTTTTCCTTTCCCATTCGAAGAAGGATCGAGAATGTATAGAACGATTCGCAATGGATCTGCGTTCCGCTCGGATCGATGTTTGGTACGATGATTGGGAAATCCCACCAGGAGCCTCTCTCCGGGCCAAAATATTTGAAGAAGGCATCTCAGAATGCGACCTCTTTTTTGTATATTTAACTAAGAATTCGAGAGATTCATCCTGGGTTAAACGGGAGCTAGATGCAGCATTCGTGTGTGAACTCGAGACGAAAGGTGGTTTTATTGCGATATTCGTCGACTCAGATGATACTCGGCAATCATTATCACCAGACCTTCGGTCCCTCCGCATACCTACAATGAATTCTGAAAGCTACTCCAGGTGCCTACTTGAATTAACTGCGAAATCTTGGGAGGCGCTTTTGAGAAAGAGAATCGTGAAAGCAAATGAGACTAATAATATTACTATAATAAAATTAGAGAAGAAAATTGTAGAACTGGATCTCGAATTAGCCAAATTGAAGCTTGTGGGAGCTATTGATCTTGAGAAGATTTTACAAGATCTAAATGAAACCAGTTTTGAACTGAACGGCCAATCAATCAGCCTTGCACAGATTTTTCAAAGTACTTCAGAAAATCTTGCTGGAGGAACGAATTCCTTATGGATTGGATCTCTTATAGAAAATGTGGATAATTTAGCGGGGTCCCAATTACGGGAACTCAGAAATTTGGAGTCAAAGGCATTAGGCCAATTGGTAATTTTAGGATTGGTGAAGAGTCAACCAGCGGTGGGCATATGGGATCCGATGTTCTATCTAACCGACTTAGGTAAAGATCTAGCATTTGAAATCCGATGCCAATCAAAGAAGAACCAAAATGACGAAAGCAAGCATTAGTTAAAATCATAGTGAAGAGATTAAAAAAAGAATAGTAATTTTATTATCTCTTCTTCCCTTTCATCGCCTCCACAAAAGCCAAGAACGGCGGCGATGGCCTGCCCGGTCTCGACTTCATCTCCGGGTGGAACTGCGATCCGAAGAAGAAAGGATGCTCTGGTATCTCGCAGATCTCCATCAGGTCCCCGTTGGTTCCCGAGAATATCATGCCCTTATCCTCGATCTGCTGGATATAGCAGGGATTGACCTCATAGCGGTGCCGATGCCTCTCCACGATCTCGTCTGTTCCGTAGATCTTATGCGCCAGGCTGCCCTCTTTCAGATGAGCCGGATAATTTCCCAGGCGCATGGTCGCGCCCATGTGCCTGATCTTCTCCTGCTCCGGTAGGAGAGCGATCACCGGGTGAGGCGTGGCACCGAACTCCGACGAACTTGCCCCATCCAGGCCGCAGACGTTGCGGGCGTACTCGATCACAGCAAGCTGCATGCCAAAGCATATTCCCAGGTATGGAACCTTCATCTCCCTGGCATACTGCACGGCCTTCATCTTTCCTTCCGTGCCCCGGGAGCCGAAGCCGCCCGGCACCAGAATGCCGTCCATATCCCGCAAAATCAGGTCGGGCGAGCCGTGCTCCAGCTCCTCGGCATCGACCCAGACGATCTCAGTCTTGACGCCAGCCTCAATTCCGGCATGCTTCAGTGACTCACGGATGGAGAGGTAGGCGTCCTCCATGGGGTCCGAGCACTGCGAGCCCACTGGTGTACTTGCCCACAATGGCCACCTGTGACCTTGCCCTTCGGCCTGGTCCATCTTCTTGACGAACTCGTCCCAGTCCTTGCGCTCCTCCAGCGGGAAGAGCCGCATGGCCTTCATGAGATACCGGGCCAGGCCCTTCTTGCTCCATCTGCAGGGGAACTTTGTAGATGTCATCTGAATTGTGAGCGCTGATCACGGCCTCAAAAGGCACGTCGCAGAACTGGCCGATCTTGGCCTTGGTCTCGGAGAGAAGCGGGTGCTCACACCGAACCACGATCATATCCGGCTGCAGGCCCAGTTCACGCATCACCTTGACGCTGTGCTGGGTGGGCTTGGTCTTCTGCTCGCCATCCATGGTCGAGGGGGCCAGAGTTACATGCACGAAGAATATGTTGCCCGACTCCTCATACTTGAGCTGGCGCATGGCCTCGAGGAAAGGCATGGACTCGATATCGCCCACAGTGCCGCCCACCTCGATGAGACAGATCTCGCAGCCGCCTTCCCGGGAAACCTGGCGAATGCGCCTCTTGATCTCCTCAGTGATGTGGGGGATGATCTGCACCGTCTTGCCCAGATATTCACCCCGCCGCTCTTTCTCTATGACCGTGCTGTAAACCTTGCCGGTGGTGATGTTGTGGTCCCGGGTGAGTTCAACATCCAGGAACCGCTCATAGTTCCCCAGATCCAGATCCACTTCGCCCCCATCCTTGAGAACGATAGACCTCCCCGTGCTGGAAGGGGCTCATGAGCCCGGCATCGATGTTGATGTAAGGATCGATCTTTATCGCCGTGACTTTATAGCCCCTGTTCATGAGCAGCCTGCCGATGGATGCCGCGGTTATGCCTTTCCCAAGGCCGCTCATAACTCCGCCTGTGACCACAATATATCTCATTATTCACGCCTTCAGAAGCGTAGCCGCTCCGTATATGATAAGGGTAACGATCAAGATGGACGATCCAAGAGCCCCCGGAAACTCGGGGATGCTATAGGTGATGAACGTCAAAACCAGGACGAATAGGAGTGCCAGGAATATGACCATCGGAATGATCTGAGTGAGGCCGAATGGACCAAATTTGTCCTGGTCGAAATCCTGACCGTCCTGATCCAGGTAGCCGTCATCCGGAGCAACAGCGTTCTGGATTTGCCTCCAATGGGGTGAAGATCTCTCTGACCTCTCTGACCCCTCTGCTCCCCCTTTCCCCACTTCCACCCTCGCTCTCACTATCAGGCTCAGGCTGGAGGTCTTGATAATCCCCGGGAAGATCATGAGGCAATCTTTGCCGGTCATTGCTCTCTTCCGGCCGGTCCTCCCCTGAGTCAGGATCTGTAGCTGCGTCTTGCCTGGAGCTTCGATCTACGAAGCGATCGTCAATACGACTATTGATGCGACGGTCGGTGCGACGGTTAGTTTGGCTGTCCGGGCGTTTGTCGAGGGTATCCTCGATGTCTTCATCGATGCTTATTTTCGTAAGCCTTCGGCCACCCACGGCTCCGCCCTCATCCGGATTATCATCGCTCTTTCGCCGGCCGGCCGATCTATACCTTTGCAGATCTCGATCGCGGGAGAATACTATGCGCCGGGGCTCCTTTTCCTCTTCGTCGTCATCGGATTTGCGCCTTCTCTCGAGCACATCGAAATCATCCCCGTCTTCCGCATCTTCGGCATCTTCGTCGTCCTCAGAGTCTTCCCCTTTTCTCTTTGTTCTCCGGTAAGGTTCGTCATAGGCATCGCTATCTGCATCACCGTCATCTGCATCATCGTCCCCTTCGTCACCGGAATCCGCCCTTTGGTCTTCGTCACGGTCACGGTCCCGGTCGATGCCCTCCGGGTCCGAACCGTCTCTGGTCAGGTCGATTGACAAATCCTTACCCCCCTGCAAAACGGAACCCGCAAGATCAATGCCCGGATCCTCTGAATCGCGCAAAAGTGTGATCGGCACCCGGCTTTCGCCAGCATCGCTGGTCAAGAGAATCTCGCCGTCCAACCGGTTCTTGTTGGCAGGCATTCTGGCCATGATGGGTATGATCTCCTCCTTGTCCACGTAGCTATCCTGCTTCCTGAAGCGCACCGCCTTGAAGACGGGTTTGCTGGCCTCCAGAGAGATATCTGAGGGCCGCCCATGGTTGACAACCCGAAGGTCGAAGATGGTCTCTTCACCAGGCAGAAGACGAAGAATTATGGGCTTGGCCGCATCACTGCCATTGTTAATGTGAATAACATGATCCAATCCCAACCCCCCTATTACTGTATGTCATTATATTGTATAAATATTTCGCCTGTAAAGCTTCATGAACTGCAGCATTCGCTGCTGACAGGAGATCCCAGGACGGCGAAGCGCCCGGAGAACTCAATTTAGTCTCTCAGGTCGGGCGGCAGCATATTGGGTATTCCGTCCTCAATGGGATAGCATTCTTTACAGGATTTACAGCAGAGCTTGCCCGTCACTATCTCTTTTTCGTTCTCTTCGAATACCTCCAAGGTGAGGTCTCCCTTGCACATCGGACAGGCTAAAATGTCGAGAAGATCACGTTTCATGGATCAGCACATGTATTCTGAAGAAGTATAAATCTTTGGCCTGGAATAAGGTGGGCTGAGTAGTCAAAGGAGCCTTTGACGATTTACGCCCTCCAGAAAGATTCTCCAATCCCAAACCCGAAATTGCATTCAATAGAGATCAGATAATCGACATCAGATAATCGATATCGAATTTCTTCTTCAAATTGGTCCGTCCAATAGCTTGGCCGCATTTTTCCAGAGTATGGCATCCTTATCCGCCTCACCGAGCTCCAGGCGCCCTAAAATTGCCGCTGCCCGGCCCGGCTCTTCCCAGGGGTAATCGCTGCCGAATATGACTCTTTCCGGGCCGATATCCGCTATCAACTCCGTGATCTCTTCGCGGAGTCAGGTAGAAGGAGACGTAAGCGGTATCGAAAAAGACATTTCTGCCCGCGGGCAAGAGATGCCGCCTCACATCATCCCACATGCGCAGGCCTCCCAGATGAGCCAGCTCCAGCCAGAGGTCGGGGTAGCATTGGATGACTCTGGCAAAACGCTCCGGCGTCCCGAAGATCTCTGCTCTCTCCAGAGGATCCCGACCGGCGTGAGTCACAAGAATCATCTTTCTCTCGATCAGCGCTTCGTAGAGTCTGCCGCAGCCGGGATCATCGGGAAAGACCTCCTGCAGCAGGGGCATCATCTTGACGCCCCGAACGCCGCAAGCGGCAAGCCGGTCCAGCTCCCACTCCAGGTTCTCCATGAAAGGATGGACTGCCCCAAAGGGAAGCAGGCCGTCTCCCGAGACGGATAGGATCCAGTCATTGAGGCTGGACACGTCCTCCCGGCCTCTGGCCAGGGGCAGGAGAACGGACCTGGATATCCCTGAATCGCTCATGTGACGGCGAAGGTCGTCGGGCGCCCCAGTCCCGGCACCTCTACCTTCAGCTTCTTCTTCGCGGCGGGAAAGATTTTAGCCGCCACCCTTTCCGGGTAGATGTGAGTATGAAAATCGATAATCATTTATATTATATACTATATATCTAAATTATCCCCATCTCGGTGAGCCTCTCCGGCAGATAGGTCTTGGTCACATAATCCAGGCCCTTACCGGCAAAGGCCTGCTGCTCTGCCTTCTTCTTGAGATCAATCTGCAGCTTGATCTGCTTATCCCAGTAAGGCGTGTTGAAACGCGGATCGGTCAGCTCGCTGCGCAATGCCTGCATATCCTGATCGGTGAGCTTGTCTGTGGAGAGATTATAGTCCACGATATCGCTGGGCTGCACCCCCACGAAGCGCGCCTTCGGGGTGACCAGGTGCTCGGAGAGATGAGCGCTCTTGATGGCACCGTAGGCGATGCTGGCAAAGATGCGATAGGACCAGGGATCACCATCCGTGAAGACGACCACAGGAATATTCAGCTCCGTGTTGAGCCGCTTTATGATGCGCCGCGTGGACCTGGCCGGCTGACCCTTGATATGGACCAGGATGGCATTGTACTCTTCGTCGAAGCCGTTCTCAATCAGCCGGGCATACATTCCGCCGGTCTCAATGGCTATGACCATCTTGGCATCATGGCTCAGGAACTCGATGTTATCCACGTTGAAGGGTATCTGGTATCCAGCCTCACCCACATCCTCCTGGCAGTGCATCTCCCGCTCGCCGCGCCGTGTCTGCTCTCTGAGTCGCAGCGGCCCGAATACTGCCGCGCCGTCCTCCTCCGGCCGGACGTGAAAGTCCTCCCGGTGAAGATCGGTCACGATCTCCAGGTCTTCGATCAGATGGTCACTCTCCGCCTGCTCGTGGAATTTCGCTATATCCCAGTTCTCAGAGATATAATAGATCTCTCTTAATGTCGAGCCGCGATTGTTCTTGAGGTGCTCCTTGATGAGCAGCTCGGTGAGGTGGACGGTCTTGAGAAGAGTCTTGGCTCCGCGCACGGTCTTCACGCTGCGCGTCGTCTCCTGGTCTCCGTAAACCCAAACATCATCTTTGGTGGAGAACTCGATATTGCCTTTGGTTCTTGAGGGCAAAGTGATGTGCGGCACAATGCCCTGCAAGAATTGATTGTATAGGTCCTCTGCCAGGCCAGTGAGCTTCTCCTGGGCCTTTTTTGATTGGGCGTCTTTTCCAATTTATCGGAAGCTTTTTCCTCTTCAGTCTTCGCCATTTTATCAGATCACCCTGGCTCCTGTGACAATCTCTGCCTCCAAACCCTCCACCACCGGCTCTTTCTTCGGCCCGCCATCAGAATGAACGGTATAGCTGAGAATGGTGCTCTCACCCGGACCGACGGATAGCTTCCAGTGGTGGTCGTAGCCATCTCCCAGAGGGATAACTTTGGCGGCAGGGGATACAGCGACTGCCTCCTCCGCCAGCACTTCATGGAGCTGGAAGGATCGCACCAGATCGCTGTGATTTTCTACCATGATCCTGACGGCCAAATGGCCATTCTGCGGCTCCTGGCGCCTGAAGACGAGAAGGTTGCCCATGATCTTGGCGACTACCGGCCCGATATCGGGCTCCGGCTTTTCCAGGACATCGGAGAGCTTCTTCGCGATGCGGGGCAGGATCTTTCGAATTATCTCCTCTTTCTCCCGTCTGTCGGACAGCACGCTCTGCCGGCTCAGGTAGCGGCGCAGCTTTCGCGATACCTCTTTCAGCCCCAGGTCGATCTCAGTAAGGATCTCCGGCATATCGGCCACGGCATCTTTGCTCTCGGATGTGAAGGGAATATTGGTGGATGCAATATGCACCAGCAGCACCGCCGGCCCAACCGGGACTCCGCTTCCTGTAGGCTGGCTCAGGGAGTAGTTCTTCCAGGCGACGCTCTCCACGGCATGAGTTATGGCGCAGGCGCCCTGCTGGTAGACGAGGGGAACCCGATTGGCAAAGCGCAGAATCTCCAGGCGGCTCTCCTTCGCCAGCTCTCCTCCATATCCCAGGCCCACCTCTACCAGGAAAGGATTGCCGGAGTAGACGGAGACGGGCCGAACAGTTGTGGCGATGAAGTCCAGCCGAAACTCCTTCTCGAGACCGGCCTTGATCAGCTCTTCGCCAATAGGTGACAGACAGTCGACTGGAGGCGACTTGACTTTGATCTGTTTGAAGGCCAGAAGCAGGCGCGTTGCCTCTGCGTGTCCAATACCCGTAGGCAGCTCTTCCGGGTCGAGGCCCGCCCGATTGCATAGCTCCTGAGCGGATATGGTGCCGATGGAAGAGAATGTCTCCTTCAGGAAGACGCGCAGTTTCTTCTTATCGGTATAACGCAGGAGCTTGATCAGCTCCCCAAGCTCGATTCCATCAGGGTGAGGCTGAATGGCATAGGCTTTCTTGGGCAGGCTCTCAGTCACCCTCTCGAAGACCTCCACGTTGCCTTCCGGCTCCACCAGCGTCAGGCGAGCATGGGGGTTGACGATGGCCGTGCTCTTGAGAGAACCGAAGACGGACTGCCGCCGGCTGCGCACATAGGTGCCCTCCATCTCCAGCTCCACGCGCGTGCCTCGCGGTCTCTCCCAATCCACCTCTTCCGACTTGAGGATCTCGGGCTCATTCTTGGCCGTGTTTATCAGCAGCTCGCAGTAATAGGCGGGCCTATCCGGAGCGATCTTGGAGATGACCTTCGTGGGCTTGCCGCTGGTAAGCTGCGAATAGAGTACCGCCGCGGAGATGCCGATGCCCTGCTGGCCCCGGCTCTGGCGCAGAGTATGAAAACGCGAGCCATAGAGCAGCTTAGCAAAGACCCGGGGAACCTCTTCGGGCACAATGCCCGGCCCGTTATCCTCCACGATGACCCGGTAATAATCACCGCTCTTTTTTATCTGCACAAAGATGTCCGGCAGTATCCCTGCATCCTCGCAGGCATCGAGAGAATTATCCACAGCCTCTTTAACGCAGGTGATAAGGGCGCGGGGTGCTGAATCGAATCCCAGAATCTGACGGTTTTTCTCAAAAAATTCAGCTACGGAGATGGCTTTCTGTTGCTTGGCCAGCTCCTCAGCGATTTCCATAAAATGAGGAGAAGGGCTAGAGCTCAGCCCCGACTACGGTCTGTGTGGCGGTGACGTTGTCTATCTCACGGATTACATCGACAAGCTTGTTCAGCATGCTCAGGCCTTCAACCTCAATGATAACTACGAAGTCGAACTCGCCGAATACATGGTAGACATCCTTGATTCCATCAATCTCCTGCAAGGCATTGTAGACGGTCTTCTCCTGTCCCGGCACTACCTTCACCATCGTTACTCCAATTACCATATTGATTCACCCATGTTATAGAGCCTCCGCACATTATATAAAACTTTTCAGCTCTTCTTGGTGAGGTTAAAGGTCTCCACCTCTTCATCATTCTCAGACTCCGGCCAGGCACTCAGGGATTCGCTCTTCTTCCCCTTGCTCTTTCTTGTAGCTTGCTTCTCCTCCGGTTCGGCCTTTGCGGGCGTTGGCAGCGATTCGCTTTCCGGAGTTGCACGATCCTCGACTTTCGGCTCCGGCGCAGGGCCATTCTTGGCCAGCTCAGCCTTCAACGAGGAGAGAGCGCGAAGCGTCATCTGCCGGTAATGCTCGACATCTGTGTGATAATGCTCCAGAGCCCTTTCAGCATCCTGGGGGGGCGCGACAGACGTCACCTTATCAGCAGTGGCAAATTCACTGGACACGGGGGCAGGCTTCGCATTCTTCAATGCAGTCAATCGCTCCAATGTTCTACGAGCGGTGTCCATTACCCACAGGTTTCTCGTAGCCTCGTCCACCTGCTGGATGGACTCGGCGCGCAGAGATATGATGATATTCCCGTCTTCGGTTTTGTAGAGGTTGGGCTTGCCCACGACCGCCACAAAAGCCGGAGCCTCCATATTGGCCAGTATTTGAGCCGCTTCCGGCTGGTACTGGCCGGCGTAGATCAGTATGCTGCTTGTCGGGTCTACCAGCCTCCCTCGCCAGTACTCAGTGTCTCCTCCAATATCGTCCTTCTCAATCAGAGTGGCGACGATGAAGACCCGATTGCATTTTGCTCCGGTAGGAGTGAGGAGATATTGAGGAGCATACTGGTTTTGCTCCTCTCCATCCCGGAAGGAGTAGTTCGAGCTCTTAAGCTCTTCAGCAAATATCCTGCGGGCCACTTCTCGAGAAAATCCTGCCATTTCAGACCGCCTCCACTTCTGCCATCAGCTCGTCCACCCGGGATTCCGTCACTGGTGGGACATCGTTGATGGTCTCCACTAGTAGATAGCGATCAACTCGCGGCCCAGTGATGCTGAAATACCGTCCCATCAATTTGCTCTCGATAAGGCTGCGCACTACTTCGTGATCCAGGGCCTCCATGGCCATCTGCTTGGCTTCATCCAGGGTCAGGCCTACCAGCCGCTCCGTGGTCTCCCTATTGATGAGGACGTCCTGCACGCGACGGCCATCATCCAGGACCGCTTTGATGCGCAGATCATAGGTGCCCTCCACCTTTCCGTGCTCGCTGCAGACGCCTTTAGCCAGGGAGCGTTTGCAGACGGGACAGCGCTTGATGAGGCCCGAGCCCTTCTGCACATCCACCAGGGCGCCCGAGAACTCCGCCGCCTGAGAACCTATCTCCACATCGACATCCAATGGTTCGATCTGGCTGGTGCGGTTCAATTTTACGCTGAACCTGCCCTGGAACTCGTCTGTGACGAGGTTACGAAGAAGGTAGCTCTTGCCCTCCTCCATGTTGGACAGATCTGCCTTGGCCCATTTCACAAACTTTATGGAACCCGTCTCATCTCCGACCAGGCCGGACTGGGAGATGGCATCGCTGTTTGTCTCCCAGAGCTGCGCCACCTTGACCTTAAGATCAACCCAAAGCCCTGGTTCCGTGATCTCAACCACTTTAACCGCTTGAGCGGCTCTGCTGGCGGGCTTTGCCTCCACCTCTTTCTCCAGAGGCTCAATCTGGCTGGTGCGGTTCAATTTCACGCTGAACCTGCCCTGGAACTCATCCGTGACCATTCTCTTCAAGAGATAGCTTTGGCCCAGTTCCAGATTGGGTAGCTCGGACTTGGCCCACTTGACAAACTTCATCGATCCGGAGCCGTCACCGATGAGTCCAGTCTGGGAGATGGCCTCAGTCGCAGGTTCCCAGAGATCCAGAACCTTGACCTCCAGGTCCACCCACTTGCCGGCTTCCTTTATCTCTGAGATCTTGACCTTCTCGGAGCTGGCCCTGACAACGGGCATTATGCCATGCTCTTTCAGGAAATAGTTCAAAACCGACCTTCGGGCCTCACTTTCAGGTACGCGAAAATCATCGATAAGCTTCTTTAAGCGAGACGCGATCTCTTCATCAGGGACCTCGATCTTCTGATCCTTGAGACGAGCTGATATCTGATCAACCAGTTCTTTCATAGCAAATCTTCCCCCTAATTTTTGTTGAGAGGTAACTGTAACTAAGGCGATAGAGGTATTTAAAAGAAATCTGTGCGGCCCGAAAGTAATCTATCCCAGACCGCCAGGAATTGTAGCGGATGGAGATTATAACCTGGTTTGGAAGAATCGACCAAGAGACGGAGGGCCTTCTTAGCGGAGAAGATGCCGACAGCATGATTGAGGTGCTCCTGGGGCAACCCCGAAGTGTCCCTGTCATGCAGCCCGATCTGCGCCGCATTGCGCTTAGTCATGGCTACATGGCAAATGACAACGAATACAACTCTCGCCTCCATGATTTGGCCCTGAAACTTGTGCGCCGGCAGCTCCTGGAGCTTACCACGGCCGAGCAGGACTTGCTGCAGGCCATGGAAGCCCTGGATGATATCTCCCAGGGAGTGAATCTGCTGGATGAGAGGCTGTACGAATGGTCCCGTTTGCATAGCCAGGAGATTGTTCATGGAAAGGATCTGGCAGAAGGGCTCTGTGAAGACGAGAACATGGGCACGCTCGCGAAAGCGATTCAAGGCCTCAGAGAAGCCAGGAAGGTCATGGAGAATGGAAGTTATCACCTCTGCCGAGGAGCTGGCTCCAAACCTTTCCTCCCTGGCGGGACCGGTGCTGGCGGCAAGGCTCATCTCCAGAGCCGGGAGCCTGCGCCGCCTGGCCGGTATGCCCAGCAGCCGGGTGCAAATCATGGGTGCTGAGAAATCCCTCTTCAAGCATCTGAAAGGTAATGCCCCTTCTCCCAAACATGGGATCATTTACCGCCATCCTGCAGTTATCGGATCCCCAAAAAGGCTCCGGGGAAAGGTATCGCGCGCGCTGGCAGGAAAGCTGGCAATAGCTGCCCGGCTGGACTACTACGGAGCGGGACGGTCCATGGATCTGCTGTCATCTCTGGACATTCGCCTGGATGACATCAAACGCAGAGGGCGGAATAAGCCACGAGGGAGAGAATAGGGATCAGATTTATATTCAATGCACCCGCCAGAATGTTTCGGAGTTGAGGTGTCCAGATGAAGTTGTGGCTCGGATTCTTGATCATATCGGCATTTTGTATTGTCGCCTGTAGCGGTATACCGGAGGCAAGAGGAGTTCCCCAAAACCTTACCGAGCATTCCTGGATATACAACAGCGGGCACTCGAACGATATGCGTATTTACCAGACTGAGTCAGGTTTCAATGGGCAGAAACTGGTTACGGGAACTAGTGGCACCGGCACCATATCTCGCACCATCAACGCTCAAATCTACGGCGGGTTTCCAGATGGCTACGATGAGACCGAGATGAATGAATGGGGTGTGTACCAGAATAAACCCGCCACATACAGTGCACCTATCACGCCTAGCGACCTCCGAAATGCTCTTTGTTCCAAGAATTATGAAGTCGGCTCGCAATTTTCGGAGAGCTACTCCGATCTCAGGGACCTCATCAAAGATACGTCCATCAGCCAGTCTAACGAGAACTCTGTCTACAATGTACATTCCGAGATAGAGGGGACAGCGAGAGTCGGGGGCCGGGTTCAGAAGAGTGCGAGCTCTGTACCCATATACACCATGGCCGGCACTTATCAGGGATATACAAATATGAGGATGCAGCTGGAGAGCGGCAATGCATCCATCATGACCCTGCCTTGCCCCTGAGAGGCGACTATTGATTCGATCTGCAATACCTAGGTTGCAGTACCGGATGCCAGGAATACGCCGATCCTGGCATATCCACAGTAATCGCTCCTCCGTAATCTTCCAGAAATCGAATTTACACAAGCGGCCTCGGTTGCTTCTTTTCCGGAAGGACCGGCAGAGGCATGGTATTTATCAGAAGCGGCTGCTCCACATCCTTCGCCCGCTCCACTAATAGCTCCTTGCCCCAGGGAGTCAGGCCGAACAGCGGGACGGCAGTTCCCACCTGCACCAGAGGTTTCACTTGCTCTCGAATATGCTTTGATGCGCAACCGGTCACGATATCGGCTACCGCTAAGAGCCGAGATGCATCTTCCCGGCTTATGCCTGTGAGATGGACTCCTATTATCATTATCCTGATGCCGGCCACATTCTCGAGCTCTCTCAGCTTTTCGGCTGTTGTCGCATCGGCAACTGTTACTGCGAACTTGGAGTAGCCTGACGCTGCCGCATATGCCGCCCCTTCCAGTTGATCTATCTTTCCATCCTCTGGCGACAGCACATGTCCGTCCCTGGCCCGAATGCCCTCGATTACCTCCGGAATGGGGTCGGTCTCTTTCAGTCCGGAGATGTACCCGCCCATGCCCTGGACGAGTTTTCCATTAGGGGTTATGACCGTCCCAGCACCATCGCATACAGTTACGGCTGCATCAATTATTCCCCTCTCCAAGCCCGTCATCATCGACTCCGAGGCACCGAAGCCCACAAAGGTGTCCATCTCCAGCTTTCGCCGGGGCGAGAACATTCCGTGCTTCTCGATGCGAAAATCCATATTAGCGGCAGCCGACTCGCTTGTAATCCGTTTTATGCCCCGGACCTTGTCGAATAGGGGACACCATTCGATCACGGGCTCGCTCGCTTCCAGCACTTTTTCCGATCTCACCTTGACACATGATTTGCCCAGCAACTCCATTATATGCATTTGGTCCTCCTGTGAAAGAGAATAAACAAAGATTTAGCATAGCTCTACGTTTGCATTGCCCATTACCTGATGTTCTTCACCTTGATCTATCTTAATCTTCCCGGCCTAAACGGTCCTGTAAGTACCTCTGACTGGCTTCCAGACGTTTTCATTCGGGAGGGGAATCTGGAAAAAGCCCATCTGTGGTCGAAACGACGAAGAGAATTCCTAAGATTTTAAATAAAAAATAATTTTTAAGATAGACAACATTTCTATTCCCACGGAATTATTTTCAACGAAACTTATATATATGTTATCATTCGTTATGCGCTTGGTGAACGCTTTGAATACATCAGCTGCCTCGGATTTGAAAGTCGAACAAGATGAATTTGCATCCATAATGATGAAAGTAGGCCTTAAAAGGAATGTGGCCAAGGTTTTGACTTACCTCGCTGGGGTGGCAGAGGCAACATCCCGCGAGATAGAAATTGGATCGGATCTTCGGCAGCCTGAAGTGAGCATAGCCATGCGGGAGATTCGAAAATTGGACTGGATCGTAGAGAGAGATGAGAAGAACCCGGGAAAGGGTCGACCATATCGGATCTACAAATTGAACAAAAGCCTTCCCGAAATTGTCGAATACCTGGAGTCAGAGAACGCAAAGGAATCAGATAGGATATCGAAGCAGATCGAGAAACTCAAATCATTGAAGTCAAATTAGCTTCTTTGTATCTAAGTCCTTAATAATAAATACAATCTGCCTTATGTTCAAAGGCAGCACATCCGTTTCTTTCCCCCAAATTATTTCCAAAAACAAAGATAATAATAATTTGATGGAAACTATTGAGGTATGAAGGGGACCATTTTTTAGATCCTCGTAATTTGATTCACTGAGGCAATTTTTCGCTCATCATCACCCCTAACGATTCATAATATTTTTTAGAGATATCTATCTTCTCTATGCAAAAATCTATATACTAATAGATTACTAGAATCAGGCAGAAAAAAGTAGGGGGGATGGAGATTAAGTACATCATCGACGAGGCCCTGGGCAGATCTGAGGCCGAGAGCAGGATTAAGCCTTCGAGCATGATCCAGAGCGATGAAGAGCTGGTGTCGGTTCTGGAAGAACTGACCACAGTCATCCGGGTCATAGGATGTGGCGGTGGCGGCTCGAATACCATCGACCGCCTGGCAGAATGCGGCATACAGGGAGCCGAGCTCTATGCCGTCAACACTGATGCCCAGCACCTTCTGCATATCAATGCCGACCGGCGCTTCCTCATCGGCAGACGCACAACGCGAGGCCTTGGGGCAGGAAGCCTGCCGGCCATCGGTGAAGAGGCAGCACAGGAGGACATCGACGAGATCAAGGCATGCGGTAGAAGGAGCTGATATGGTATTCGTCACTTGCGGCCTGGGAGGCGGCACGGGTACAGGAGCGTCTCCTGTTGTGGCGGAAGCCGCCCGCGAAGCAGGTGCTCTGACCATTGCCATCGTCACCATTCCCTTCAGCGCAGAAGGGTCCATCAGAATGCAGAATGCGGAAGCAGGCCTTAAGAGGCTGAGAGAGGTTTCGGATACCGTAATCGTTGTGCCCAACGATCGGCTTCTCGATGTGGTGCCCAATCTTCCTCTTCAAGCGGCCTTCAAAGTAGCCGATGAAGTTCTGATGCGTTCCGTCAAAGGCATCACTGAGCTCATCACCCGGCCCGGCCTCATCAATCTGGACTTCGCCGATGTCAGAACGGTCATGACTAACGGCGGTGTGGCCATGATCGGCATGGGAGAAGCAGAAGGCGAGGAGAAGGCAAGGGACTCCGTTGCGAAGGCTCTCCGCAGCCCCCTCCTGGATGTGGATGTATCAGGAGCAACCTCCGCTCTGGTGAATGTGGTGGGAGGGCCGGATATGACCATCACCGACGCCGAAACCGTGGTAGATGAGGTCTACCAGAAGATCAATCCTGAAGCTCGCATAATCTGGGGGGCGCAGATAGACCAGAACCTCGAGCATACCCTGAGAACCATGCTTGTTGTAACGGGTGTATCGTCTCCGCAGATACTGGGAAAGGACCAGAGCAAGCGCGTGACATCCAGGCACGGCATAGATTTCCTCGCCCGCAGATCTCGCTACTGAATATTGCCTCCGTTCGCGGGGCGAAATCTGGAGACCAGACGCATAAATCTCCGGCAGGCTTTCGCCGGGCCCTAAAATTTGGCCTCAGGAATTTTGGGAGACTCTTGCGGCCAATGGACCAGAATTTCCCAGTCTTGCCTTCCGGTTCTGTTTATCTATGTTAGCATGTGCCATGTCAATCGATGGAATTATAAGTTCGTCACTCGAATCAATTCTTGTTTTATCCTTTGCGTGGATGTGATATCAATTCTGACCGAGAAGGTGACGGGTGAGCTTGAGATGCTGCAGCGGCACCTGGTCATACTCAAGCAGGTAGTAGAGAACGAGCCCATCGGTATCCTCAAGCTGGCTGAGGAGACAAAGATTCCCAGCCACAAGGTGCGCTATTCACTGCGAGTATTGGAACAGGAGGGACTGATCAGAGCAACAGCACCGGGTGCCGTGACCACCGATCAAACCAAACCATTTCTGAGAGAGCTGGACTCCATGATTGAAGACCTGTCCAAGAAGGCAGAGGGTCTGTTGGAGATCAAGATAACGAGGTAAATGCTCTACTGCCAAATTGCCCAGGCTCTGCAAGAGATCTCCCAGGCTCCGCGCAGCCGGAAGGTCGATCTGACGGCACGCCTTCTGGCAGAACAAGACCCGGAGATGCTCTGCCCAACAGTGCGTCTCCTTTTGGGGGAGCTCTGGCTGCCCTGGGAAGAGAGGGAGATGGGAATAGGCCCCGAGGCGCTGGTGAAGGCACTGGCCGAGGTATCCGAGGAAGACGTCCCCCGTCTTCGAGAAGGAATGATTGAGATGGGGTTGGTCGCAGAGGCGGCACTGCGCCAGAAAGGGCAGCACTCGCTTTGCAGCGAGCCCTTGCAGGCCCTATCTGTCTACGAGAGACTGAGACGCATCTCTGGCATGAGTGGCCATGAATCCGAACAGCGGAAGAATGCCCTCCTAAGAGGCCTATTCTTGGAGGCAACCCCCCTGGAGGGAAAGTACATCGCCCGCACCGCTCTACGAAACATGCTGGCAGGCGTCGGGCATAAGACCATGCTTGCCGCTCTAATCCAGGCATTACACTGCGATCAGAACCGGGTCTTCAGGGCTTACAACCTCTTGCCCGATCCGGGAAGTATCGCAGGCATGGCCCTCAATTCCGGTCTGGAAGAAATAAGGGTCCAGCCCAAGACCCCCATCAATTTCATGATAATTCGCTCCTGCAGGGCTCAAGAATTCGAATGCGAGAGCCGGGCGTTCGCTTATCTTCCCAAGTACCCAGGCTTAAGGGTGCAGGTTCATAAATCAAAGGGAGTTGCCCTCATATTCACTTCCAGGCTTCGCAACATTACCATGGACTTGAACGGCCTATCACAGTCGCTCAGCGCCATAGAAGAGGACTTTATTGTAGATGCTGATCTCATCGGCTTTCAGGATGGTAAGATATGCAGCCAGGCTGAGATGGTGGAGTACATCAATCGACGCCGCCGTTCTCGCAGAAGCCGTCTGTCGCCAGCACTCCTGGCCTACGACCTGATCTACCTGGCAAGGGAGGACGTTTGCAGCAGCCCCTATCTGGAGAGACGAAAGAGACTGGTAGAAACACTTGGGGAACCCAAAGCCCTGCCCTTCCGGGGCATATCTCCTGCCGAGGAGAAGCTTCTAGAGAACAATGAGGCAGCTCAAGATTACCTGGCACAGGTATGCGAGTATGGAGGCGAAGGATTGATGGCGCGCGATCTCCAGGCCGCTTACTGCCCTGGTGTAGGCTCGGGATATGACTTTATAATTAGAGCCGAGGAGACCATATCCGCCATAATCATCAGGGCGGAGTATGGCAAGGGCAAGAGAGAGCAGGTATTTACAAAGTTTCGCGTGGCATTGAGGAGTGATGAGGGGCTTGTGCCAGTAGGCTGGGCATGCCGTGGCCTCAGCCGGAAAGATGCCCTGGATTTGAATTGTCATCTGAAAGCCCTGGTAAGAGATCAGGATGAGCTGGGAGCCGATCTGACGCCGGAGGTTATCCTGAACCTGAAGATCAGGGGAGCGCATAAGGGCCCGGAAGGATACAACATCCAACACGCAGTAATTGAAGAGATCAGGTTTGAAGCTTCTTCGGAGGACGCGGATGATCTGGAAAGACTGGACGGAATCTGTCGCCGATGATTCTCAGACCATTTGACCCCTGGAACAGCCCGTTATGCACCTGTCCCCCCAAGATGAGCCTCAATCCCTATACAGGATGCCCGCACGGCTGCATTTACTGCTACGCCTCGTCCTATATCCCCCGCTTTCAAGAATGCCGTCCCAAAGTTGATCTTCTGAGACGACTGGAAAAAGAATCGGCAAAGATCGAGCCTGACACGCTCGTGGCCATGTCTAACAGCTCTGACCCCTATCCACCGATGGAAAAGGAGCTCCGCCTGAGCAGAGGATGCTTAACAGATATTGAAAAGAATGGATTGCCGTGTTCAGGTGGTGACAAAATCAGATTTGGTGGCAGAAGATGCGGATTTGCTGGCCGGCATGAGGGCCACGGTGGCAGTTACAGTAACCACACTGAAGGACTCGATTTGCCGAAAGCTGGAACCAGGTGCACCGTTGCCCGGAAAGCGCCTTGAAGCCATGACGACTCTGGCGGATTTGGGCGTCCCGGTCTCGGCCCGCATCGACCCCATCATACCCGGCATAAATGATTCAGAGATTGAGGATTTAGTCTATGCAGCTGTTCTTGCCGGGGCCAGGCACATAGTCTCATCCACCTATAAAGCCCGGCCTGGCAATGTGAAAAGAATATCGTCCGCATTCCCGGATGCGGGAGTTGTCCTGAAGATGCTGCTCCAGAAAGGCAGCCGGGAGTCAGGAAGCCTCCTCCTCCCCAGAGAGTTGAGATGCTCCCTGATGCAGAAGGTAAAAGATAATGCGAGCAAGATGGGCGTCGCCAGCTCTACCTGCCGGGAAGGCTTTCCCATCAGTCCCAGGCATAAACTGCGATGGGTCGCATCTATTGCCGTCCTTGCATTTCAGAGATTCACGCATCAACAACTTGCAGTCTATCTAAAATATAGATAATATACTTCCAGATAGTATAGACCAAACTAAGGAATATAAATGCAACAGACAGCCCATAGGTCACAATCCGCTATTTTCGGCAGGCCACCGCCTCAGGGAGGAGGTTGAGCAGAAAGACATAAATGCGATGCCGTCCCTCAATAATGGTCTTTGGCCATGAAAGTCTATTTATATGAAGAATAACTAGACTTCACGACAATTCTTCTCAAAAGGGAGGATGTTCAAGCTACAGTCATAAGTGCTATGCACAAGAGTAAAAGGAGGTATTCAATATGAAGAAAGTTCTGGCTATTACCGTGGCCCTCATCATGGCAGCCGTCGTTCTAATGCCTGCTCTGGGGTACACTGATCAGAGTGCAGGAAATCAATCCTACACTGCAACAAATGCAGGAAGAGTCAATTACAGCTTCTCAACAGGAGTTCCCGCCCATAACCTGACAGAAAATATGGTGATTAACAAGTATTCGGTTCATACTCCATCTGTTCAGAGCACCAGGGTTGCCTATTCATTTAAGGAAGGGACCGTCATGCCCTACTCATTCAATCTTGTAGGGGTCAATAATGCCCTGAGAGAGGGCTATCAAACCAAGAAGGCGCCCGCAGTCTTAGGCAGCCTTGCAAAGACAGTAGAGAATGTTGGCGTGCCTGCCCCTGCCACCGCTCCGGCCGTTACCACACCTGCTGCTACGCCTGCACCCGCCAATGTGACAGTTGCGCCCGTTGTAGTTGCACCCAAATTCACCATCGAAGGCATGGCCTTCAATGATATGAATGGAAACGGCACCATGGATAACAACGAAACCGGCCTCGCCGACTGGACTGTTAACCTGGAGCAGCCAGCAGGAACGGTCGTCATGAGCGCTAATACCACCATGGATGGCAAGTTCGTCTTCTCTGATCTGTCCGCTGGAGAGTATGTCGTCTCCGAAGTTCTCAAGATGGGCTATAAACTCGTGTCCCCGGCTGATGGCAAGTTCACAGAGAACATTACTGATAAGAGCGTAACAGGACTGGTATTCGCCAATCAGGCAATGCCCGTTGCACGGGTTATGCCAAGCAACATCACAACTCCTGACAACACCACCACGCCGATTAACACAACACCCGCCTGAGCTCCAGTTAGTGCAGCTCCGGTCAGCGCTGCTGCAGCTTACTTGAGACCGCAAATAATAACCAGGAGAAAACGAGGCCCCCGGGATTCCGGGGCGCAACTTTTCCTTTTTCAATGAAGTTTCAACCAAAGATCTTTCATAGATTGAGTGAGCATAGATTACAAAAGAGTGGGGGGATATTTATGAGATTTATTGCTATATTGATATTGTCGGCCTTATTCTTGACGCTGCCGGCAGAACCGGTCCTTGCCATAGGATTAAGTGATAACGGCAACTACATGGCGAGAAATGCATTAGAAGCCTATTGTGTGAATCAGGGTGGATACCCCAAAGATGGAAACTGCTATTTCGCTGATGGCGGCTACTGCGAACTAAGAAGCTTCTACAATGGGACCTGTCCGGGAAAAGCATACTACGAGCAGGGCATATGGATGTCAGAGGCCTACAACTTCTTGAATGGAGGATCCGGTACTTCCTATATGCCATATTACGCGCCCTATAATACTTACCCGAATATGTACCAGAGCGGCAATGCTTATTGGAATCAGAACAATAACGCCTATTACTACCAGCCAACCTATGCACCGGGATACGGTATGCAGTGGCCTTGATATGAATCAACAAAAATTTCGATTGAGGCCGGATATCGGCCTCTCGAATCGAATTATGTCAATATTTCCTGTTTGAACTTCTCGAAACTTATCTCCTCGATGAACTCGCCCAGACGCTGCTTCTTGGCATGGTCCTTGTAATAGTTGATTATTCTGTCGATTAGAGATAGAACCTCTTCGTCGGAAAGATTCTCTGCCAGCATCTGACCCAGCATTGGCTTAACACCGCTGCTTCCGCCTACAAGAAGCCTCCATCCCTTAGATGTTCCAATCAAGCCAATATCCTTCACGGCAGGCTCTGCGCAGGAGTTGGCGCATCCGGATACACCAATCTTAAACTTCCAGGGAAGCTGCATCCCATGATACAGTTCGTCAAGCTTCAAGCCTACACCTACAGAATCCTGCTGGCCGCGCTTGCAGAAGGTGGTTCCGGGACAGATCTTGACGCTGCGAACGCATAAGCCAATGGCAGCTCCTGCCTTCATGCCCAGGTCCTTCCAGGCATCATCAATGTCCTTAGGATCTATCCCAACAATTGCGATCCTCTGTGCCGAGGTGATCTTGAGAACCTTGGCATGATACTTCTCAGCCACATCAGCGATCTTTCGAAGGCCTGCTGGATCGATTATGCCGCCTGCAATATGAGGGGCTATTGCAAAAGTCTCTTTGTCCCTCTGCACAATGGCGCCCTTTTCCAGAATGTCTTTGCTCATGTTCTCTGGCTCCTGTTTATTGATATACTTTATGCAGCCGGATAATATAAAATGATTTTGGCATTTTGGTGAGAAGAAGAAAAATAGATGGTTCAAATGAAGATGGAGTCCGAATGGCAAGACAATTAAAAAAGTGGAAATACCCCCAACGGCCGGTTCGAGACTAATTTACCAGACCCATGGCGATACTTCTTCCCAGTAAGAAGCACTTTTCTATATCTTCTTTTGTGGGAACCTGAACGACTGTGGTTCCGGGCTCAATCACTTTCATGCCGAAGGACTTCATGCGAATAATGAGAGTGGGAACGCCCTCTCCGCTCCACCCGAAAGAGCCGAAGGCGACTCCGATTCGTCCCTTCAGATCAAGCTTTGCCAGCTCTTTCAGGAACGGATCCATAGCCTTGATCAGCTTGTAGTTGTAGGTCGAGCCCCCCAGAGCTATAGCCTGGGCATCCAAAACATCTTCGAGTGTGGCATCATAGGCATCTTTCAGTACCACCTCAACTCCCGGAATGGTCATGGCTCCGTTCGAAATGGCTTCCGCCATCGTTTTGGTCCTTCCCAGACCGCTCGCATAAATTATCGCCATCTTTGGCATATGAATTCCTCATAACAATCTTGGCTGCATTTTATAACTAATTTATGGTGAGAATAATAGAATGATTGGCTTTAGCGAACTGAACAAAATCACAATAAAACCTGACCACAGCCGCCAATGGCAGCAACGGAATGGACAGGATTTCGGGATCGTCACGAGGTAGCTGAAGAGGAGCCAAATTGAGTCAATTTCTCGGGCTCAGTTCCTCGACAGCATTACTCTCTGGACATCATGCGTGTGCCTTAGCCTGCAAGGAGGCCCCACTGGACCTGCTCTTTCGGTGGCGCGAGCGCTTTCCTGTTATCTCTTCGCTCTTTACCCACTCACCCGTCTCATCGTCCTTCTCGTACTGCTCTTTCACGGCCGACCAGGCAGATTCGTGAGATGCCTTCTCGCGCGCTGCTTCATCAGTATTCTCTAAGTCATCCCAGCAGCTATTATAAGCCTTCATGTAAAGGGCTTTGGCGCGGCTGGGCAGATTTCGCACGCTTTTGGGCAGCTCGCTTATGCTCTCGTATGGCATCAATACACCTCCTGTTGATGTTTGAGCACTGATAACCTTCTTACTATGATGATCCTGGTTAAAAGGTTTTGGGGTCAGAGCCCCGGGTGGTGTAACCCTCGGCAATAAATCCCCGTTTAGCCCGTAGTGCGAACAGTTCATGAAGAAACCATAGAACGCATCAAACAAGAAATCGAATTTGCCCGAACCTTGCCGCAATGCTCGGCCAGGGCAGGCAAAAAAGATCAGGGACCGGAGGCCTTCATGCGCTGCAGCCCCGGTCCCGGATAAGATCTGGCGAATGACTTCTTTGGCCCAGGCTTTTCCTTGAATCCTAGTATCCCTTCATCTTCTGCCTTGCCTCATCAGAGTTTTGCCAGGGCTGCCGCTCTATCGGCGGCCTGCTTCTCTTTGGCGGATAATGCATTGTTTTTTGCAGTCTCGGCCAAGGTTGGGGTCGCGGCAGCTGGCGTGCTCGGGGCAGGATTTGCCACTTCAGTCTCGTTAGCGGGAGCTGCTGTGGTCTCCTCCGCTGAAACTGGAGCGACTGTAGATGCAGCGGTGGCAACAGTAGTATCAGGGCAATAGCCTGGCATTAGGGGTGTGACGCCTTCGTTTGGAGTTATGCTCAAATTGCCAAGGAAATCTGCCATGGTCTCCTCTGGCAAGCTCCCATCCATCACTATCACCGAGGCGGTCTGGTTCGTGGGCTGATATGCCGCAAATATCTGGTTCGCCATCTGTCCCCAAATAGCTGGTCTGCCGCTGATAGCCAGCAGAGTATCACTGTAATTCGCCTTCAATATTGCGGGATCTGAAGCTGCCAGCAGAGTTTTCAGTGCTCCAGTCTCAAGCAATGCTTGGGGAGGCTGGCAGGGATAGAGGAGATAAAGACTGACTCTGCTCCCGTTCAGGAGAATCGATGCCTTCACTTCTCGTCCGCCAGTGTAATTAAAGACCTGCAAGGTATCTGCTTCCACGTTCACTCGAGAAGGCAAGATATAAGCAAGCTCTGCATAATTGTTCATCTTATCGCTCATAGGCATTGTTATGCGAGTGAGATTATCACTCTGGGATGCAGCCGGAAGCGCGGTCAAGAGACCAAGAATAATGCAGCAAAACAGCACTCACCCCTAAAGGTGCCGATCTGCAAGACAAAATCGCTAATTTCATCCAATCCACCTCATTGCTAGTTTTTGGTTTTTATTTCCTTTCGATAACGTCTGATTATTTGGTCGTGTTTATAACTCTCTAACTATATAGCGTTTTCCAGATTCGTCCTGCAAAACCCCGCAAATTTTGGCCGCTTTTCTTCCGGCAGCGGGGGCTGCGATACGATAATATACCTGAAACCCGAGTCCCTGATATTATGCGAGCATTTCCCCTGGTGCGATTTGGGGATATCATAAGCGCACGAACGGGAGGAGAACAGCAGTGAAATCAACTTCAAAGATGTTTTATCTTGCCGCGGCTTTACTGGTCTTATCGATGAGTGCCGCGGCATCGGTTGTCATAAATGAGATGGAACTGAATCCGCCTTCAGGAGGAGCTGATTGGGTCGAGCTCTACAACTCGGGCAATGACAGCGTGGACATCAGCGGATGGACCTCTACCATCACCGATGGCAGCTGGCAAGGCAAATTCCCGGCAGTTCCGGCAGGAACGATATTGCCCCCTCTCGGGTTCTATGTTCTAAACGGCCAATCTTCCTGGAATCATGATAACGGCGGATATGCCACACTCTACAGCGCATCCGGCGAAACAGTGGATAAGACGGCTACACGCACGGACTTTCTCGGCAACGACTTCACCTACGGCAGGCATCCGGATGGGCACGATACAAATACAGATGGCGATTGGGGCCTCGGTTCTGCCACCAAAGGAACATCCAATGTGCGCTAGGGATGGCAGAGGAAAATCGATCTAACAGGCAGATAACTGAATAATATTAGTTTGGATGTGTGATAAAAATGATTCTAAAATCGGAAAGTTGCTTCAAGGTGCTCTTAGCCTTCTGCTCACTTTTGGCCATCTCCGGCCTGGGCCTATGTGATGTGGTCATCAACGAGGTGGAGCTCAGTCCGCCCGACAACGGCATGGTTTGGGTAGAGCTTTACAATACCGGAGATCGTGCAGTGGATCTGACCGGCTGGACGGTCAAGATCGTCGATGTTGCCTGGACGGGCCCCATTGCACTGAAGGGCAGCATCGACCCCAAGGGATTCATAGTGGCAGACGGCCAGCCTTCCTGGGTCACAACCGGAAACGGAACTGTCTATCTCTATGACAGCTCTGGAAGCATGGTGGACAAAACATCCCAGCAGAGTGACGACTCGCATACCGACTTCACCTACGGCCGGATCCCGGATGGCAAGAAGACCGATACCAGAGCAGACTTTGCTTTCATGATGGAAAGCCGAGGCAGGTCCAACGGCCGGGGAGTGCGGGTCTGAAAAAGAGCAGTTCTAGATCTGATTCAGGGCCCTCTGTAGATCTTTGGGCTCCGTCAACTTTTTCGCGAGAGCATCAGCATCAGTTCGCGGGCAAAAAGAAAAATCAGAGACACGGCTCGATCGACTTCAATTTATCAATAAGGTATAGGCCGTGTCTCTCTTGAAGCTCTTTGTGTGCTCATTCTCGTTGATGATGTTTCCCTGAATGTCTCTCTGGGAGACGGTGATGGTATGGGTCTGGCCTGCGCCTATTGTGAAGCTGGTGATGCCGTCCAATACGCCGTCGCTGATATCGCTGCTGTAAAATACACCATCCACATAGACATCGTAGCCTTTGATCCTCTGAGATTTTATGGTCACTTTGGCCTTTCCGATTTGGATCGTTCCCACATCCATTGGTGAGCTTGACGAGACATCTGGGAAGGGGCGAGACGTCCAGCATCAGAGCGTTGCCGGGCTGGTTGTCCAGGGCGGTTATCATAAAGAAGCGGCCGTCTTCCCCCGGCGTCAACCTCAGCAGGTAGTATCCCCTCAGAAGCTTGAAGTTCCAGTGGTTTGTGGAGCCTCTGGCATAGGATATGAGATAGACGTCTAAATTCCCATCTTTGGGCATATGAAGGATGATATCCGCATCAACACCCTGAACGATTCGCTCATACCGGCTCCACCGCACCCCGGTTCGAACCCATAGCTCGCTCAAAAAGGAGCTGGAAACATATTCTGAGAAGTTTAGATGATCTGATCCAAATTGCAGCATTTGAGGCTCATTGCGGCTTATGTTGAAAGCGAGGGGAAGCGAGAGCGTTGTCGCATTCTGCCCGGACGGCGCCTCCGCGGGGCTGCTCCAGGGCATCTCCGTCCAGCTCTGATTGGAGGCAGGCGAGGCCCCGGCCGATATTGCCAGCAGCATGATCAAGGCCAGGGCGAGAGCCGGAAAATTATGGTGGAAGCGTCTCATGACTGGAGAACAAACCATCCCGGCTTTAGAGTTTGCTGCCAATGCGTAATGCGTTACATCGTCTCCAGAGCAGAAATGCCCAGAGTCTCCAGAGTCGTGCGGAGAGCATTTCTTGCGGCTCTCGCCAGCGCCAGTCTTGCGTCCCTCAGATCTGGAGCTGCATCCAGCACCGGGCTGAAGCGGTAGAAGTGGTTGAAGCTCTCAGCGAGCTCGCGGGCGTAGGTTGCCAGATGATGGGGCTTCAGCTCTCTCGCGGCTCTATCGATGATCAGATCGAACTCGGCGATCTTCTTGATGAGCGCGACCTCATTCTCGCCGGTGAGCAGATCGGCCTGAAACTCCTGTAACTCTTGCTCATGCGTTTGATGCGATTGATCTCCTTTGCGAATGATGCTGCAAGCACGGGCATGCGAGTACTGAATGAAAGGTGCGGAGAGTTTTTCGAAGTCCAGCGCCTGCTTCCAGTCAAAGGTGGTGGCCTTGTCTGCGGATACCTTGACCACATCGTAGCGCACGGCACCCTGGGCCACTTGCCGGGCCACCTCTCGGAGGAAGTCCTCGCTCTCCTCGGGCCGGCGCGTCTTTACCTCCTCGAAGGCCTGCTTCTCCACCTCATCGATGAGCTCATCTGCAGAGATGAACTTGCCCTTGCGCGTGCTCATGGAACCCGTGGGAAGAGAGACGAACTCGAAGATGACCACCTCCGGCTCGCGAACATCCAGGAGGCGCAGAGCCGTGCGGAGCTGTCCTGAGACGAGCTTGTGGTCCGCTCCCAGGATATCCACGGAGCGGTCGGAGTTGGCCGACTTCCAGCGGTGGTAAGCCAGGTCGCGAGTGATGTAGAGGGAGGTTCCGTTCGTTCTCTTGAGGACCATCTTCTTCTCAAAGCCGTAATTGTTCAGATCGAGCTGGTAGGCACCGTCCTCCCACTCCGTGAGGCCCGTCTTCTCCAGGAGCCCTACGATCTCGGCCACACTTCCGTTGCGCACGAACTCCGACTCCCAGTGGTAGCTATCGTGGCGGATATTCATGCGGTGCAGGGTCTCCTCGATGCCGCCTATGGCATACTTGACCGCGCTCTGGATCTTGGCCGTGATCTCCGGGTCTCCCGCCTCATAGCGCAGGATGACCTGATCCGCCTCGGCCCGGATCCCGGGGTTCGTCTCCATCTCCTTGTTGGCGGCGATGTAGACCTTGGCGATGGCGTGGTCTGCCTTGCTGCCATCGAGCTGGAAGTGATCGCAGCCCACGACCACCATGGCCTCCTGGCGGCCCATGTCGTTCACGTAGTACTGTGCGTCCACGGTGCAGCCTGCCCGGCGCAGTATCCTGACCAGGGTGTCGCCAATGACGGAGTTTCTGATGTGGCCCACGTGCAGCGGCCCATCAGGGTTGGCGGAAGTGTGCTCCACAATAACTTTCTCAGTCATTTGGCCTGTCCAGGCGTTGTCGGCCAGAGCCTGGGCCAGGACCGCGTTCAGGAACAACCGGCTCACGAAGAAGTTGAGGTAAGGTCCGGCAAGCTCCACTCGCTCTACGTACTTGTACTCGGGAGAGATTGCCTGGTGAATCTCTTTGGCGATTGCCACCGGGCTCTTCTTCAGCACCGGGGCCAGCCGGAAGGCGACGGACGAGGCCAGGTCGGCATGAGGGCATAAATCCAGCCCCAGGTTGTTTACTCCTTCCTCTACCTTGTAGCCGCAGCGTATCGAGCGCGCCCGTCAGGAGCAGCTCGACCTCGCTTATAAAATCGAGAAACATGGGAACACCAATACGAATAAGATCCTTATCCATCAACTAGATGGGGCGATATAAGCATTGCGTAGGTTGTTTCAACTCTCTTTATAGGCTTGATACGGGTAATGCTTTTCCTCCAACATATCAGCAATTTTAAGGTTTGTTCTGTCGAGTTCACGAGGAACTTTCGCGAATTTCAGATAAAATTATACGCTCGCAGCACAAGCTTAGATCAGGGATGAAAATTGAAATTCATACTAGCTTTCTTGATGCTATCGCTCTGCCTGCCAGTAGCTCTGGCATCAGTCGATAGTTCCCAGTCGGTCGAGGCAACAACCGCCATCACCCTGCCCGTGGACTCCGTCACCATCTATCCGAACGGCCTGACGGCAGTGAAACAGATGGGAAGCCTGGATGTGACGAGTGGCGTGCACAAATTCGTGGTCAATGTTCCGGAAGGAGCCGACGCCCGCTCGCTGCTCCTGACGGTGAGCAATGCGACTGTTGATGGGGTGGTCTACGAAACGGACCCCATTTACACTCTGAACATCTCGTCACCCGGATCGCAGAGCTTTGATCTGAGCTATCTCATGGACAATGCTGCCACCTGGGAGCCCAGGTACGACCTGCATCTGGGCAACGACTCCGTCTTGGTGAAGGCCAATGCCATGATCACCAACAGCGGCGGAGAGGACCTAAAGAGCGTGCGGCTCAAGCTGGTAGCGGGCCTGACTCCGAACGTCCAGCCCTATCTTGCCAAGGGCGCGTCTCAGTCGCTGCTGAGATCTCCAGTGGCCGCAGCCCCAGCCATGGAGGCAATGGATTTGGCTGCCGCACCAGGCTCCTCCACAGGCGAGCTGGAGACCCTTTACATCTTCGAGCTGGAGGGGCGAAAAGACCTTCTGATGAACAAGGAGATCGGCCTGCCTCTCTTCCAGGAGGAGGCTCCTCTGGTAAGAGTCTACACCTGGGATGCATACAATCAGCAGACGGGCCCGCCAGACGAGGAGATCCGGGTCAACAATACCCTTAATAGCCCCTGGCCGACGGGAAATGCCTTGCTCTACAAAAATGATGAGTACGTCTCCACCATTCAAATGCCCTACACGCCAGCCGGCACCAATGCCTCCATTGTGGTGGGACCCTCTGCCGATCTGAAGGTGGAAAGAAAGCTCTCCGACTACAACAAAACCGAGAACATCAAGGTGATAGGCCCGGTGGGTGGAAATCGCACCATAAAGGAGACCAATGAGACCTGGACCTACAGTCTGAAGATCAAGAGCAACATGGACCGAGCAGCAGCTTTGGAGGTAACGGACACAGTTCCAGAGGAGGCTACGATAATCGCAGTCTCGCCAAAGCCTGCCGAGAGCACGGCCACCAGCCTGAAGTGGAAGCTGCAGCTTTTGCCACGGCAGGAGACGGCCATCAATTACACTTACCAGGTGATCACGACGGAGAGCCTGAATAGTGCATATTAGTTAGAAGATCTTTCTTTTTTTTGTGCCAGTTCTTTCACGAATCACCTAAATAGGATGATGAATAATCCTTATTAGTCTTGAATGGTCCAAGGCTTGTGATCAAGGAGGCAGGAAGAAAATGCAACTTACAGGGATAATAAAAAAGTCGGGAGATTATTATGTGGCTTTATGCCTTGAGATCAATGTATCCAGCCAGGGAGAGAGCATAGAAGAGGCAAGGAAAATGCTGCAGGAAGCCTGTGACGAGTACATCTCCTATATGAAAGATGTTGGGCTGGAGGATGAAATAAAATCCGTTCCTGTGGACATCCTACGCGAATTTCTCTTGGATGATGTAGAGTGCGTGAGGCCGTCTTCAGCTTGGGTCTATTCAGAGAGCATAACCTTCGAGGTTTGTGCCAGTGTCTAAAAAGATCCCACACATGTCGAGCCAAAAACTGGTAAAGATTCTCGATCAAGGGAATGCCAGATTCGTCAGGCAGAGCGGTACCAGTCATGCCATCTTTGAACGAGAGAAAGATGGGAGAATGTATAGGGCTCCGGTGATCATGGCGAAGAGCGATCTCTCTTCTAAATATGTGAAACTCGTTCTCCGTCAGTTAGGCTTTACAGATGCGGAAATAGATGCTCTTATTTGAAAACTGTCGAGTCCTGCTGTCGCTCTCAAATGCTTCTTCTTTCAGCTTAACCTTAAATATGCTTCCAATTAAGCTCGCGCGAAAAAATAGTAGGATAAAATAAAATCTTAGCGCTTAATCCACCTGAACTCTCTTGGCATTTACTATTACCAATTTTGGAAGGCGCACCTCAAGGATGCCGTCCTTGAAACTGGCTCTCACCTGCTCCGGCTTGACCTCGACAGGCAGCTTGATCTCTCGCTTCAGGCCCATGGTATTGATCTCCCTTCGGAGATATCTTCCTTCACGGGGATTGGCCTTGGCATCGACGTAGAGGCTATCCTCAGTCACCCGGAGATCGATCTTCTCTTTGCTGGCACCTGGCAGTGCCACCAGGGCTACCAGTTCATCATCGGTCTCTAAGAGGTCTATGGCGGCAATCTCGAGGCCTTTGTTCTCGCCGAATTCGCTCGTCACATCTCCCAGGATCTTCTTTGCTGCCTGGCTGGCTTGGCTCGACATCCGGGCAGCCTCAACGGCAGCCTTGCCGATGACTCGTTCCAGATCACTGGTACCTGAAGAATCGGATTTCATGCTCAGAAATAAGGCGCTGTTCTCATAAAGCCTTTTGCATTCCCTGGAAGCGTCCGAATCCTGGCCTGACCTCCAGATCGCCGTCATAGACCACAACGCCCCTGACCAGCGTCATTTCGGGAAATATGGCCTCTCTTCCTTCATATGGAGTCCAGTCCGCACGGCTGTGCAGCCGATCGGCATTTATCCTGGAGATCGCCTTGGGATCCACTATCACCAGATCGGCATCCTTTCCTATCTCTATGGAGCCCTTGGAGGAGAGACCGAATATCCGGGCCGGCCCTGCCGCCAGGGCATCCACCAGCCTCTCCAGGCGAATCAGATTTCTCTTGACGGCGAAGAGCATCAGCGGCAGCATGGTCTCGACGCCGGGAACGCCGGCCGGAGCCTCCCAGATCTCCTTCGCCTTCTCTTCGGGCAGGTGGGGCGCATGATCCGAGGCCAGGATATCGATGGAACCATCCCGCAGCCCATTCCAGAGGGCGTCGTTATCCTTCTGGCTGCGCAGTGGTGGGTTCATCTTCAAGTAAGTGCCCTGTTCCCGGTAATCCTTGACATTGAAGAAGAGATGATGAGGCGTGACCTCACAGCTCACCCTTTTGCCTGTACTTTTTCCGTTCTCTTTCGCCTGCATTACCCGCGTCAGCCCTGCTGATGTGCTGAGGTGGCAGATGTGCAAATGTTTCGACCAGGCCAGAACCTTCTCTATCGCCGCCACCTCTGCCGCAGCCGGACGCGCCTGCGAGTAGAGCTCAGGTTCGCTCCTGCCCAAAAGAGGCTCGGTCCTCTCTTTTACGATCAATCCGTCTTCGGCATGAATCGTGGCCAGCATCCCCACGCGCTCTGCCTCCGCCAGGATACGCTGCAATTCCTGGTCGCTGTGCTCGTAACTGAAGATCTCGCCCAGTGCCAGAGCCCCGGCCTTCTTTAGATCCTCAATTCTTCCCGGACCCCCGTTGATGCAATAGTCCACTACCGAGCGGTTCTTTGCCAGATCCTGCTTCAGCTCAAAGGACCGAGCATCCAGTGTACGCGGATCGGTGTTGGGCTGGTCAACAACTGTGGTGATGCCACCTGCGGCCGCGGCAATGGAGCCGCTCGTCCAGTCTTCCTTATAATTCTGCCCAGGATCACGAAAATGCACATGAGCATCGATGCAGCCCGGCAGCACCAGCATTCCTTGAGCGTTGATCTTCTCCGGCGCCCGGTGCGGTCCGCCCAGAGCCGCCACCCGTCCCGTCTTTGATCCAGATGTCGATGCTCTGCAGGCCTTTGGCCGTGTAAACCAGGCCGTTTATTACCGCCAGATCAAAGTTTATATCCAAACCTCCTCAACAGGTGGCGCCTCTCATCGACCTGGCCGGCATTCTCGATGCCTTTGGGCATACTGCCATCAATGACGCCCATGATCCCTCTCCCCAGATCGGTCTCGGCTACGACTACCTCCAGAGGATTGGCTGTGGCGCAGAAGATGCCGCAGACCTCCTGGATGCCTTTGATGGCATTTAGAACGTTAATGGGAAATGCGCCTTTCATCAGCACCACGAAGGTATGGCCGCAGGAGAGGGTGAGCGAGTTGTTCTTGGCGGCTTCAATGAGCTCCATATCGTTTCCCTCGGCACGAACCAGACAGTCGCCGCTGGCCTCGGAGAATGCGATGCCGAATTTTGCCCCAGACGCCGTTCCAGCCATGACTTCATAGAGATCTTCAGCCGTCTTTATGAAGTGGCTTTGCCCTAAGATCAGATTCGATCCCTCGGGGATGTTCCATCTTTATAACCTTTAGTTCCATCTCTAGCCCTTCGAAGATGACTATAGAGAGTTACAGAACTTATACTTTAGGCCAAGAGATCATGGTCGCATTGATCAAAAAGACTTAAAAAAGGGCGAGTGGCGCAGACTTTGCGCTTCCCACCTTATGCACTTCACTTGTTCCGCAATCCTTTCTTGGGCCCCATAGATTGATTTATCAACTGCCTTATTCTTCCTCATGATAATGACGGCCGTGAAATAGAATACCACCATGAATAATATAGAAGAATAGATAGACATGCTTACGGATTCCATCAGGCTTAAGTGCAGCAAAAAGTAAGAATAGGGCACATATACAACAAGAACGACCAGACCCGCGATCACTGCCTGCTGTATTGGCATGAGCTGCCGGAAGCGAATTAGAAGATCTGCATAATTCAAATTTTCAAGGTTCACCAAGGATCCTTCACCTCATCATTCTTGAGAATGCCTTTTCTATTCATATAAAGCCTTGTCCACCATAAATTGGAGAGGGGGACCAAGACCAGCAGGTTGACCAAACCTGTAACCAATGACATTAGCGGGTATATGGTGGTGTTCCCCGATGACATGGAACTGCCTATTATCTGCAGAGTTATGGACAGAGCAGCCACCACCAGCCAGAGAATCAGGACGTCGAACTTGTTGTACCGGAAGAAACCGATTCCTGCCCGAATGGCCTGTACCGGGCCGAGCCCCTCCAACACCAGTGCATAAGGTGCTTCGGCCAGCGCCAGGGAGAGGACGACGGCATAGAGGATGAATATAAGGAATCCTGTTATGAGCATGCCCATAGCCACAGGCTCCGCCTGCACGGGCCGGGGTAGGCTCAATATCCCGGGCAGAAGGAAGACAAGACCGAAAAGCGTCATCAACCCTATCAAGAGTGTGGAAAGGAACATATTTAAGAAGTGCTTCTTTCCGGCGGACCACATGACAGCTGTGTCTGCTCTGCCCTCCTCCAGAGCCTGCCTGGCCATGCCGATGGCTCCCGCCATGAAGAATGCTTCTACCAGTGACAATATGGCGAACATCCCCAGGAAGAGAAATACAACCATCAGAATCCTCTGCCATCCCTAAACTGCCAAGCGAGACTCCTATTTGAGTGATAAGATCCTGCACAGCCTGAACATCCTGCGAATTCTGAATTGATGTTGAATTCACATCTAAGACGGGCATAACGGCAAGGAAGATAACAGCGAGGAAGGAAACTATGACCAGCATCGAGACAAAGAAGTTGAGCAGGAAGGGAATACAGAGGTTGATGTTATGTCTCCAGATGCCAAATCCCTTGCCGATCATTTCACCGATCTCCTCCATCTTATCCCTCCAGACCTTTCCAGATCAGATCGCCGACGTGATGCAGCGACTTTACTGCCTTCCCTTCGCCCTTCATTTCCACCCCTGCCATCAGAGCCCGGCCTATCGCCAGAGGCTTTTTGTATCTCTCTTCCTCAATCACGACCAGGTCTCCTGCAGCTATTTCCGGATCGGCATAGACTATGCCCGGCTTCATTATATCAGCCCCATTCACGACAAAACGCACGGCTCCAGCATCTACAATAACCCGCCTCTTGATGGGCATGAGTTCAATGGCTCCCAGCACGGTGAAGAAGGGCTCTCCTTCCACGACCATCATCAGAGGCTGGCCGTCTACGAAGATCAGATCAACACCCTCGTCGCTGACAGCCATCTCTAGCGAAGCCTTGCGAAGGGATGACGGGTCATCTAGGAAGGGCTCAATACTTGCGATTACCTTCCTGGCATCGCTTCCTTTGAGGTGGTGCCTGGATTTTATCTTCATGGCCTTAGGATATCCCGATAGGTTTAAATATGCAACGCGCAAGTTTGGAATTCGTAGCCTTTTGCGGTTATCATCGCTGGAGAGAGGTTTAATGGGTCAGAGACCGCTTGATATTCTGAATGAATCACTGAATGGGCCCGTCATAGTCAAGCTTAAGGACGGAAGGGTTTTCAGGGGAGAGCTGCAGGGTTATGATATCCACATGAACCTAGTGCTCGACAAAACCGAGGAAGTAGCAGAAGGGGCGGTCGCACGCAAAATTGGAACGGTAATCGTGCGAGGAGATAATGTTGTATATATTTCACCTTGAGGTGTTTTAGATGACCAAGGGTACTCCTTCAATGGGCAGGCGCCACAAGAGTTCTCATATCAGATGCAGACGCTGTGGCAGTATCTCGTTCAATTTCAAGAGAAAAGTATGCGTTAAGTGCGGCTTTGGCAATTCGACAAAGCTCAGAAGTCACAAGTGGATGAGAAAGGCGGTTTACTAAGGGGATAAAAGTTGCACGATGCCTGCGGCGTTGTCGGGATTTCCTTCAATGAGACGGGCAACAACGTAGCCAAGTCCGTTTACTATGCCCTCTATGCCCTGCAACATCGGGGACAAGAGGCGGCGGGCATCTCGGTGCATGATGGCAAATCCATTCGCACTCACAGGGGCATGGGCCTCGTATCTGAAGTCTTCGACGATGCCCAGATTGCCCTGCTCCGTGGTCAGGTGGGCATTGGCCATGTAAGATATCCGACCTCAGGCAGATCGTGTATTGAAAATAGCCAGCCCTTGTTGGTAAAGTACAAGGACGGAGCTATTGCCATAGCACATAATGGAAATCTGGTTAACTCCTGTCAGCTTCGAGAGCAACTGGAGCAGGCGGGGGACATATTCTATTCTACATCTGATACGGAAGTAATTGCACACCTTTTTGTCAAAGAGCTCCTGCGCTACGACCTTCAAGAAGCAGTTCGTGCTTTGATGCGCAAGCTCGTGGGCTCCTATTCTCTCGTCTTCTTGTGGGGAGATACAGTCCTGGCCGTGCGCGACCCATTGGGCCTCAAGCCTCTTTGCATCGGCGAAATCGATTCAGGCTTCATGGTCGCCTCAGAGAGCGTGGCTATAGACACCCTGAATGGCCGCCTCATCCGCGACGTTATGCCCGGCGAGCTTGTGGTTATAAGGCACGGCGAGATGACGTCCCATCAACTGGTGCGTCTTCCTCATCCAGCCCACTGCATATTTGAGTACATTTACTTCGCCCGGCCTGACAGCATCATGGATGGACGGCTGATTTATGATGTGAGGGTGAACATCGGCTCCAACCTGGCCGTGGAGCATCCTGCCTGTGCGGACACCGTCACGCCCATTCCAGATTCGGGCATAACTCTGGCTGTGGGATACCACCAGCGATCCGGTATAAGCTACCGGGAATGTCTGATGAAGAATCGCTACATAGGCAGAACCTTCATCATGCCGGACCAGAACATGCGGGAGACGGCAGTTCGTCTAAAGATGAATACCATCCGGCCTAACATAGAGGGCCATAAATTGGTCATGGTGGATGACTCTATTGTGCGCGGCACCACCAGCAGGAGGATCGTGAACATGGTCCGAAAAGCAGGTGCAAAGGAGGTACATGTCCGCATAGGCAGTCCCCCCATCCTCGCGCCCTGCTATCTTGGCATCGACATGGCCAGCCGCGAGGAGCTGATTGCTGCCTACAAGACGGTTGCCGGAGTGGAAGCGGTAATTAATGCCGATTCCCTTGGATATGTGAGCCACAGGGGCCTGGTTGATGCCGTGGGCATACCGAAGGAGAACCTCTGCATGGGATGTCTTACGGGATTATACCCGGTGGAGATTCCAGGCGAGAAGTGCATGGCCGCCCAGACCAGGCTCTCGGAATATCTCGATACCAACTATTGATAATCGCATCCCCTTCCCTTTCTCCCATTTGAATTAGCTCAGTCAGCTAATTTTTTGATCATTTTGTCATCCTCTGACTTTTGATTTCCTATTTTGGTTCGAAACAACTTATTGCTATAGGAAAGTTTATAATTCTGCTTCACTATTGCTGGGCACTATCTAAAAATCAAGTGACTTCTTGATTTTTTCCAGGCCATAATGATGAACATTTGACCAGGCCTGTGAAGTTTGGAGTAATCATCCCTTACGTCATAAAATTTGATGCATATAGTTCATAAGATTTACAAATAAATAATGCTGTTTTAAAAAATTCTCCGAAATTTTATCATATTCTTAAAAATCGTTAAAATAATTTTTAAATATCCCATGGAAAAGATTCGTTACAATAAATATCGCCTATCTGTATCGAGGTTTCTTCGAAGAAAATCCTCTACTGTTTTTATGTCCTTTGAGTTGAACAACTTGTCAGCGATAATTTGCTTTGATAAATAATCGAAGAGAGTTAGACGATACATTTGGCTTCTTCCTGGCCTTTAGATGCAGTTCATCATAGTGAACAATATGTATATATTTAATTTCTGGAATTTCCATCTTCTCTGTCGCTGCTGCAATTCTTGCGCGGATAGTATTTTTGTCGCAAGGATAGAAATAGCCGGAAGCTTCTCCAGGACTTCGTAAGACATATGGTTGAGCCTTAAGAGCTGACAAATTGACAAATATTCCCAAATTCTTTTTTGCATCCTCCAAAATCGCATGATTTCGTCACATTATTTTGTCACTTGGAAGAGGAATACTTGCCAATTTTGACTATTCCAAGCCATCTTTTGGTGCAAAAGTTCGAGCCATTGTGGTCCATTAAAGTTCCATATTCTGGGCATTGTGGTGGAGTAACCAAACGAAAGATTCCTTCGGAAGTATACTCATAATCATCGGAGTACCTATCGAGAGAGCAGTCAGTTTGTTCGACAAACGGAAAGTCCATTAATCCCACCATAATAAAAAGGATATGATCAATAATCCTATTAAATCATAAATTAATGTGTCGTTTAAGATAACCGTTCTGGAATTAGCAAGCATTCAAGTAGTAATAGAACCACTATAGCTGGTAAAAAAGGAGTTACTTCTGATGTACGAAAAAGTTTTGATTCCGACAGATTTCTCGAAACATACTAACCCTGTATTAGAGTGCGTTGGCGAGATTCCTGGAGTAAAGGAAGTAGTGCTATTGCATATTGTCTCTGGAGATCCTCTGGCCAGAGTATGGTCCCCTGGAGATGAGGTCAAAGAGGCAAAAGCAAAATTAGAGGAATTGAAAAAACCCCTTGAGGATATTGGGTTAAAAGTTAAAGTGATGGCGTTACCTGCCAGTGAGAATGAGGAATATGAAGTAATTCGGGACGTTGCAGACGAAGAGAACGTATCCCTCATCGTAATGGGCGCACGCGGAAAGAGCATCCTGAGGGGGCTGCTATTGGGAAGTGTCTCCACAGGTGTATTGCGCTATGGGAAGCACGATCTTTTGATCATGCGCTATAAGTCCCTGGAAGATGAAAAACTGGAGAAGTTCTGTCCGCGCCTGTTCTCTAATGTGCTGCTTCCGACTGATTTCTCTGAAGCGGGAATGACTGCCATTAATCGGGTAAAAGATTATAAGCTAACTAATAATGTCGAGCTTATTAATGTCGTTGCTAAAGGCGAGTCTGCCAAAGAGATAGAGGCGAGAGTCAAGGACGCACAAACGAAGCTGGATGCAATCGTTGATGATCTGGGCAAGGCTGGCATTAAGGCGACCACAGAAGTGATTACAGCAGAGGCTGACGAACCGAAGACTTATGGAAGTGGCGGGATGGTCGCAGTGCATGTGGCACCTTTTGTGGATGCCGGTGGGGAAGCGGATAAGATAATCTTAACGGCCGAAAAGAAGGACTCATCTCTGATAGCTATGAGCTCTCATGGGAAGGGCTGGATGGATGATCTATTGATTGGTAGTGTCGTTTTTGATGTGGCAAGAAGAGGAACCAGGCCGGTTTTAGTGGTCAGATATAAGAAAAAAACCTGAATCATCGACCTCTGGCAGTCTCCCGGCGGACCTTAAGAGCATAACCAGTTGATCTGATTGGATTGCGTGAATGCTGCCTACCTTCTATTTTTGTTAGGAATAAATCTATTTTTCCCATGATACTCCTTCCTAAAATCAAGAATGTGGGCTTAACCAGGGCTCTGCAAACGCTCAGCTTGTCCTGGTGTACGGCCGAGTATTATCGGGCCACGCCATCCCATCTGTGCCTATCCTGAAAATATAACCGCAAAAACCCAATGTACTACATATATAATTACGAAAAATATGCTATTCTCTGCCTGATGTGAACTTTATTTTTCCCGAAGCCGAAACGACTTATATGCAGGGGAGAATTAATGATAATCCATCGTCAGATAATCCTTTTCAATAGCATTTTGAGAAATATCTGCATCATCAGCATTCAATGTTGCCCTAATATATCTATTGATAATTATATATTAAAGTTTGGGCGAAGAATCGGAAGATATGACATCTGCGGTCACAAGAACCAATAAGGGGGGCTTTGCAGGCCCCTCTCGATAGATCTCTTATTGCAGCCACCTAAAGCCTGGTTCCTTTATTTTGTTGAAGTTTTTCATTATCCCCACTGCATCCTCTTTGTTTATTTGGGTCTTTATTATCTTAGATGATATGCAGCGCAGAGCCTTTTTCTGCTTTTTAATTGCATCGTTGTCACCGGCTTTGTCATTCAGGCCGAAATCATCAAATAGATGTTCACTATCCGTCTTGGCCCACAGGCCCGGGTCATGTGCAAGAAGACCCCATTTCTCAAACATCGCTGCAGCCTGATCCAGAAGACCTTGATCGAAAGTACCAAAGTTTTCGCACTCCTGGATATTTTTCATGAAATCATCTCTTTTCATGGTAAATCACTCTGTCTTAATTATGATTTAATAGCATTTAGCTGTTTGGATGGAACGCTTCCGCTTAGATTTAGAAATTTATATAAAATATTTGGATGAATACAATCATCTTCTGGATCTCAATTGCGAAGGACCGAATGACTGATTGAATCTGGACACAATGCCACTGCAATTTTACTTTTATTATGGCACGCCGCCTTAACCCGTTTGAAATCAATCGATGCGGGATTGTTTTGGCGGGTTAATTATTGGCATCATAATGTCCAATTATCTAAATTAATTACTATAATTTGTACAATGGTAATTATTCTATATCGTTTTTAGACTAATTTTAGATAATAAATATATAATCACAACGATCGATCCTCAGAAAAGATATCACCTCTCCAAGAGTTTTTACTTTTTATATATTTTTGTCAATTTTTTAGCCATTTGGATAATTTGGGTAGATTACTTCCAATCCCTTATGTTGGGATTTGGGCTTGTAGCCGCTGCCTTTACCCTAACCATGCCGGATGTTGCTAAAAATTTCGTAGGCGGTTTGATCATATTATTCAACCGAATCTACTGGGTAGGCGATAGAATCGAGATCGGCTCAAAAAGGGAGATGTAATCGAAATCGATATATTTTATACCACGATTATAGTTACTATCATATAAAATTACAAAAATGGATTAAAAGATTAGTCAGGCCAGTTTATCCGGCCACACTCCGTGGACCACACCCAGTGCCCTGTCTACAGCGCTGTGAACTTTATCTGCTGGAAATCCGCAGAACAGGAGGTATGCCTCGGCGTAATTAGGCACGGGAATGGACATCTGCTCCACAAGCATGACTACCTGCATTATTGTATAATTGCCCAGCTTAAAGGGAATTATTGCATCTGAAATAAGCAGCTCGAAGATCTCTGGGCTCATAGGCCTTTCGAAGCCGGATACAAAGGCCTCCAGGATTTCGCCCGTCCAATCGTGCTTCTTTCCTGCATCATCGTAGGGAACTATCACCACACGCCTGGTTTTGGAGAGCTGCTCAAGCAGCGTCTCGGGTTTTTGCTCTCCCTCAAAAACGAAGTTCAGTTGATGTACATGCGGCATGGTAATCGGAACTTTGCTGGCCCTGATCGAGAACTTCACGTCTTTAAAAACAGTTGCTGCATCATTCCCCTGATGGCCTACACCGCTGCCGAACTGAATGGCATTGGGAGACACTTTTACGATGTTGTGAGGATCTGCGCTCCTGCGATCCAGGTTTCCGAGAACGGCACGAAGGCCGAGGGGCCTCGCAGCCAGGACGGCCCGACATAAGGCGGTTGTGTTACAGCTGGTGCATTGGACCAATTTTGGAGCAGCTTTGAGAAATCGATCATAATTCTCCAGTCCAAAAAAGAACTCTCTACCCAGATCTTCCCTGATCCTTTCCGTTATCCCGATTTTCTTCTCAGCCAGACCATTAAGTATATCGCCTCTGTGAGCCCCTCCCATTAGCACCATATTGCAATCGTGGGCTATGCTCGCCTCTACGTTAGGTAACTCCTGGCCTTCTGGAGTGCCAATGACCATTAGGTCCGATTCTTCAAAAAAATCGTCATAGCCGCCTTCTATCTTTGCACCAACTTTCTCCCAAGCAGCTCTGTCTTTCTCATCTGTTAAGAAGGCTCTAACATTGCACATCCTTGTGAACTTATTGAGCATGCTCTTTGCCCTGCCATGAGGGCTGCGAAGCAGCACGTTCATGTCGCCTTCAATTCCTTCCGCTTCCTTGACTTGGTGGATGGCAGGAATAGCTCTCTTGCTCTCTGTCCCATCAAAGCCTATAAATCCAACATTTAATTTCATTGAACAATCACTCAGATTATCTTATAGGTCAGGAAGATATTTCAGATTATCTATAATGGTTCCATTCCCTCGATCTTTTTGAATATGCTATGGGGGAAGTATTATCCGATCAGACAACAAATATATTTTCTATGAGCCTTTCCGATGAACCGGTACAGCAAAAGACAGAGGTAACGCAGGTCGTACAGCGAACCAAGGATGTGAAATCCATTCGGTTCAGAAGGCCAAAAGGTTTCAATTATCTTCCAGGGCAATGGGCGTTTATCACTATAGGCAACGAAAATATGCAGAAAACAGAGCCTCTTTCTCTCTCTAGCAGCCCTACCGAAGACTTTCTTGAGGTTACCAAGAGGCTGACGGGTCACGAGTTCTCAAATGCAGTGGATGCACTAAATGTGGAAGATGGGGCGACAATTCGAGGACCTTACGGCAAACTCATTCTCCAGGAAAATCAAGAAAATATCTGCATGCTTTCCGGCGGGATAGGTATTACACCTTTGCGCAGCATGATCCGATACTCGACTGACAAAGAACTGGAGACAAGTATAATCCTGCTCTACTCCAACCGCTTCGAAGATAGTATCGCCTTTAAGGACGACTTTGATGAAATGCAGAAGAGGAACCTGAACTTCAAGGTGATTATCACAATTACAAGACCTAGCCTCGCCTGGAAGGGATTAACCGGACGAATAAATATGGAGATGATAGAGAAAACAGTGCCTGACTACTCAGAGCGTATCTTTTACACATGCGGTCCAAGGCCGATGGTAGATGGGATGGTGGCTATACTTGCAAAGATGGGTCTCCCTGAGGCGCGGATAAAATATGAGTACTTCTCCGGTTATCTGGGGTCACCAAGCGGCCGATCTATTCAATAGTGATACGACGGCGAGATGCGATCTTACCTGGCGCCAAAGCACTTTCTGCAGAGGAAAAGCAGACCAGATACAACTAAGTCTTAGAGCTGCGGACTCCTGGCCTCTTAAGAGCCTCGATTCCGGGTAGGGGCTCTCCTGAGAGATAGGTTATGCTCGCACCACCTCCCATGCTTACATGAGAGAACTTTGACTCCAGGCCGAGTTTATCAATGACGGCTAATGTATGCCCGCCTCCTGCGATAGAGTAGCTGGACTTAGCTGCAGCCGTAAGAAGCTCTTCTGTGCCGAGCCTGAACTTCTCCAGCTCGAAAACACCAGCCGGGCCGTGAAAGACGCTTAACCTGGCATCCTTAAGAATCCCGGAGTAATTTGCGATGGTCTCAGGGCCAATATCAGCTATTGGAAGACCTCCACTTATCTGGTCCGCTCTGACTTCCACGCGTTCTCCGTCATTGTTTAGAGCTACGTCTTCAGGCGTGATGATCTTGCCTGAATACTCCTTGAGAAGCTTTGAAGCGATCGAAATCTGGTCCAGATACTTCTGATCCTCGATGAATTTCCTGTTAGCCTCTCCCACATCGATGCCCATTGCCATCATGAACACCGTTGCTACAACCCCGGTGGTAAGGATCCGATCCGCACCACCCCGTTTGAGAACATCACGAATGACCTTAACGGAGTCGTTGGCTTTCGCCCCTCCCAATACGAAGATTGCTGGATGTTCGTGATTCTTCAAGCCTTTGTCCAGAGCTGTTATTTCCCTGTCCATAAGGATGCCGGCAACACTCGGCAAAGCTTCTGTGAAACCGACTACGGAACAATGAGATCTGTGAGAGACCGAAAAAGCATCGTTTATAAATAGGTCAAATAGCGGAGACAGCTTCCTGACCATTTGGCTTTTGGCGTGCTCCTCAGGAGAGCGGTTCATCATCTCTTCGGCATAGAAACGCGTGTTCTCCAGGAGCAGAGATCTCGCCCGGCTCTTGGGACTTTATAGCATTCCTTGCACAGGTGCTGAATATGTCATCCTCGTAGATCACTTCCCTACCGAGAAGCTCTGTCGCCAGCTTTGCATGGGCTTCCAGAGTGGTATAGTCCTTCTTTCCAGGCCGGCTCTGATGAGACATCAAAACCACCCTGGAGTGCTCCATGGATCGCAGCGTATCTAAATGGCTCTTAATTCTCCTATCGTCCAGGATGTTACCGCGGGCGTCCATGGGTGAGTTAAAGTCTACCCTCACGAGTACTCTTTTATCCTCCAGTGCGACATCACCCATTGTCAGATAATCCTTCAACATGTCTACCTCTTGTTGACAATTCTAGTCGATATCCCGTCAATATCATTCTAAGGAGAAAACCATCTTTCGTCCTAATCTCGCACGGAAACAGCCAATTTTGTATTATGTAAAAATATGGATATTATATTATTTTC
>CAWCSK010000044.1:0-87609 GCA_963798205.1 uncultured Methanosarcinales archaeon
ATGATCTATGGTGATCTATGATCTACCAGCACAACCGGCTATGCATCTCTGGCAATGGCAAACATCTACTCCGCGCAAGTCCTGACCATGAGCGAGAAGCATATATGCCGTCAGGTTTATCGGATTGGCCGAAATGACTCAAAGGACTAAGTGAGGTGAAATAAAATATGCAAGGAGAAGGAAATGAGAGAGAAAAAGTGAGCAAGAAGGATCAGAAAGCGAAGAAGCTCGATGGAGAAAAAGGGGCAGAAGCCAAAACGCGGCAAGAAATAGATGCATATTGCTTGTCGATCTCTCTGAGCGTGCGTCCCGCGTCTCATGAATATAACATGCCATGCACGCTCTGAGCTATGCATCCTGAGAATCTCCTTTCTCAGGAAGAATGGCATGAACGACTGTTGGCCGCTCGAAACGAGTTAGGGTCGTAACGCCCTTTCAAGTGGATGAAAATTGGTTTCTAGGCTCTGGAATCTACATATCATGCGCTTGATCGGGTAGCTATTTCCTTTTTGGTAGTCTTGGAAGCGATGTCGAGAAAAAATATCAATCACCCAAGGTCATTCGTCACTTACTTCTAAACTTTTTAGCTCGCTTGCAATGCGTATTTTTTGGATATACCCCTCTATGAGGAGTATAATCTGCCGCGCTGCTAACAAATTTCGGGCTTCCTCGTCTTCTAACATTTTATACTCCTGGCTGACTTGAACCTCGTCAGAAGACATGCGACCCGAACTCTGAAGCATGCAAACCATTTTTTCTTTAAGGCGACCTTCCATTAATGTACACTTATTTGCGAGGTCTGCACGATATTCAGCTAGTTCGGACGCTCTTGCTTCGTAGAAAGGTCTGAAACACTTCTTGCCTGATGGCGTTTTCAGTAATTCACTCACTGTCGGTGGATTGACATCTGCGATATCCAGTAGCCTTGCTTTTGTCTGGGTCTTCACTTTTCTCACGCTCCATTACCCGACCCTACCCACACATCTGCAGTACTGATTTACGATAATAGTCGATGAACTTAGGCCTAATAGATTTAAGCCTTGCGGTAGATGTCGATATATTCGATATCTTGTCTGATGTGAGAAGCCCATGGCACGACAGTTTCACGAGAAACACAGGATGAACTGAGGAACGTGGATGTGAGGTAGATTGCTATTCATCGCAGGTTGAGCTATTAGGGATGATGCAGAACGGCGCGGATTGCCGCTGGCTCCTGGCATGGAGATCGGATAGGACCAGTAGCACAAGCTAAATTGGAGGCGTACTCGTGAGGTGGCCGATGAGAGACCATCATGGCCGCAGTGAATAGGACCTTATCTTCCCGCATGTCCCCACTGAGATCTTATTCTCACGGCCAAGCCATCCCAATGCAACATAGATCTCCTCGGGCTGCAAAGCCGTAGCCTTCATGAGATCATTAATTGTCAATGGGCCATTTTTATTTAGTGCGTTCCATACGATGCCCGCATCTGGTCCCGGACATCGACTCAATCGATTCCTGCGACATTTCAGCATCATCCATTGAATCAGCTTCATCTTTTCTTTTTGCTAACTCTTCTTTTTTCTTTTTATCTAATTTCTCAGTAAATGGATAAGCCTTGCACATATCTATGCCAAAAACTTGGGCCAGGCCGCATGCTGCCCAGGTATTGAGCGCCCAGGTTAAGCACACAAATATTGGGAGCCATGTAAAGTGCTGGAACTCTGTCGGTTTAATCCAGGCAAATGAATCGGGAGTCGCAATAGTCGCAATATTTTGCCACGTTTGTGGATAGCCCCAGAATTCGGCTATAGCTCCGAGATATTCCATTGTTGCACCCAGCATTACTCCTACAATCGCTATCGACAGATTCCAGTCGAGCGTTTGTTTTAAGTTATAATACAAACCCAGAATGCCTAACCCAAGGTAGATTATGACCATCAGGTCGGTTGCCTTCGATCCCGGTTCGTTGAGATAGCCCTCAAGATATAATAATGCTGTAAGCAAGATCATTATTACTCCAAAAGGCACTATTTTGAATCGTTCTCCATTTAGACCGACATAGGCAAAAATCGGTTTGAAGATGAAATACGATATCCCTATGATAGTAATTATAAAAATAGGTATGGAGAATAACGGATAGTACGGTATATTGGGGAGTTTTGTAATTCGAAAAGATATAGGAAGCATACGGAAGTGTAGATATTTAATGAAATATATTTTCGTAGTGATATGTCCACCAATGAGCACTTGGTGCGAAGGATTCTACAAATAGTGCGACAACCATCGAGGTAAGGGTGATTCCTATTAAGTTCTTTAGTCTTCATATTCTTAGTAACGAGACCGTAGCCAAGGACTATCGCCAGGGCAAAGCCCAGGATAGACCATTGCGCTGATTTTTCAAATGAGACAATGATGAGGATAGTGTAACCGTTAGTGACGAAGAAGTACAGAGATAAGATCACAATTAAAGAAAAAAATCCAAGGTTTATTCGTCTGTCCCGCTTCGTCAAATTCGTCTCGGTGGTCTTCGTAGTCCAACATCTGGGGACGTCATATAAAAAATTGCAATATAGCATTCGTTAAAATACTTTAATAGAGGAATTCTGGCTAGATCGAAGAGAAAGAAATCAGCTCCTATGTTGAAGAGGGTATCCATCCCGGAATGGTCCAAGATATTTTCCATCAGACATTCATAATTATTGGCTACATCCGGGGCAGGGCGTGCCCAATTACCATCCTTCGGGTTCTCTGGTAAGAGACCGATTTTTGATAAGCTCAGTTGCTGGATTGTTCCAGTTCCGCGGGAATAATTCCACTGAGCAGGACCATTTGATCTGCTGGTCTTGAAAACTCATTTTACTCTTGTCAGCTTTAAATGCTCTATATCTTCGAAGGGATCATCAAATCCCATCAGCTTTGATGCCACTGCATCTGCAATTGGCACGGATTCGGAGGATATGATAGTGTTGTATGAAAAAATAGGATTAGAAGATAACGGACCAATAGCCTCCCCGCCAATTATACCGTCAATAAGGGTCAAGCTGGGTGGAAATGCATAATTTACCCAATATATTACTTCATTTATCCCCATCTGGTGATATCTGGCTTTATCCTCGTCTGGAAAGGTGCCATACATATTCTTCATGCCCAGGGTGACGCCAGTAAGAAGATGGGTCTTCATCTTGGGTATGGAGATGATGACATCTGCTTTAAGCATCTCAGTAGATACGATCTCCTGGTTCGGCCTCTCTTCGTGGAGCTGAAAAACCGAATCCTCTCCAAAGTCAAAATAAGCAAGCTCAGTTTCGGAAAGATTTATTAGTTTCACCTCTGAGAGCGTTACGGGATTCTCATTATATATTTTAATTATGTCCAAATTTTTTTGATTAACCCATTTGTACCATCCTATTGCCGATGCGTTTTCCGAGAACTTGGTCCAGATCATATCTGCGTCGCATATTATTATCGTGTTTCCGCCCGCCTCTCTGGCGATCAGATCCACGACATGTCCCACCACATCTTGAGAGGTATAGGTTCCAGGATTATCTGGAATGCCGCCGCATATATTCACCTTTATCAATACCCGGTCATTCTTTTTAACAAATTTGCTTATGCCTCCCAACTCACCAATAGTCTCTTCAACAGCATCTCGAAGGCCGGAAATTCCGTTTTTATCATTAGAGTAACGAGCAATTGAAAATTTCATATTCTTAGGTAAATCCTTTCTGCTTTTTATATCTCGATATGATTTTAAATCTTTTGAAATAATCCTCTTATGTTTTTTAGAGATAAGAAGAGCAGAGGCATATCCCAGGTAGAGCGATACTGGATAAAGCAGAAATAGAACGAAAACAACTACACTTGGCACAAATTCCTTCGTGAACCCGGTAAACCAGGAAACTGGCAAGGGCCAGCTCAACATAAACTTAGAACCTGTCTCATTAAAACCAATTACTGGAAAATTGAAGTGAAACACATCAAAATAAAGCATCACACTGAATATTGTAAAACAAGCGACAATAAGTATGCCTATGGTGATCTTAGCGAGCCGTTCGAGCTCGAAGTGCTTGCCAAAAAAGTAAAGCACACCTCCAATAACAAATAGAGACGGCAGATCGAAGAAGAAACTCATAGGAAATCTCTTCTCTAAAATAAACGTCTTTCTAATATTTAAAATTAATGATCATGAGCATTAGGTCTAAAAAGACACGGCACGGCCACAAGATTTAATTGAAACTTTGCTCCAAAAAAGCAACACTATCGACGCTTAACCTGAGAATTATGCCAAATATGATTTCCCAATAATACCACAATATTTGATATTGACCACAATGATTGTTATTCCATGATCAATGCTCTGTGAAGGAGCCCATAAGACCCAGACAGTTCTTCAGCCACAATGAGTTTATCATAATACGGCCAAATAACCTCCAACAATGAAAGTAACGAAATTGAGCACAATCTATCAACCAGACGGCAAAACGCGGGAATATGCAGAGCTGGCATTGAATCCGTATACCGGTTGTTCCCATAATTGCAGTTACTGCTACAACAAAAAGGAGGGTCGACCCCAGGGGCCATACGATCAACCAGCAAAGAAGGCGAGTTTGAAGAATATCCAGCATGATCTTTTGATGCTGGAACGTGATCATGATAGGAGAACGGTTCATATATCGTTCATGGGCGATCCCTACGATATGGGCAGAGCCAATAACAGCTATATACGCGACATCCTTATGGCCTTCCGGGCCTATGACCATCCCTTTCAGATATTGACCAAAGGCGGCATGCTGGCAGCAAGGGACTTCGACCTGTACGGGCCTAACGATAGTTTTGGTGTAACTTTGACCTTCGATAACGATGCCGATTCAAGACGATATGAACCCGGGGCTGCATTGCCGAAAGATCGCATCGCAGCACTGTTGGAGGCTCACAGCCGCAATATCCATACATGGGTTTTATGCGAGCCGGTACTTATATCCCGCTCAGACACTGAAGCTTATCGAAATGACCCACGAGTTCGTGGATTTGTTTTGGGTCGGGAAGCTAAACCATTACCCTAAGATGGAGGAGAAAATAGACTGGCCGAAGTTCCGGAGCGATGTTGAAGCGTTGCTTCAGAGATGCGGCAAGGAGCAAGGAACGGGCTACAAATTGTTGCACCAGTTGATTGAAGCAAAATGATAAAGTGATAATTATTTGGTTTTGTGATGGGCACGTTCGCGTTGACGTTCATATTCGCGTTCGCCCAAAATTAGGCCCTAAAAAAATGATCTATATTGATGGCTCAGGTCTGATTAGACCTTAAGTCTCATCCAAAAAAGGGGGGCGCGGCCAGAGCCAAACGCCCATCAATGACCGCAACTAGCTCTACTTTTCTTTATCCAATTCTTCAAGCTGGTTTACTCTGAGCAACACAATGTCCATGGCGTCCTCGAAGAGCTTCCTGTTGATCTCCAGTCCAAAGTACTTTTTGAGCTTCTCAGGGGGTGTCATGGTAGTGCCTGCCGATAGGTATGCGATGTAGTTCTTGTTGAACTCCACGGGGTCCTCCTTGTACATCTTGAAGAGTGACAGGGTTATGGCCTCGGACAGAGCATAGTTGAAAGTGTAATAGTTATCGGTGAAGTAGATGTGGCTCACATAGGTCCACCTGGGCTCGCTCTTTGGGTAGTATGCAACCTTGTCGCTCTTGTACTCATTCTCCAGGCTGGTCCAAAGAGCGTTCAGATCAGAACCGCTCACATTGCCCTTCCGGCTGACAAGCTGGTGGGCCTTGTGTTCGAACTCGGTGATCATGGTCTGGAAGGTGAATAGATTGGCATAGCCGCTGATATGATCGGCCAGAACCGCAACAGCGGTATCATTATCGTAGTTATTGACAGCATAATCGACGAAGAGCTCCTCATCGAAAGTGGACGGGATCTCCATCTCATATGTGGTGCCTCCGCAATAGAGATAATCCACAGATTGCCCCATAAGGTAGAAGTCAATGGCATGGCCCATCTCGTGGGCTATTGTGGATTTGTCATTGATCAGCCCGTTGTAGTTCAGGAACACGAGTGCAGGACGCTTCAGAGCACATAGATCCTGGGCATATTCTATAGACTGCTTTCCGTGATCCGGATTCGGATAAACATCCACGGAGTTGCTTGTGACGGTCTTTCTGAATGCCTGGTCGAATGCCGGGCCCATATGGGCAAGCGAAGCCTCGATCTCTTTTAGTGCCTCTATGTAGCTGGTTTTCTGGTCAGGGTTCTTCATGAGCTGAAGGAATAGGTCGTAGGGCGCCAGACGATCCACGCCCATCCTGGCCCTCCGGAACTCATAATATCCATCGAAATCTCCTTTTCGATCCTTGAATACCTGGTTCATGTCATCGATCTGCGATTCATTCAGGTAGGAGCCGAACATTGTGGCATTGTAGGCATCGGAGAAGTTGAGCTGCCGGGCGTACTCATCATCCAGCTTCGATTTATTGGTATAGACGGCCCCCATCTCGTCTGATTCATTGAAAAGATGGTGATACCGCTTGTCATAGCATTTCTTCCGGTCGTCTCTGTCTGTATTCGTCATGAGAAGATCGTAATAAGACGAGGAGTTGACGGCAAACGTCTTACCGTTGCCAAGAGTTATATTCCCGGCCTGGGTGACATTGTTGGTGATCAATTTTTCGGCGTTTGTATCCAGCTTCATGAGCTGGTTGGACAGATCGGCCAGATATGCGGCTTGGGTCTCATTCTTAGGACGGTGATCCGCAAAGCGAATGTACCCGGCCTCAAGATAGGGGCGGTATTTTTCCAGCTCTGGTTTCTCTCTGAAGAGTCTTTCCCACTCCGACCTCGGCAGCGACTTCAGCTTCACATCGGCAAAGGATGTAGCCTTGGTGTATTCTGTGGACAGATTCTGGACATCAGAGAGGAAGGCCTGGAAGAACTTATCATTGACATCTAGGCTGTTTTCGGCATTGGCATAGGCATATAGAACGCCAATCGATTTGGAGAAGTTTTCATCACTCGCGATGTAATCAAGCAGCACAGACCCTGTCAGGTTATTCAAACCTGGGCCGGAAGGTCTGGTTGATCTGCTCGAGGGATATGTTCAGCCTCTGATATTCTCTCTTCGCAGCGTCTTTGTCCTTGTAGAGAAATGATAGGTCCCAGGAGGTGGTGACATTGCGGACATCAAGGCTCTGAGATATATTATTTTCTGACGCATTCAAAGACGGAGCGGCATCTGCCGAAGTCGCAAGGACGGTTGCAGCAACGACAGACATGACGGCAAACACGCCGACAAGTGCGATGTAATTCATATTCTTACTTCCCTTTTTGGCATTGGATTACAAATCACGATTGGCCCCGGAACGGGCCTATGTGAGGTAATAGAAGTTTCTTCTTAAAACCTTTTGGCTAGAGAGTCTCAAAGTGATTTTGGAAGATATATTCTGGCCAATTAGATCTTGAATATGAAAGATTCGTGGTTCCTCACCGTATCTAGAGGATAAAGAATAATGACATATTTTGTGAGTCCTCCGTACGCTCTGGCTCTGTGGTGATAGTTCGCAAGCTAAGCGACAGGATGGACGATGACGGCTTCTCTGGCTCTCGCTCCCTCAGCTTCTTGAGTTCGGATTTGATCCGCTCTATCATCTCTTTTTTATAAACATTCCTGTTATCTATCCTATCCGTATAAATCCCCAAGCGTCCCAGGTACATGCTGACAGATTGAGCGGCTACTCCCAATTTATTCCCGATCTCTTTGGGCGTGGGCTCATGTCCTTCCTCAAGATCCTTAATTACCAGTTCAAGTGCGGATATGGTGATGAGAACCTGTCCACTGCGCGCTAACATGGCATGGTCTATTATTCCATGATCTACTACGCCATGCTCCGCCAGGAGATCTTCTACCAGCTTTAGCACCCCTTCACGATGAACTACAATCTCTTCCCGGACGATATTTCTTATCCGTTCTTCTTCGGTTGACGCGTGACCTCTTAACTGATCTATAGCCACCCCAACGATCTCGGAACGCGATCGACCAGTGCGTTTTGCTTCTTCATCAAGCCAGGATAACCTCTCATCCGTGAAATAGATTGAGACGGACTGCTTTACAGCCATAGTAATTGGTTAGTGGGTCTTACTATTTAAATAATGGTAGAAGAAGATATGTTAGAATAGAGTATATTAGACGCAAGTCTTTTATAACATTGGAACAGGTATATAGCGTGTAAATTGAATCTAGATTGAATCAAGATCAATCCGGATAATCTGGATATATTCTAGACTACTTGAAGACTAATTCGTCTATTGGCGCAGAGATAGAATTCAAAGTTTGAGAAAGAGAAATAATCAGAAATATAAAGGACGATATATCAATGAAAGACGAGAATGCAGGAAACAGGGCAAAAAAGGCAAGATCAAAGTAACCCAGAATGGACCGTATATTGTTTCAGGCGAAACACCTCTAGCCGAACATAAAATCGAATACGATGCTGATGGAAATCCATGTAAATGGCAAGAAGGAAAGAGATTTCCATCCCAGGAGATTTATGCCTTGTGCCGTTGCGGAGAATCCAAGAACAAACCGTTCTGCGATGGTACACATGCAAAAATCAATTTCGACGGAACAGAGGTGGCAAGCACAAAGCCGTATCTCGATCAGTGCGAGTCGATAGATGGACCTGCTCTAAAGTTGACTGATGCTCCGCATTTATGCGCTTCCGCTCGTTTCTGTCATCGAGCAGGCGGGACCTGGAACCTTACAATGCAATCAGATGATCCCGAGGCCAAGAGAATCGCCGAAGAAGAAGCGGGCGATTGTCCATCGGGCCGTTTGGTTGCCTGGGACAAAAAGACAGGGGAAAAAGTCGAACCGGAATTCGAGCCCTCCATCGGAGTAGTTGAAGAAGACAGCCAGGCCGGCAAGATCGGGCCGCTTCGAGTATGCGGCGGGATTCCGATTGAATCCGCTGATGGCGCAGCCTATGAGGTTCGCAATCGTGTTACGCTCTGTCGCTGTGGCAAGTCCCGCAATAAGCCTTTCTGCGATAGCAGCCACCTGCAGTGATAGTGCCGTTCCAGGAAAAACAGATGCCTATTGAAACGCCCATGCGCCCGGAGGGGCTCAGGTGACGGATGGAAAACAACATCTTCCCGAGACTGCAACAGCCCCTGGAACCCGACAGGGTGAAACCAGCTCTGCAAGGGTGATACCCTCAATTGCGGAGATGTAAATCATCTTTATCATTATTTGAATATACTCAGAGATGTTATAGATTATAAGTTATAGATTAGAAATTGGGCGAAACTATGGTCCTCACTGAAGCACAAGATCTGTTCGCGTTATTCTTTGCAATTTATTTTGCTATGATGATAGAACGCTCAAATGAGATGTATAAACCTTGGGACACGTATAGTGCCTGGAAGGGAAAGACTCATAACATTAAGCGTTTATTGGCTGCATGGATTCTTCTATTCGCCATACCATTATTGCATTTTGCGATTCTATTTACGCTTCTTGGATCAGTCAACATTCAATTCGATATGACTGTCAGCGGCATTTCAAATGTTGTCTTGATCGGCCTCAGTTCATTTTTTGATTTTGGCTACTTCAGAATATATGAGGCTTTTCTGCATAGCTATCATGAATCTTTCTTCTCTGACGAAGACCTGACTCAAATTGAGTCTCTCAGACAAAATTCGCCCGGACTTTTGGGCCCACTTTATGCCAGGAGCTTTGTATGTGATTGTATCAATTCTGATGATGCTAGTTGCGATTTATTATTGATGATAAAAATTTTATTTGCTCTGGATGCTATCCCGATCCTTCACTTTAATATTTCTGGTTCCTCGCTGTATCGAGTGGGTAATAGTATAATATACTTCTCCGGGAGGACAATCGATATCGCCAATACTTGAGCCAACAAACGATATCAGAAGCATCAATGATAATAAGTATTTCATGGTCTATCCACCAATTATTGCCATTCCAGAGGTATTCTCAAAATATATACTTAACAATGTCGGCGATAGAAAATCGGGACTATAAATCGCGCAGCCAAACAAAATACATCCGTGTTTTCAATACCGGTCATGGATTTCAAAAAGAGTATGAACTTGCTTAGACCCGTTTATCAAAAGAAATATATATCTAATGTGAATAAGATCTGCATATGGGGAGGGCATCTTGTACCGACATAAAGACTATTCCCTTCTAAGATGCCCATTCCATAATATCATGATGAGAAATGCCGGTCTGGATTAAAAAGGACGAATTAGAGGTTGCCCTTGAGCAACAGGTAAACGATATAGACCACAAATACGAATATTGCCAATCCAGCCAGGAACCACACGGTCCTCCAGAGGGCAACAACTATTATGATTGCCAGAACCAGTAAAAGCAAGTTCTTGATGCTACTCTCAATTGCCATATATTAAATAATGTCGTCTTGCAATAAAATCGTTTCGACAGAAGGGTCCCAACGCTACCTACGGTCTGTCGTTATAGCAGCATGTTCCACTCCCAGCAAGGAGACCACATGAAAGAAAAAGATAACTATAACAGGATTACACTCGGATTAACTTCTGGTGATAAGCAACGGACACTATCGACTTTGAGATCATGAAAGCAATAGCCGACCTCAGGGTTCCCTGGCCGAGAACAGATAGGATCAATTCTCTCGTGAAACTTGATCCTGAAGAGCTTGGGGCACGCCTGGGGGTCCTGGAGATGCAGGGATATGTGAAGAGCCAAAGCGAGATGGATAAAGAGGATAGCCTCCCTAACGGCATGTATGCGGCAGGGCTGACAAATCTGGGGAAGCGGGCATTGGCAGGACCGAGATGGTGAAAGACAATAGCAAATAACAATCCAGTAGAGACGATTTGAAATCGAAATTTGGAATTAAATTTGAATGCAGAGAAAAAATAAAAGAACGAGCGGGCGCATCCACTGCAGAGCCACGCTCATGAATTTCCCTCAAGTTACCGTGTACTGTATCCAGAGCCTTTCCGGACCTGCATCCCATTGCAGTTTCTTCTGGAAGGATTCCCATTCCTTATCAGTCGCTTCCATTGGTTTGCTTATTGATCCGCCCTCCGGAATCCGGTCGCTGCGTAGCACCCTGCCCCTGGCCATCTCCATGAGCCTTGCGGTCAGTTTCTCATAAGGGTGATCCCATCCCATCACATCTTTAGCCCATTTTTCATCAACAGGGATCATGGCAACCAGCTCGGTGCTCGTCATCGTCTCCAGCCCTTTCTCCCGCAAGGTTGCGTTCCGGCTTCCATGATGCCCTACTTTGTAGAACACAGTTCTCGCGATCAGGTCGGCTCCAGTTACCCTCCCGTTTTCCCCGTCCGTTGCCGCTCCTGCCGTCCCCAGTCAGTGGCCACGTCAGCTTCTGCCAGGATTGCCAGTTGCCCACCTGAGCATCCCCTGCAAAGAGGAGCACTTTAGGGGGATTCGTTTCCGTCAGCTCAAAAGCCAGCACGAGGCTGGTGTTATTGGTCATGCTATTGATGCTCAAAGCAATCTGGCCGGCAGCTTCCAGCCAATCCGACTCGATCCTCCTCCACTCGTGATCGCTCTTTTCGCCTCTGGAAAAACCGTAATGCTTTGCAAAAAAACTGCCAAATTTCGGATGTCTTTTCGCTTTATTCTCAGGGATGACGAGATTTTTGTCGAAGGGATTGGAACGGTTGAATAGATCATCATCCCCGGATAAGGCTGCGCCCGAAGCGGCTAATGCTGCCGCCATAAAAGCCGTATCGCCATCTATCGCGGCTATGACTCAGATATGTCTCATTTAGCCCTTCGAGCTTCTTGAGAGACTCGATATCACTTGGGCGGGCCAAGGACATAACACTTGACGCCTTTTACGCCCGGCAGGGAGAGGGGCGCCTCGCCCGGTGTGCGATAATCCTCGGGCCTTTCCGGCTTTTTGTCGACCCAGGATCGTAAAGCCTCAAAGCATTTGCATTATGACCCGATGAGACGGACGAGGCATCTCGCTAATGCCGTATTTTCATCAGCATGTCCCGGGCTTTGGCCGGAGTTTTGATCGGATTCCAAATCCAGATCAAAATCGAGAATTCCCTCCAGCCGCTCCCCTAGAGGATTTCCGGCCAGCTTCAGCCGAGATACAGCAGCGCTTAGGGCTCGAATCTTCACGCCGTATTGCGCCTTGAGCTGCTTTGCCACCGGGTTGCTGGGGTCCTCTGTCCAGGCCAGCCAGAGATTGTCGATCTTCATCTTTCCGAATGAGGACGCACCTTGCAGGAAGCCCGAGATATGGTCTGTATGCTCATGGGTGACGGCTACTACGTGCAGATGATTGTTGGTGGCTTTTGCGATATCCGAAGCCACAAGCTCCAGCCTCTCCTTGCCGCCTTTCCACTTTTGATGAACACCACAGTCAATGAGCACATAACGCGCCTCACCGGTCTCTGACCGGAATGCGAGAAGGAAGCAGTCACCAAAGCCGGTATTGTACATTCGAACAGCAACGCCGCTCGCCGGCGGAACCAATGTCGCAACCATTGTCGCATCGGTTACTGTTGGGGCTATAATCTTCTTGGACGGCATCACATCTCCTCCTCCCGCTCGCAGGCCGATGCAGGCTGGCAATGGGCTCCAACCTCGAACCCTTGCGCGCCTTTGAAATGAGAAAATCCTTTGCCAGGGTCTCCCAGATATGTAGCCTGCAAAGATGGACCGGACCCGCTCTGAAGATAATTACGCATCCTTTCGATGCGATTCTGGCTTGATATATCCTTGTAGATGCAGTACCTGACCCTTGCCGTTTCCAGGTCAACCAGGAGAGTGCAACCGCCTCTAAAGAAGAAGTCAGGCTCCATTGGTGCCAATTCGCCGCTATCAACCTTCCTTTGTTTTTCCGCGTTATAGTATCCACGACGGCGCTGAGTCATTTCTATGACAAGCTCGGTGACGGTCTGGCCGTCTGGCCCGATGCGGCGTGCCGGGCGAATAGAGTGAACCTCCAGCTCAGGTAGACCATCTTTATCTCGATAGACGGCATCAGTCTTATTCTTCTCCAGTTTGTCCATCAACAGGTGGGCCGCTTCAGCCGCGGCATGGGCTCCGGGATCCATGAACCATTGGTGCAGAGTTCTCCTGCATTCCCTGGTTTGAAGGAAGACCTGTTCAGGATCTGATCCCCTGTTCCAGCGGGGGAACAGCTTTTGCAAGCCTTCCGGGCCATGGAATAGCAGCTCGAACGCCTCTTGCTCCTTTTCTGTCGGCTCATGCCAGAGCAGGCTCTCCACAGACAGGTTCCGGACATCGTGCGGATAGATGCCGCGCCTTCGGAAGGCATCGATGATGGCGAGGCGGTAGTTCTGGGGATCGTACGTGACAAGGCTTTCGTCTGCAGTGATCAGAGCCCGTAGATAATCGCCAAAGTCCGCATCCACGGGCGGACAGTAGTCCAGGGCCCGAATGCAAATATTTAGGATGTGTCCGGACGTCTTGCTAGCTTCCTCGGCCAGTCGCTCCACCAGGTCGGAGCTGATTTCGCCGGGGTTAAGGATGCCGGTTCCGGCTGTAGCAAGGCGCAGAAGATCCTGGATCCGCGACTTGTAGATGGTCAGAAAGGCATCGAAGACTGCGGCCACAAAGATCGCGCCACGGTCATGCGGCTCGATCGCGAGCTGAATATCTCCGGGATCCGGCTGCTTTGGAGTCCACTTCTTCGTCTGGGGATCACTGCTACCTATGGCGCTTCGCAGGGCACCATACTGCCCAAGGGCCTGCCCAAACTGGAATGCCAGCTCCCCCAAGAAGCTCTGGTCCTGAAGATTTCCTTTGGTGCGGGCAATCTGGTTCTTTAGAACGCCCGGGTATGTGAAGTGCTGGAAGAGTGCCACAACATCGGCCAGTGCCTCATGCAGAGCCAGAACATCCACATTGGAGGGCTCCATGAACCTGGGGTGGAGGCCGTCTAGCAGGGCATGAGTAGTCTCGTGGGCCACAATGTCATGCGAGAGACAGGCGAAGACCGTCTCCCCCGGCATGTCCTGACTGTACTTTGTGTCCGACGCCGGGAAGTAGCCAAACAAGAGTGCCTTTTTTTCGGTGCTGTAGTAGGCGTTGGCTTCCCGCAGTGCATGTGGATAGATTCGAAGACGCTCCACGTACTCCTCCTCACATTTCCCATTCACCATGGTGCGCCGGCTGGACCAGAGAGCCCGGCGGCCCAGGGCCTGCTCGAAATGTTCAATGGTCCTCCTGGCAACAGCATAGACCATCTGCTGGTGAAACTGCGGGTTTCCTTCTGATGGAGGGAGACCATCCTGGGCGAGCAGCTTCGGTTCATTCAGGTAGACTGGGGCATAGAAAGCCTGGCTGGCAGGATCGTAGTCTACGACTTCAAGATAACTGTCGGTCGGCCCATAGTCCACATCGTCCTCCCAGGGGACCTCGATAGTTACCAAATTAACCTCATAGGTCTCCAACTGGCGGCTCAGTATAGGGTCAAAGGCAAAGGCACGCAGCCTCCGGCAAGGCGGAATTGGCGTTTTGGCCACATCCAATTGCGGCATCGTGGAAGAGGGCCTCTTTTCGAAAGATTCGGGCATTAAACGATCACCAACCGATAATTGATCAGGTATATGTTTGAACTGTTATAAAAAGATATTTTGCCGGATATGGTAACAGGGCAAGGCTATAACAGTTGGTTTGCATGTCGGATTCAAATGTCCGGCCATTGTCAACGGCCTGAACGATCCGGAGTTGTTCAACCGAGCTCATAGCTTGTTACGCCATAGATTCTATCCATCGGCAGGCCTGGGTCCTCCCTGGTATACATGCGCACGGTCTCGAATACGGGAAGCAGATGGTGACGTTTGGCCAGATCCAAAGCAGCAGAGTTTAGCTCAGGCGTATCCAGGAAGACTGGCGCACCCTGAGGGGCATGGCCGCAAAGAGCTGAGAACAGGACATCTGCTACCTTTTTATCATTGGCAAAAAGCGGCCCTATTTTATGTCCCTGATGGCATTCCCTGAGGAGACCATAACCCACCATTTCACCTTTGTCAAGGGCTCCGATGGCGATCCCTCCCGGCTGCCTGATCCATGATTTGGTGAATACATGCCTGGGGACAGGGAAAAACTGGTCGTCATAGGCTAACAGATCTTCCAGGGGCACTTCCGAGAGGTATTTTATTCCCTCAGCTTTGCATACTTGCCCTATCCCAATTCCCCGGTGGCGAAAGCTCCTGTAATACGGCCGGAAACCCTTACGCTCATACTGTTTCTGCTGCTCAAGGACTCCATCAAGCCCCATATTTCTGCCTTTCAAGTAATTCATTCCCACGTTCCAGATCTCTGTGCCCAATCCCCGCCCTCTGAATGGAGGTTGGACTATGTAGAACCCCAGGAATCCAAACGAGTCTCCGTAGGCAACAGCCGAGATAATTGCCACTGGTCTGCCTTCGAATATCCCCACGAAGAAGCCTTCCGGGTCCGCTGCAAAGAAGGTCTCAGCATCGTGAATACCGGGATTCCATCCTTCGGAATCGGCCCAGGATATAGCAAGATCAAATTCGCGCCGGGTCATCTTTCTGACCACGTAACCTTCTATTGACATTTGCCGGCACCTCCTAAAATGTTGTGACGTGAGACCTCGATCTTGGCGGGCAAGAATTGAGGATCTCACAGTTCTATCTTCTGAGTCTCAGATTGGAGGTTCTAGGTTAGCCATTTATTTAGACGTTTTCATGGCAGGTATTGCAACAGAATCTGCAAGTTATCAATATCAAGTTATGCAACTAATCGGAGCCGAAGTAAGCCGCAGTAACCGCTCATTGGTTTGGCAAAGGCAGCATTGACATAATTAAAATTATTTTAATATTCTATTCGAGTCTGTGGATGATGATCTCCCCAATCATTTTGGTTTTGCCACAAATTTCAAATAGTTCTCGCATAGATCTTCATCAAAAAATATAGAGAATCAAGAGGGAAGTGGTGCGAAGCATGAAGAGTGGTACATATTTAGTCATATTTCTTGTAGCCTTTGTATGTATGCCATCATTGGCAATGGCATTTGAACCTAATGTAGTCGATACAAATCCCGAGCTATTCAAGTCAAGGTGCTGTAGATCCTCTGCCTTCTTGGAATGAGGGATCGGCAAAAATCGCCATCCTCCGTTTTGTAGCAAATGTTACTAACACGAGCAATCCGGATTATGTAGAGCCTGTTGAGAGAATCGCCACCTTTGACAACGATGGTACTCTATGGCGCGAGTATCCGGATTACGTCCAGTCTCGTCTTCATGATCGATCGAGTCAAGGATATGGCCCCAGGGCACCCTCTATGGAATGATACGGAACCTTTCAGTTCTATCCTTTCCGGCAAACGATTCGCCGCCAGCAACTTCAGTACTATTGAGGCAATGCAAATCTATGTCACCACCAGTTCGGATTTGACTGCTGACGAATACATGAGTCTGACAAGAAACTGGCTCAATAGATCCAAAGACTCTCACTTCGGGCTCCCATATACCAGGTGCGTCTATAAACCGATGTTAGAGTTGTTGAGCTATCTTCGAACAGAGGGCTTCAAGACCTATATAGTAACTGGCGCAGACGAGGACTTCGTTCGTGCCTTCTCTTATGAAGTATATGGAATCCCCCCGGAACAGGTGATTGGCTCGGCCTTTAAGCTCCAGTTCATTGAAAATAATGGTAGCTGCAGGCTCTGGAAGCTTCCAGAAATCCTGGTCATGGATGATGGTCAGGAGAAGGCTAAGGAAATTCAGCTGAACATTGGCCGCCGCCCAATCTTTGCCTATGGCAACTCGGATGGCGATATTCCTATGCTTCAATTCGCCACCGGAGGCAATAGGCAGGGCATGGGTCTGCTGAATCACCACGACGATCCTGTCCGCGAGTACGCCTATGATAAGGGATCCGCTGTAGGAAGACTGGATAAAGGGCTTACGATGGCAGGAAAATGGGGCTGGCAGGTGGTCAGCATGAAAAACGACTGGAAATACATTTTTTAGATAATATTTTTTACTTTTTTTCTCAGAAGAGTTATCAGCTTGGTTATCTTTACTGCGAGAAGATGTAGTTGCAGAGAGTATGAGGCTATCTGATAATTTGAATAACATCTGTCTATGCTTGCAGAAATCGATTATTGGGAGTGATCCAAATCTACCTTATAGAACTATCGAATACAAACGCAGACCCATCCCAAGCCTTTTCGAGCAACATCTCATAATATCCGGCATCAAAGTATCCGGCATCAAAGTCCGAGGCATCTCAATCAAGATCTACTTTCCACTTAATAGCATACGTTACCACATATCCGATCTCCATCCCCGGAGCCAATGGCAATCCAAGTTATGATATGCCTGAACTGACGACGCTTCTGCGCATCTTCTCGAAATTAGTTCATCCCGCCAGGCCCACCTTGCGATGAATAGCAAGTCCCCCTGCCAAGTCCCCTCAGAGACTTGAGATCTTCTAAAGTACACAACGTATAGGAAAGTGTCAAATAACCCAAAGAACAATGTATTAGAGGTGATTGATTTGCGGACTTTGAAACTTATCATTGGAGGCTTAGTCTCAATTTCGTTGGCATCAATTGTCTTGCTATTCGCGGTCAATGGGGCAAGTCCAAACATCTTTTCTGGAGAGATTGCTTTCACAGGGCAACCGAATAGCGTCTCCAGCGGAGAAATAGTTTACATTGGGCAAACAAATGGTATCTCAAGTGGAGAGATAGCTTACACAGGGCAACTGAACGGCGTCTCTAGCGGGGAGATAGCTTACCTAGGCCAGAGAAATGCCATCTCTGCAGGAGAAATACCAAGCATCGGACAATTCAATAACGAAATTCCGAAGATAGCCTTATCGAATGTCATAGTTGGAATGAATCAGACCAAAACCCAAAATGTGACAACACCTAAGAACATGACAAACCAATCGATGAACATAACCCTGCCCCAGAATATGACAAATTCTACTATATAGATGGCAGTGCAATGATTATCGAGCACAAAATCCTGTGAAACGAGTCGACATAGATACCTTGTCTCCAGGATCAGACTTTTTTTGTGGGAAGGGACAGCGGATGGCCGTCAGGATCATTTGGGAGATTCTCATCAAATTACAGAAATCTCGATATACTATTATGGCTCTTCGTTATATTGTGTGGGTAGGGGAATGCTTTGTTTCTCTATGCGCACTCTGCGTTTATACTCCGCAGCTATTAATCGTAACCAGTGTCTACCGACCATTTAACCGCGGAGCGCACAGAGGACGATGGAAAATTGTTGGATTCCTGCCCCAATCGCATGAAACCACAGAAAACCGCGATGATCCAGGTTATTCTGTGCTCTATACATCCCATTTCAGTTCTATAAAAGACTTGTATGCAGCTTCGAGATCTGTTGGAGGACATTGAAATACAGCACCTACGTAATTTTAATTAGCATGTAGGTACTATTTACCATTATAATGGCTGATCGAACTCGGGTCTTGCTGGCGAACGCATCTGATCGGGCAGAAGGAGTACAAAGGCTCCTCGATGAATTTGACCTCCACACAGATGGAACCATCGCACTGAAAGCCAATTACAATAGTGATGATCCATTCCCTGCCACAACTCACCCTGAAACGCTCAGAGTGCTTGCAGAGCATTTGAAGAAAAACTCCCACGGCCTGGTCATGGCAGAGCGCAGTGGCATGGGCAATACCTCAGCCGTCCTGAAGAACCGAGGTGTCCTCGATCTCTCTCGAAAACTGGGTTTCACGCTCCTGAACCTTGATTCCGCAAGCCCTGAAGATTGGTATGATCTGCAGGCAGAGGGACTGCACTGGAGACAGGGTTTTAAAATAGCCAGAGTTTTTAAAGAGGCTGATGAAATCGTACAGACCTGCTGTTTGAAGACTCATAGGTTCGGCGGACACTTCACAATGTCTCTGAAAAATTCGGTAGGACTCATAGCTTCCCGCCCAAAAGGCTCTTCCTATGACTACATGCGTGAACTGCACACCTCTCCCTACCAACGGCTCATGATCGCAGAGATCAACAAGTTCTATAAAACAAACCTGATCCTCATGGATGCCACACAGGGCTTTTCACAGGGTGGACCGGATCAGGGGGTGCTGATCAAGCCCGGTCTGCTGCTAGCGAGCACCGACAGAGTTGCCATTGATGCAGTGGGGGTGGCATTATTGCGGTCTTGCGGTACTACACCAGGAGGTGATGAAAGGTCGCATCTTTGAACAAGAGCAGATCGCCACCGCAGCGACCCTGGGAGTAGGAGTGGAGTCCGCAGAAAAGATAGAACTTGTACCGCAAGATGAACACAGTCAGAAGGCCGCAGAAGCAATTCGCAAAGTTCTTGATAAGCAAGGTTGAATCACAATGAAACACTAAACGTATACGACTCGGCTACGGAGGATTCCCGTAGACCGGCCCGAACTGTAATATCGAAATATTTATATAATATTAAATACTATCCTACAGAGGCATCCCCCACATGGGGTACCACTTGGCCTCGTCCTTCTCTATCGGCAGCTCCTTGTCCATCAAGGACTTCAGCCGAAACTCCCTGGAGGTATCGCGCTTCTGGCCGCTTTGCGGCACAAAAGGATAATACGACCCCAGCTTGAAGTTGTAGATCCAAAATACAACAGCATTCTCCCTTGAAACGGTAGACTGCGGCCAGGAGCTGCGTTCCGAAGCCCTGCTCTATCAGAGTCTGGCAGACCATCTGGATGTTCGTCACCAGATCATCGAAATCCGGGTCCGACAAAACCACCCAGATGTAATTGTACTCATCCTTCTGGATGTTGTACAGGGTGCCCGTCTCCTTGAAGCTCAACTTGAGCAGATCCTCGATCTCCGTTCGGGCCGCTTCGTAACGGGACGACTCCATGGGCTTGATGCAACCGCCGGCTTTGCCATCGGGCACGAGGCCCAGGCTCGCTTCCAGTGTCACCGCAGCCGTGGAGATGGCAAAGAGCCGATCCGTCTTGGCCGCGGGAAGTTGGTCTTTCCCAGGATGGAGTCCAAAAACCCCATCTCAGGCCTCCAGCTCTCTTTCGATATTCTCCAGAGCCTGCGATCCTGGCCTCCAGGGTCGGGTGCGTTGAGAACAGGTTCATGATGGAAGAGCCGGAGATGGCAGGCACTATGAAGAGAGCGCTGACCGGCCCCTCCACCTTTCTCAGGTCCTGTGTGGGCACCTTGGCCCCGCTGATCTTCATCAACGCTGATGCCAGGTTGGACGGCTGACCGGTTATGATCGCCGAGCCGCGGTCGGCTGCAAACTCCCGGTATCTGGAGAGAGCGCGGATGAGAATAAAGCTCACTATCCAGACTACCAGGGAGACCAGGAACATCACAACGAAGCTGCCGCCTGAATCGCGATCGCGACTGCCTCCTCCGCCAAAGAACGGCAGAAATCGCACCATTATCTGGGCAATGGAAGAGAGGAATGTGGCTATGGTTATGACCATCATGTCCCTGTTCTTCACATGCGTCAGTTCATGGGCAAGTACCGCTTCCAGCTCGCTTCGGTTGAGCTGCTGCATGATGCCTGTGGTCACGGCCACCACGGCATTCTTCTGGTTTCTGCCCGTAGCAAAAGCATTAGGCATGCTGGTATTCACTATGGCGATCTTCGGCATGGGCAGACCGGCAATGGCGCAAAGCCTGGATACTATCTGGTGAAGCTCGGGAGCCTCGCTCTCCGAGACTATCTTGGCGCCCATGGACACCAGGATCATCTTGTCCGAAAAGAAATACTGCAGGAACATGAACCCGCCCATGAACAGGATTATTACAGTACTGCTGGTATTCATGGCCAATAAGAACTGCCAGGAATGCCAGGTAGAGCACTGCCAGGAGGATCATGGTCAACAACATCCTGGCTTCAAGCCCTCGATCAGACTTCCACTTCATCATATCTCAATTTCACCTTGAATATACTATCTTTGATTGTCCCTTCAAACGATTTCTCACAAACTCAGAGATGTTTCTCACTACTAGGATATTAGACCTTCTCATGGTTCCTTCTAAATAGTCGAAGATACAATTAACTAGAGGAGCATTTTCTCTATAAATGGAAATGAGAGGCGGATTTCAATGGCACAAGCGAAAATGGGTGACACCGTAAGGGTGCATTATAGCGGCAAGCTGGATACCGGCGTTCTCTTCGACTCCTCAGAAGGTTGCGAACCCCTGGAGTTCGAATTGGGCTCCGGTCGTCTCATCCAGGGCTTTGAAGAGGCAGTTATAGGAATGAGCCCGGGCGAATCCAAGACTGTGCAGATTCCTCCTGAGAAGGGTTATGGCAGATATAAAGAGGATCGAGTAATTAAAGTGGATAAAGAAGGATCTTCCACCAGAGATCGTACCTGTAGAGGGCATGTCCCTTGAGGTCTGCGCCTCCAATGGCGTCATGGTCCCGGTGCAGATCACGGAAGTTGGAGATACATCAATTACACTCGATGCCAATCACCCTCTCTCCGAGCAAATTCTGACTTTCGAAATAAAGTTGGTAGAGATAGTAGAAAAACAGAAAGATGCGGGCCAGTAAATGATTTGACGCATAAAAATGGGGATAAATCAAGCAAAGAAAGCATCGAGATGGGCATCCGGCTGATGGCGGCATAATTATCTGGGCCGCCTGAGCGGATCGGACATTTCAATATCGGATTGCTGAATAAAGCCAATCTATATAGGTATGAGAATTGCTCAACACAAGTTAGATATATCATCAAATGAGAGAAGGGACACAGGATAATGGCCACTGCCGTTCGGGAAGGATGGCAGTAATTATGGACTTCAGGTGGGACTCGTTTTGGCTGATCGTGCAGCGGTATTTATCGATGGCGCTTACTTAACTAAAATTCTCGATGTTGACTTCGGCAAACCCAAGATAGATCTGGGTGGCTTTTCGGATATTCTCTGCGGCAGTTATGAGCGGCTGAGGACTTACTACTACAATTGCATGCCGTATCAGAGCTGCCCGCCTACAGATGAGGAGAGCCGCAGGTTTGCCTCCATGGACAAGTTCGTCTACACTCTGCGCAAGCTTCCCAGGTTCGAGGTGAAGCTGGGGCGCCTGGGCCGTGTGGGCGGAGAGTTTGTGCAAAAGAGGGTGGACATAGCTCTGGCTGCGGATCTGGTGCGGCTGAGCTGCGGAAGGATGATTGGAAAGGCGGTTATCGTCACAGGTGATAGCGATTTCTTGCCGGCAATTGAGGCGGCGAAGGAGGCAGGCGTGCTGGTGACGCTCTTTTACTCGGAGAGTTCAATTCATGACGAGCTATTATCTGCAGTCGATGAGAGAACAGTTATCGATCAAAACCTGATAAGTCAGGTAGCCAGATAATGGAAATGTTCTTCAGGCCCGGGCAATGAAAAACAGTGCCTCTAAATATCTGCAATATTATCTCTGATTAGACGGACTCTCCAAAAAGGATTTGATAGGTAGCAAGCTTTTTCCAACAGCTGGTAGCATTACTGCTCTACTTGCTCCCTTTCTCATCCTTGGCGTAAACATCCCTTAGATCCACGACCTTCTTCGACTTTCCTGCCGTCCTCGGTATGGACCCTTTCTCCACCAGCTCGATCTTGCTTCTCACGTTCAAGACCGCTTTCAGCTTCTCTTCCGTCTTCTTCTGGACCCTGGCCAGGTCAGACAATTCGCCTGTGAAGGCCTCATCCTTCAGCTCCACCTGGATGCTGATCTCGTCCAGACCATGCTTCTTGCGGTCCACAACCACCTGGAAGTAGTTTCCGATCTCAGGAATGCCCACCAGCACGTCCTCGATTTGACTCGGGAAGACATTGATGCCGCGCACAATGAGCATATCGTCCGCTCTTCCCAGGAATCTATGCAGCTTTCTGCTGGTACGGCCACATCTGCATTTTTCTTCCAGGATGTAGGTCACGTCGCCGGTGTGGTACCTTATCAGCGGCATGGCTTCCTTTGTCAGCGATGTCACAACCAGCTCGCCCGGCTCGCCCGGCGCGCAGGGCTGTTCATTCTCATCCAGGATCTCGATCAGGAAGTGGTCCTCCCAGATATGCAGGCCGTTTTGCTCCTGGCATTCGAAGGCTACGCCCGGCCCCATCATCTCCGAGAGGCCGTAAGAGTCGTAAGCCTTGATGTGCAATGACTCCTCCAGCTCTTTCCTGGACTCGTCCGACCACGGCTCAGCTCCAAAGCAGCCGATGCGTAGCTTGAGCCTGTCCACCACGCCCTTGGCCTTGGCCGTCTCCGCCAGATAGAGTGCGTAGGACGGCGTGCAATGCAGGACGGTCACTCCGAAGTCCATCATGATCTCCAGTTGACGCTCTGTGTTGCCTACTCCCGAGGGAACAGCCATGGCGCCCATGCGTTCGATGCCATAGTGCACCCCAAGGCCTCCTGTGAAAAAGCCATAGTTCACGGCATTCTGGAAGATATCTCCCTTTTTCACCCCGACCATCACGAAGTCCCTGGCCATGAGGTCAGACCAGGTCTCGATATCCTTCGCCGTATAGCCAACGACGGTGGGCTTGCCTGTCGTGCCGGAGGAGGCGTGCACCCGCACAACCTCGTCCAGTGGAACGGCAAAAAGGCCGAAGGGATAGTTCTCCCTGAGGTTTTGCTTGCGGGTGGTAGGAAGCATTGTCAGGTCCTTAAGGCTCTGAATATCCTCTGGAGCAACTCCGGCCTCCTTGAATTTGTTATGGTAAAAGGGAACGTTATCGTAGACCTTCCGGACGACGCTCTTGAGTCGCTGGAGCTGCAAGCTCTTCCAGCTCAACTCTCTCCATGAGCTCCAATTTCGGTTGCCAGTAATTCATTTTCATACCCTGGTGATTTTGTTGTCTGAATGCTACAAAGTGTTCGTGATGAGAAAACCTCAGGGTATATCAATACTTCCAAAGCGATGCCCCTGGAAACAACTCTTCATCGCTAAAACAATTGTGCCAAGGCGTTTCCTGGAACAGGAATAGGTAATCGGATCGGTAATGGAATAGTAAGCCTTGGGAGGTGGAATCCTGTCGATCTAAGTGCGCTTTGCAGATCCTATTAAGTCTGGTTGATCCAGTGATTCTGAAAACAAGAGCTATTAGATGAATCATGGGCCCAGGAGAGCCAAGGAGGGAGATTTTGGCCCTCCAGGGAAAGGAGGTTCGAAACAGTTCAGCTCTGATGGTGGTGATAATAATAAAGAGGGGCCAAATGTATTTAAATTAATATGACACAAACGAAGAATCATGGCACAAACCGTGAACTATTGTGAGAATGAATCTATTCTCGCCCATATTTGTAATAATTGCCTTTTGAAAATTTAATATATGGGTCATCTGGAGTGACTGAAAGCACCTGTTGGCCGGATGATTGTAGATCTTCATCTTTCTGCGGGAGGATGGCTGAATTTCTCCACCGTGACGGATCGATATCATTGTCTCTTTTTTGGTTTCGCCTTATGGTCGATTTTCCACGTAGCTCCTCCCTGATGCCAAAAAAATTTGTTGCACCGGGATTCACAATTCGGTATCGGATTGGAAATGCATCTAATTCGCATTGAGGCCAGAGCTCAAGCAAGCTTCAGCTTCCTTTAGCAGATAGGAACGTTGCTCATCACTTCCACCCCACCTGGCCATCCTGAGCAATCCCAGGCTCATGAAGAATGGCAAGGCTCTGGTTACTCCTATTGAAGTCCTTCTCACCTCTGCTGTAATGCCAGAGGAAATGTCCGATATACGGCTCGGCCTTTGCAGGATTTTGCTCATTCCAGCCAAAATACTTCTTGAGCTCTGAGGTTACAATCCCAAGATCATGAACCGGATGAGCATGATCCCAGGAGGACTCAAAGTCCAGAGCAAATATCTTGCCGTGTCTAAAGAGATAATTGGCAGGATTGGCATCATTATGAATAAAGCAACCATTGCGCCAGTCAGAACGCTCGTTGTACCACCAATCACCAAGATGCCTATCGAACCGCTCTTTGGCAGACTTATTCAGCCTGATTTGACCCAGAATCTTATGGAAGTTTCCGAACTCTCTTTCTTTTTTGTAACTGGATCTTGTGCCGTCATGAAGCGTTCTGAGGAGTATGGGCAAGACTCGTCAGCTTGTCGAATAGTCCATCTTCGTTATGGATATATCGGGATAAGGGCTTGCCCTGCACATCTTCCGTCACAAGAACGCAGTTAAATCTCTCTTTCTTGGCCAGCGGTCTGGGTATATCTATGAGCTTTTCTACACGTTTTAGCTTCTCGAATTCGTTATCCATAGCTCTGCCGGTATTGTATCGCCTATTTCCTCCCCTGGGCTCATTATAGAACTTGGCAAAGACGCCGTAGTGTTCTCCCTTGAACTCGTACCGGCAGACGGTATGTGATGCAGAATACCTATAAACCAGCACTTTGCACCGCTTATCATGCACCTTGTCTCCCACTACATCTATGAGCCAGTCTCGGAAGACGTCACCAGGCTTCAGCACATTTATGAATTCTTCTACTGCCATGATAGTTACTCCAATCCGGAAATATTTTGCTTACGTTTCGAAGATATTTCGCAGATATTTCGCAGATATTTTACAAATATTTTACCAATATTCCACTCTTCTAGACGTATCTCAGTTCTCTGTTTCCCAATCTCTTGCACATTTCAGGCAGATAGAGACGCTCACAAAACAGTGTGCGAGGATTGACTCAAATGCCCAATCGGACTATTTTCCAGAAGGTAACGGAGTGACCGGGTTTCGGACATTCGAACTCTTTTAAGCCGCATTCCCTGGCGCCCGATCAAGCTCCTTGTGAAACGAGAGCGAGTCTCATCCCATCACTTCTCGATTCGAGAATCATAACGAAGTCCGGATTTAAGGAGCCCTGGAAAAAGGTCACAAACTCTCCAAGTGCACCGGTTCGGGCGTCCTGGAGGGAGGTCGTGCTGATGAGCCTATAAGCGCCAAAAATTAGAGCAGACATCCCGAGTCGTTCACTCCGTATCCCAGGGTCATCTCAAGTTTACGTCTCGATCTTGACTCTGTGCCTCTCGAAGAACTCAATAAGGGCCTCTTCCACAATCTGGCTCTGAGCATTTATGCTGTTCTTGGTCTGGACAGCATAACTGATTAGGGTTTTTGCTAATGGTTCAGACAGGTCGAAGTCATTTATATTTTGCATAATTGAACTCCTCTCCTTTGGTGGCATTACATTTTCTGGAGATCTGGTTTAATTCTCCATCTAATCAGTTGTGTTTCACTAATAAGGGTTTTATGGCACGACTGATGAAATTTGGCACAAGGTGTGAACTTTGGGCCGCCAATTCATATCGGCATTTTGTCCTGCAGCATTCATTCAAGGCAGAGCCGAAAAGAAATATCTCCTAACTATCGAAGCAGATCCATTGTCCTCAAGAAGAGATTGATAATCATAGATGAGCTATGAGCTGTTCGATCATAAAACGTGACTTATGCATGCTTTCTCACGAACAGATCCCCGAAGATCTCTTCTTGCTCCAGCCAGACCTGTTTTCTCTGGGCCATGAACAGCAACGAGACATAATTTGTGACTCCGTCCTCGCTCTTGCTATTTCTGCTATTTATATCCTGGAAAGTGACGGTCTTATGGGTCATGAACATGTCGTCCAAAATGGGCCCCAGCGCCTTGATCCTGTCCTCGATCCCTTCATCGTGAGACAGATCAAGAGCCTTCTCTTCCGTGGTAGGCCACCTCTCCCGCATGGCCTTCCTGCGGCCCACCATCTCTGCCTTCTTGAGTTCGCTGATGAGCTCGTCCAGAGTCACAGGCCTCTTGGTATGCCTTCTTACCGGAGGCCGGGGGAGCGTGTCCTCTTTTTCCTCTTCCTCTAATTCTTCGATCTCCTCTATCTCCGGCTCAGGCGCTTCCTCCTCCCTCTGCCCTTCCATGGAGTCGGACTTCATGCGCAGAAGAATGCTGGCATAAAGCAGGGTTCGGGCAGGTATTCTCAGGTCCCGCTTCTCCAGTGAGTCGATATATTGCAGGAACTTCTCCGTGGTCCGGGCTATATCGATATCCCAGGGATCGATATCCCCTCTCTTGGCAAGCTCTACCAGAACTTCCGCAGGCTCACCGAACTCGAACTCGTCAGGCAACTTTCCGGAATCCGGGACGGATGGATCTTCGGACACGTTTCACCTCAGCTTGTGCAAATGCCGGTCACGCTGGTTATGTTGTTCTCCTGCATGGTCACGCCCAGTGTGTACTTCGACTGCAGTATCATGGGCTTACGAAGAGATACTACTATGAATTGAGCCTTGCTGGAGATCTTTTTGATCAATTTCGCCACCCTTTCAACATTGGCTCCATCCAGGAACATGTCGATCTCATCCATGGCATAGAAGGGTGCAGGCCGGTACATCTGGATGGAGAAGATGAAGGAAAGAGCAGTGAGGCTCTTCTCTCCCCCGGACATGGACTCCAGGCGGTGGAAGGGCTTGCCTGCGGGCCGGGCTTTGATGGTCATGCCTGCTTCCAGAGGGTCATCAGGATTTTCCAGGATAAGATCGCCTTCGCCATTGGAGAGCTCCTGGAAGATGATCTTGAAGTTCTTGTTGATCTCGGTGAAGCTGGCCAGGAATGCCTCCTTCTTCATCTGGTCGTATCTCTCCAGCTTATCTATGATCGATTCACGCTCATCGCTGAGCGTGGTCCTTCTCAATGCCAGGAAATCATGGCGCGTCTTTACGTGGTCGTACTCATCGATCGCCAGCATGTTCACAGGTTCCAGGTCCTTCATGGCCTGGGCCAGTGCCTTGATCTTCTCAGCCACGGTCTCGCTCTGGGGCGGCTCCTGGGTGGAGTCGACGCCGCTCGCCTCAATCTCAGTGCGCAGGCTGTCTACCTTTGACTGAATGGAGTCCCTGGCGAAAGCGGTGGCATTGAGGCGGGCATCATTCCGGTCCTTCTCCCGATCCAGCTGGTCTATCTCCCTTTGCATCGCCAGGGTCTTTTCCACAAGCTCTACCCGTACGCCTTTCAGGCCGTGCAGCTCGCCCTCAATCTCTGCCTCTCGACCCTGCGCCTCTTTGAGCCTCTCCTGCGAACGTAGGATCCCGGCGGAGGCTTCGCTCTTGCGCTGAAGAGTCTCAGCCTTCTGGGAGTCCAGGGTCTCCCTGCGGGCGGCCAGCTCCTTATGTCTCTCCTGACAGCTTTCCTCCCTAATCTTGTCCTTGAGTATCTCGGCATCAATTCCGGTCAGCCTTTCTTGCAGGCGCCGGATCTCCGACTGCGCCGCATCAGCCCTTCGATTCAGCTCCGGAATCTCAGAGCCCGACAGCATCCCCTCAATCTCATCGATCTTCTGCTGAGAGACATTCAGGGTCTCCTCCGATTTTTTGATCTCATTCTCCAGGAGGTCTAACTGCTCCTTGAAGCGAATGGATTCGCTTTCCATCTGAACAAGGCGTTCGCGTTTCTCTTGTATGGACCTGTCCAGACGGGGCTTTGCCGCCGCCACCTCATCCGCCCGGAAGGTCTTCTTGGATATGACCTTATTGAGCTCCTCCACCTCCCGGGAAAGTTGAGAGATCTGCTCTTCGATTCGGTCCAGCTTATCGAGCCTTGAGCCGCGCTCGGCATCGGCATTTGCGATCTTCTCGGAGAGCTCCAGCAGCTTCTTGCCCTCTTCCGCAGCGAACTTCATCCGGGTTCGGTAGTGCCCGCCGGTCATTGCCCCGGACTTTTCCACCAGATCTCCTTCCAATGTGACCATCCGGTACCGGCCCATGAGCGCCCTGGCATGGTTAAGGCTCTCTACAACCAGAGTATCGCGGAAGACGTACCAGAATGCATTCAGGAATTTGGAGTCGTATTCGACCAGATTGAGAGCATAATCGACTACCCCGGCATAATTCGGCTTGGCGGAGAGGCTGCCCCGGTCGAGCTTGTTCAACGGCAAAAAGGTAGCCCGGCCGATCTGGGACCTCTTCAGGTACTCGATGGCATGAGCCGCATCGTCATCTGTGGCAGCCACGACGCTCTGCAGCCGGGCCCCTGCCGCCACCTCCAGGGCTGCGGAATAACGCGATCCAACGTTGCCAAGCTCGGCAATGGTTCCGTAGAGGCCCTGGAGCATCTGCTTCTTAATGGCAGACCGGATTGCATCCACCGCCCTGCTGTAGCCGGCCTTATCCTCTGCGGCTTTCATGCGTCCGTCGGAGCGGGCGAACTCGCCCTGCAGCCGCTGCATCTCTCTCTCTGCCTCCGAGATCTCCCGGCGCAGGCGCAGGCGCAGGCTATCGAGGTCATCTCTATCCCGCTCCATTCCCATGGCTTTGCCATTCAAGACAGCCAGCTCTGCCTTTAGCTGCTCAGCCTCATGATCGGCTCCCGCCAGAGCATCCTGTGCCTCCTTGATGCCAAGAGTTAGCTCTTCCCTCTCCAGACCTCCGCGCCTTGTGGCATCCAGCAGACGGTCCCTCTCCCGGAGCAGGTCTCCCAGCTTTGATTTGGCTTCCTCCCGGATCGCCCTGGCTTCGGCAAGACCATCCCGCAGAAGAGAATACTGCGCATCCGCCCTGGCGAGGCTCTCTTCTGCGGCTCGAAGGAGACCCGTCTGATCATCCAGCTCACCCTGAAGGCTGGCTTTGCGAAGGCTCGCGTCTCTCATCTTGTCTGCCAGCCCTTCGATCTCCCGGGAGAGATTATTCATCTGAATGAAGCAGGTCCTATGCTGCTCTTCCATCTCTTCTATGGCCTTCTCTGCCACTTCAGCGCGACCTTGCTCGCGGGCAATCTCTCCTTTCAGCTCTTCGATGCGCCGCTTTACCTGAATCTGCTCGTCTTCCCCTTTGTGGGTGATCTCCAGACTCAAGGATTGCAGTTTCTCCTCAAGGGCGGATAGATCTGTTTTTTTGCTTGCGGAATCTTGCTGAACGGTCTCATTCTTGGCCTCCAGCGAGTTCATCTCTTCATGCAGTCTGGATAATTCCAGGGACGCTTCTTTAAGCCTGGCCAGGAGCAGAAAAGCGTCCTGTCTCTTTAGCTCCTCCCGGTGCGCCTGGTAGGAATGGGCCTTATCCCTTTCAGCTTTAAGCCGGGAGAGCTGCATTGCCACTTCCTCCAGAATCACGTCGACGCGACCGATGCGCTCTCGCACCACATCCAGCTCTTCCATGGCCTTCTTCTTCTTCTCATCAAACTCGGCGACGCCGGCGATCTCGTCTATAATCTTGCGGCGCTCCATCGGTGACATCTCTATGATGCGCGTCACGTCGCCCTGCATAACGATATTGTAGCTCTCTGGGGTTATGCCTGCCTTGGAGAGCAGGTCCTGAAGCTCGGCCTGGCCGCAGGATTTCCCATTAAAAGAGTAAGAAGAGGCATATTTGTCGCGGTTGACCTTAATCTTTCTGGATACTTCGATGGTGTCCTGATCCAGGGGGAAGAAGCGGCTGGTATTGTCCAGCCTGACTGTTACCTGGGCAAAGTCCGGATTCTTGCCGCTCTCACCCCGGTAAATAAGATCGGGCAGCCTTTCTGCGCGCATGGCCCGCGAGCTGGAGAGGCAGAGGGCGAAGAGCAGGGCATCGACGATATTTGACTTGCCGCTGCCGTTGGGCCCGGTAACGGTCACAAAGTCGTTCTTCAGAGGAACCCTAACGCTTCTGCCGAATGACTTGAAGTTTTTGAGTTCAACCTCTTTAATGTACAAAGGTTACCTCCGCACGAATCTTCCCGTATCGTATTCTCTGCCGATTGGCCGCATTTTTCCCCATTTTCGCCGTATGCCCGATTGTTCCTTCCGGGATCTGTTTTCTTAAGGGTGTTGAGGTTTTCGCTCCATTGCCGGCATTTCTTCCCAGAAATCTTCACTTGATTTAGATGGACTCTCTGGACTCTCACAGTCAGATAATGCCCAGGCATTCCTTCAATACTTTAACTTAAGCATGTATTCGAGGATGTATATATCACTTTCCTATATGTAAGCCATTTCTCCAAATTTAGCTATTAAATTCACAATATCAAGATATTTAATCGTCCTTCAATGATAATTCACTTCAATTGATAATTCCTCGGTTCCATTTCGAAGCCCGGGCAAACCGGCTTAAATGCATGATCAAGGCACCGATCCTGGTCTCTCGGAACTCTACGCCAGGCATCGGCCCCAAAACTTATTTACCCTCTTGGCAAGCCAAATCCAATCATGGAAATACTTGCCGACGTCGGAGGAAGGCCGGGCCTGGACTGTAAGGGCTTTTGCAGCTACTGCTACTTTAGAGGAGTTAAAGGCGTGCAGCCCTTTGGCTGCAAGTACTGCATGCCTTTCCAGAAGGGTTGCGACTACTGCTCACGCGCCATTGTGGAGGGCTATCCCGGCTTCAAGCCGCTCGACGCCGTGTTATTCGATGTAGCCCAGAAGTGCATGGGCAGCATACCCGATAAGGTAACAATAAGTGGCGGCGGTGATCTTAGCTGCTACCCCGACCTCTTGCCTCTGGCCAGGATGGTGGGTCAGGGGATGGTGCCCATAAGCCTGGGCTATACCAGCGGCAAGGGCTTTAAAAGTGCAGATCAGGCCGAGGCGCTTGTAAAAGAGGGCGTAAACGAGGTCTCCTTCACCGTTTTCTCGACAAATCCAGAGCTTCGACATAAGTATATGGGCGACAAATCTCCAGAGATCGCTCTTGCTAATCTCAAGACATTTTGTGAAAGCTGCGACGTTTACTGCGCAGCCGTGCTCATTCCGGGAGTGAATGACGGAGTGGAGCTGGAGAAGACTTGCAGCGACCTGGAGGAGATGGGGGCGAAAGGGCTCATCCTCATGAGATTTGCCAATGCCCGCGAACAGGGCTTGATCCTGGGAAATGCTCCCATCATTCCGGGCATAGTTCCCCACACTGTGGAAGAGTTCCGAAGGATTGTCACAGAGACCGCAAAACGGCACCGCTTCCGGGTAACGGGAACACCTCTCTGGGATCCTGTCACCGGTGCACCCTTTGCTCTGGCCGGCCACCCTGAAGCGATCTCGCGCCTGCCCGGGCTACGAAGGGGCGCTACCGTCATCACCGGCAGTGTGGCCGCACCACTCCTTCGCTCCATCTTCAAGCAAATGGGCGAAAAAGTGAACGTGGTGGCGGTGAACAAAGACGTGGGCTGCCTTATAACCATAGAGGATTTCAAGAATCTGGATCTCGCCGGGGTTATGGGCACCGTCATCATTCCTGGCCGCACTCTGGCCCACGAGAAGGAGATAAAGAGAGTTTTGAGCCGGGATGGGCAGGATCGGACCGTTGTACGCGGCCCGGATAGGCTCACAGTGGACGGGGAGATGAGCATCTCCATGAAGGCAGAGGAGGTCCTGGATCTGGAGATTGAGGCATTCGGAGAGTTGATCGAGGCGATCAATGCTCTGGGCGTCTAGCTCCTGAATTTTAATTTCTATGATTATTATTAAATTTAACGGAAACCCATTAATACTTTAGAGAAGCCCCCAAAAAATGATGAAACAAAAAAGGCCATTTCACGTCATGATCATCCCCACTCTCGGCTGTCCTTCCAAATGCAGCTACTGCTGGAGTTCAGAGGTGAATTCCCCCATAATGAGCATTGAGACCATTCAAGATGTGGTGGAGTGGCTCAAGGATTTCAGGGACGACCCGGTCACATTCACGTTTCATGGAGGCGAGCCGCTGCTTGCGGGTGCCGAATTTTACCGGAAGGCTCTGCCCATGCTCACCCAGGAGTTAGCGCATCTCAGCCCGAACTTTGCCCTCCAGACGAATCTCTGGAAGATGACTCCGGAACTGGCAGATGTCCTGGCTGAGCACAAGATTCCCATCGGCTCCAGCCTTGACGGCCCCCAGGAGCTCAATGACCTGCAGAGGTCGGAGGGCTACTATGAAAAAACCCTGGCAGGTTACGAATTGGCCAAAGAGCACGGCCTGCAGGTCCAGTTCATCTGCACCTTCACCTCTTATTCCGTTCAATTCAAAGAAGAGATATTCAATTACTTCCTGGAAAACGGCTTGACGCTCAAGCTCCATCCTGCCCTACCATCGCTGCGCAGCGACGATCCTGACAGATGGGCGCTCTCGCCCCAGGAGTACGGGGAGCTGCTGGTCTATCTGCTGGATAAGTACCTGGAAAACCTTGGCCGGATAGAGGTCAGAAATATCAACGACTACTGCAGATGCGTATTCACCGGCAGGGGCACCGTCTGCACCTTCGTGGACTGCATGGAGAATACCTTTGCCGTGGGCCCGGATGGAAGCATCTATCCATGCTATAGGTTTGTAGGCATGCCGGAGTACGTCATGGGCAACGTCCGTGATCATCCGTCCAGGGAGGATCTTGCCGCCTCGGCGCCAGGCCCAGCGGATGCGCCAGTTCAAGGAGTATGTGGATAGGGAATGCAAGGGCTGTAAACACATTCGCTACTGCAGGGGCGGCTGCCCCTACAATGCCATCGCACCCAATAATGGCGAGATAAAAGGCGTCGATCCCCATTGTATCGCCTACCAGAGGATATTCGACGAAATCTCTGATAGGTTCAATAAGGAGATGATGGGATCATTTGGCATGGGAATGGGTATGGGCATGGGAATGACGGGTCCCGGGAACGCAACCTGCCGAGAAATCCCGGCCGGGAATAATGTCACTGATGCAGAGGATGATAGAAAAATAGGATCTCGCTCCATCGATTTGGGTTTAAAAAGCTTTCCTTTGCCCGACAGGCATGGTCATAGAAAAGCATTAACCACCGCCGTCTTCGATAGGCTGAAATTTTTTTGTAGGAAAAGCTTTTACGTTCAGAGGACTGTGTAGTATTATGGCAAAAGAAGAATATAAACAGTTTTCCTGCGTCGATATAGGCATGGCCTGCGGATTCCAGGTAAGAGCCAAAACGGAAGCTGAGGTTTTGGCACATGCAAAAATGCATGCTGCCGAGGCTCATGGCATGAAGGAAGTCCCTCCGGAGGTTGCTGCAAAAATCAAAGCCAGCATTAAATCCGTGTCAGTAGATATACCGAAGACCTAGGCGGATTTCGATCTATATTTTTTTATGTAATAGCTGGCTTATTCTCTGTTGGTATCTCCTTTTGAATATGCGTTTTTTGAAACCTATTAGAGATGGATTCGTAATGGGGGGCTCCCAAAACATTATTGCCTTGCAGATATATTCCATTGATTGATCTCTATGGAAAAAATTCAGGACGTTAAGGGCCTTGGCGGGATGCTCAATGGCTTTCGAGATTTAGTTAAAGATGATCAGAAGATAATGTTCGTGGGGTCTCCTGGTTTTTGTACGCCGTTCGCACTCTTTCTTGGATATCCGGTTCGAGAAAAAGAGCTGGCTTTTATGCCAGGATTGAATAAGGAAAAAGCACGCAAAATAGTCTCCACGGAATACGGACTGGAGCTGGGCGAGAAGACGAGCCCTGATGCAGATGTGATTGTGATCCTGGGGGGCATGGCCATGCCGAAGATCGGCGTGAAGCCCGGGGAGATGAAGGACTTTCTGGCCAAGATGAAGTACAAGAAGCTAATAGGCGTCTGTTTCATGTCCATCTTCGAGAAGTCCGGGTGGTGCGAGGCCCTGCAGTTCGATTACCTCATGAACATGATCCTCGAGGGTGACCTGTCCAAATGAATTCATGCCATTGATCGATCAAACCCGGGAATGAGTTTGGACTAAGCACGGGCGACCCGAAGATGAATTTGAAGTATTAGGATACGGCCTTCCTGATGGAGGTAGCGGAAAAGAAATAGGGATATGTACTTGGGTTTGCCCAATGCGTTCTGTCAGCAGCATTTGAGGCTTTGTTTCAGGGCGATTCTTTGGGCTTGTATGTTAAATCCTTCTCCCACTCGACGCCTGATGGTGAATCAAAGTGCTCTTCATAGGGTTTGATGTCGAGCAATGGGCTCCCGTCCAGAGCATCAAGACCCGTCACACAAATCTTTGTGCCCTCCAAAGCCAGGATCTCGACCACAGTTATGCCAATCGGATTAGGCCGACAGGGACTGCGAGTCGCAAATACTCCTCGCTCGGGTCTGCCCGGATCTCCCATCGGATGCACTCTCTCCCGGTAGCCGGGCGACCTGTCGATGTGGTAGACTACGAGCAGATACTTGTAGCGTTCCATGCCTTCCAATGCGGGCAAATATTTCTCCTTCAAGATCAGTTGAGACTCAGAGTTCCTGATCTTCTTGGGATCGTCGGGTTTGCGAAAGTTGTTCTTGACCTCACCTATCGACTCGTAAACTATCTCCCGTTTATCAGATTTGATCGACATGAAAATTGATCATCCTCCAATCGATATCATTCCCTCGAAATTCTTGCGGGCTATAACATCATCTGCCGTTGTCGCCGCAGATATATTTGCTCTTCACTCACGTCTGTTTTTTATTTTAGAATTTTATAGCCGGATTTCTTTTTGTCAGATTTTATTATCCATCTTGACTCACCAACCAGTTTATATCTCATCCAGATAATGTATATCAACGAGGCCGGACTCAGATGCTCAAGATCACACCATATCTAGGAATAATGGTTTTAATCGTATCCCTTGGAGGCATCTTCTACCCCAAGTTGGGCTATTTTCTTCTGCTGGTCTTTGCCACACTTATGATTATTGCCCCCTTCAGAGGCAGATGGTTCTGCGGCAACCTCTGCCCCAGAGGAAGCTTTGTTGACTTCTGGCTGAGCCCGTTGAGCCGCAAGTTGCAGATTCCCTCCAATCCTGCGGAGCATGTGGATCAGAGTTCCCATCTTCATCATCCTCATGGGGTTTATGGTCTTCAGAATAGTGCAGACCCAGGGAGTAGTGGATAAAGTGGGCATGGTCTTTGTAACTTTGTGTATTCTTACCACATCGGTCGCCATTCTCTTTGGAATCGTCATTGCTCCCAGGGCCTGGTGCTCATTCTGTCCCATGGGCACCATGCAAAGGGTGGCCGGGCAGGGCAGGTACCAGCTCAGAGTGGATAAGGAGAAATGCATCGACTGCGGAAAATGCCAGAAGGTCTGTCCCATGCAGCTTCCTGTAAATGAGATTCTGAATAATCCGGATTGCATCAAATGCGCCCGCTGTGTAGAGGTCTGCCCAAAAGAGGCCTTAAGCTTCTGATTTGGCCCTCGCTTTTTGTATTTGAACATTTATTAGATACGCCCTTATGAAAATGGTGTTAAAACGTCAATAAGGCACGGCATAATCGATATCCAGTGAACTAAATGAGAAAAAGGAAAACAGATCGCGGCTAAGCACATCACACGTCTATTACGTTAGATTATGCATAACTGATTGGCATTACCTTCTTACGGCGCTATCCAAACTCCATTCTGATATACTCTCATGGATGAGCTCGTCCTTAGATAATTCACAGTTTCTGTCCAGTTCTTCTGGAACGGCTCCCACTGCTGCCCGGCTAACGAGCTCAATCTGAAGTCGGAATAATAGGGCACCGGGTTGAAGGGATATACCCCAAAAGGTCCTGGATAAGTGCCAGGCGTGAACTGATAAGGCTGGGCGTAATCCTGGAAGAAATCCGCGCCGAAGTAGGGATAGTACGTTTGTTCCCAGTTCTGTCTTTGTGCTCCCAGTGGGGTCTGAAAAAAAGATAGGGTCTGTGAAGTATTGACCTATATCACTGCCACTGGATCCGCCGACGTATCCGCCATCCAGATAGTCCTGTCCAAATGCAATGCCCATCAGCAGGCACGCTGCGATCGCGGCCATGGGCAGCAAAATTTTGCCATATTTCATTAGTATCACCTGGTATTGATCATGCCTTCAATAACATTTAAAACTATTTCTCATTAGACTCATTTTGACACTACTATTGCTCATAAATAGTAATCTCTGCCCGGCAATTGCCAAATGCGTCTAATGCTTATGGTCTTTGCAGGCATTATCAGAGCTGGCTTTTGTCAGGAGCCCCTTTCTCCAGTCCTCTATGGCATCCTTGACCGTGCCTGTCGCTCCGACAAAAACTTCTACGCACTGTTCCGCAAAGTTTTGGATCGCCTTGGGCCCCAGGCCGCCCACGATCATGACCTGAAATCCCTGGCCTTTGAGCTGATCCGTTGGCAGGCCGCTTCCGCCCCTGTGCTCGCTTATGTTGGTCAGTACCTGGACCGTTCCCGTATCCAGATCTACAACGGTAAAGGTAGGAGCCTGGCCGAAGTGCTGGCAGATGGCCTCTTGCATGCCGCCCTCGCCCATGGTGGGAATACAGACCTTCATTGTCCTTGACCTCCTCCGCTCTGACTTCCAAGATCATTCCCTGCCGCCATCTTTACCATCGCTCTACCATCCTAATCGCATTCCTTTGCCACAGCACCCATAACCAGACGCTCTATTCGCTCGAGGATTCATCCACCTGAGCCCGGTAAAGTCTCTCCAAAGCATTATTTCACCTAATTAGTAACTTATGAGATTATATACTTAAATATTTCGATAAGGCAACTTAGAAATACGACCTTTGCGCTATGAGATCACATGTGTGAATGTCGAGGAAGAAGAAGGGGAAGACGCTGGATATCAGAGGTTCCAACCGTACGATGCTTTATGCCGGAGGGCTGCCCCAAGATTGAGGCCATATCCATAACTCTAGAGGAGCTGGAGACCGTGCGGCTGGTAGACCTGCTGGACCTGGACCAGGAGGAAGCGGCATTCTATATGGGCATCTCCCGCAAGGCCTTCTGGAATGATCTGATGAATGCCAGGAAAAAGATTGCTGCCGCCCTGGTCTACGGGATGGGGCTTCGGATCGAAGGAGGCAGCTTTGCCCTGCGAGGAGGAGAAGGCTCGCCAGATAAAGAGAAACAGGGTCGAGAGAGAGAGATGGAACTCATGGAAAGGGAGCTTGGGCACCTCAGATCAAGATTGGAATATCTCAGTTCCAAAATTACCACGTTTAAGGAGGGAGAAGAGACAAATTCTACGAAAAAGACAGAATCCTGTGAGGGCAATTGAATATAACGATTTTTCATATAGAATGCGTCCTGAAAGAGGAATGGTATGTGGAAAGACATGAGATGTCTGCAATTTCTTCAAGCTGCCGTTCTGGCATAGCGATTTGCCTTTTTCCGGAGATGTTCCAGCAATAACGAACATCTACGGAGTGACGGACAGCCTATCATAGCCTGAATTGGGCGGAAATTTGATTTGTATTTGTATCTCAATACCCGTGCCTGATGATTTTCTGGCGTTTTGGTCAGAACCAAAATCTATAAATATTTACTCGTATAAACACCTAAACCCAAGCACCCAAAAACCTAGAAATCAGAGAAGACGGTTTAAGCAATAGTAAGTGGCAAAATGAAATATAGCAAGATTATTTAATCGATAATAGCAGTTATTAGTAGTCAAATATGCGAATGTGCTCGATGGAGTGTGTAAAAAGATGGATAAATTTTTGGGCATAGTGAAGGATGGCAGGTTTTCGATTCTGATGCCTCGCCCTCAATGCTGCACAGTCAGGCTGACCCGCATAGAAAAGCCCGCATCAATAGCTGAAGAACTGACGGCCTCTCATGAGATAAATTTGGGAGAGTACGAAGGAAAAACCATTATGGTTACGGGAGTTCTTCCAGATCATAAAGGATGGCTCTACGAGGCCAATGTGATCGACCAAGCGGGTCCCTTAATGACGGAAGTGGTAAAAGAGGTATTCAGTTAGAGCGGCTTTTTCAGAAGGCTGAAGCTTTAATTTTTAAACATATACTTTTAATTTTTTACATTATCAGAAGACGGCGATTTCCATCCCAATAACAGTGCTGTTAGTGATGCATTCTTACACCGCATCGCAATTGTAACCGAAATTCAATCTCAGAATTATTTCTCAACGGGCGTTCATGCAATTATATGGATTAGTCATAATAAATTCACAATGATAAGTACTATTTCTTAGTAACAAAAAAGAAAAAAAGGTTTGTAGGCTTTTGGCCTACACTGCGGGCATGACCAGGGATCTCTCGCCTGCAGCGCGGAACTCGCGGGCACCACCCTTGCCGAAGCAAGCGCGGACATCTGCCCAGTCGAATACCATGCCGGGGTTGGCGAAGATACCTTGATCAATGGGTTGCATGCGAAGGCGTCCATGCGGCCGGCGTGTGCGGCGCTGGAGATGCCTGCGTACTCGCCCTGGTGACCTACGTTCATGGCGTAGTTGGGGTAGTTAGCGCCCCTCAGCTCAACGGGGTTGCCCTCGTCTGACTGGTAGGAGAATACGTTGGTTGGACCGCATTGATCCTGCAGGTCGTAGCCGAAGAAGCCCAGGCGTCCCCAGCCTTCCTTGTGCAGGAGCATGCTGAGGTACCAGCCGGCGAGACCGATCTGGCTGTGGCCGGTGGCGATGGCTGCGGTGATACCGGATGCGGCTGCCAGGACGGAAGCCCTCTGGGACCCACCGAAGTGATCCTCGAGCAGGGTCGGGAAGGACTCGTACTGCTCCATGCCGTAGGCGTTGACCTCAGTGGCCAGTTCCTTGGCGACATCCGATGGTCTTGGGTGCCTTGGCGAATCCGCCGAACTTGTCTGCGGCGAAGTCGACGCCGTAGTAGCAGAAGTCGTCCAGGACATCGTTGGTGTAGGCAGCAGTGGCGTACTGTGTGAATCCGACACCGCCGGACATGTAGCTTCCCAGCCAGATCTGGTCGTAGAGCGCAGCGCCTGCGGCGACTACGTTCAGGGAGACCTTGACTGGATCGGCTGCAGCTACTCTGGAGGTCTGGACCATATCGGCCAGGAATCCGAAGGAGAGACCGCCGGGGTTGTTGGGGCCGCGAGCGCGGCGGGCGGGCAGCATTTCGGACATCTGCAGAACGGCAGCGTGCTTGGCGGCGTAGGCCAGGTCAGCCACAGCGGCCTCACCGGCGCACATGTTGTAGGCGTCGATGAAGGTCATACATAGCTGCATGGCGCTCCACCTTGATGTGGTGCCGCCGTCGCAGGACCTAACGACGATGGTTGGGACGTGGATGGCCTGCCAGGTTGTCTTGCCGATTGCGGCCTTGAGTGACTCGGCCTGCTCAGCTGGGAATACCTTGTTGATGTCGATCAGGTACTGGGGGTCAATCTCGTCTGCCAGGGCATCGTCGCCTGTGAAGACACGAACGTTGCAGTCATCTACGAGGCCGGGGTGAGTCTCAACCATGTGCTCCTGAACCACGGCTGCGCCGGGCATGGCGTGGTTGAGGATCTCGAGGTAGTTGTTGATGGTCTCGGGTGTGACTTCCTTGCCGAGGCGCTTCTGCAGAACCTCGTGGGCCATGTCCAGACCTACTACGATGGTCCTCCTGACATCATCCCACATCTGCTGAATGGCTGGGTTGTTGACGAAGTGCAGATCGTCGCCCTCTACTACGTACTCAGTTCCGGAGAGCTTGTAGGGTACGAGCTGCCTCTGTCCCAGGGGAATGCCGCCAGCGTGTACGTAGGGGTTGTAGCCGGTCATGCCGCGCTTGCCCTCTACCTTCTTGGCGTACTCCATGAACTCTCTCTTACGGGCGTTCTGCTCAGGGCCCAGCCTCTTGTACTCGACTTTCTGGCCTGCAAGGTCGAAATCCTTTCCGAACTTCTTGTTAAGAGCCTTGATGAATAGCTTCTTGGTGTGTTTAACTGCCATTTTATATCACCCCACCTTTACTCGGGCCTGAATCCCCATTTGCTGCGAAGCTCCCACATGTGGTGCAGAGCCTCGACTGCCTCGTCGTACTTCCTGGCGCCGACCTTTCCGCACATGGGAAGGCCGTCCGCCCTGAAGATGGTGGTTCTCTTCTTGGCCTCAGCCTCGGTCATAGGCTTGCCGAGGTTGATCTTCCTATCCAATGGGATACCGACCTGGTCCTTGATAGCGTAGACGTTTCCGTCCTTGCCCATCTCTGTCCTGGACAGCATATCGAACTGCATGCCGTTCTCTTCCAGCCTCAGGGAGTGGCCGTGCACGGTGCAGCCTCTCATGGAGCAGAGGGCGACATCGGTCATCTCGCTGTCATATTGGGTCTTGGTGTAAATCTCGATATCTCTTTCCCTGGCCTCGATGATCTGTCTGCCGGACAGGGTGCCTGGGTCGCAGCCCTTGCAGTTGATGGCTCCCCAATAGGATCTCCAGTATGGGGTAGATGGTGCAAAGTACATGGAATCGGTCCACTGGGAGTACCTTACACGGTCACCAGCAGCAGCGCCTGCTGTGGGTGCAACGATCTGCCTTATGGGGCAGTCGGGTTCGCCCATCTCTTTGAGGGGTGGGTGAGTGCTGGAATAATCGGCTCCAGGAGCTCTGTGGCCCATGATCGCCACTACATCTGCCTCGGGAATATCTCTGAGCTTCTCGAGGTTGCCGGACATATGCTTCCGCCTGTTGATGCCAACAGTGGTGGTTCCGGGATAAAATTGTGGTTTGTATGCCATATTTATCTCTCCTCATCAGTAATAGTCACTCGTTCTTCAGACAGTATGGCCAGTCTATCGTTCTTGGCCTTGGGATCGATCAGCCCTAAGATGCGTGTGTCCCCCATCTTGCCATACTTGGCATAATCCGTGATGGTTGGCTTGGTGTGGAAGAACTTGCCGCGCCTGATTTGGAAGGTGAAAGGCAGCGCTCGCTCACACGCCGCCTTTAGCCCGTCGAAGTATTTGTCGCTCTCCAGCTCGAGCCTGATCCTACCAACTTTAACGCAGAGCTCAAACGCCTGCCCGGCCACCTCGATGAGAAGATCTCTATTCTCCTCGATCGGGGCACCCCTTCCGGGGCCATAGGGCACGCTTCTAGGAAGGTTGGGGCCATGTATCATTATCCTGATGATACCCCCATTTCCATAGATCTCGTTTAGCAATTTCTGAGCCGTAACTGGCATTAGAAATCTGCTAGGTACTATTTCTACCTGTATCGATTCAGTGTCTGATTCAGTGACCATTTCTTCCGCCTAATCTTACACAGCCTCCGCAACCGATACGATCGGCTCACGGAATTCCTTGATCTCGCTGTATATGGCACCGACAAGTCCGGATGTCATCTCAGGTGTGAACATCTGGGTGCCGGCGTCTAACGCAACAGCAGCCGCTACGCATGGTATGGCAAATCCTCTGGAGTGCCTGGTTACCACGTGGTTGCCGTTGAATACACCGGGGCCGCCGCCGCCGTAGATGGAGTGGCTGAAGAACGAGAATCCGACTGCCGTTCCCATGACCCTGCCGAAGTCGCATCCTGGTAGAGCGGTCTCTTTCTCAATGATATCGTTGAAGTACAGCAGTGTCGAGGACACAGCCTGCGCGCCCCTCAGGGAGCCGCAGTTAACCATTGTGGCAGCCAGTACGCCAGCGGCGCAGTAGGCGTTCCACTTGGAGACATCGTTGGCCTCGTACAATGACGTAGCCGGAGGGCAGCTTCTTGCCAGCCTTGATGACCTTGTCCTCAAGAGCGGCAGCGACTGTGCTCTGGACTACTGTGCCGATGGTTCCGGTCTTGCCGTTTGCCTTGACGCACTCGTAGACCATGTTGTTGGCGTTCAGACCCTGGTATGCCATGCCCAGGAGCTGGTGCCGCTCGAATATGCCAAAGGCGTTGCCCATCTCGAACTCGCCGATCTGCTCATAGATCGAAGCCAGAGCTGCGGCATTCATGGCGTTCCTCTTGGTGATCATTGCGAGGTGGTTGGCCATGACGTTCCTGAGAGCAAAGCCCAGACCTTCATCGTTCTGGGGGATGTTGAGAACAGATGCGACGTTTCCGCCGGACATGCCTACAGTCTGCGGGTACTCGCCCCAGACAGCGGCGTGGACCATTGGTGCATCAACGATGCCGACCTTGAACTGCTGGACAAGGGCCTCGGTTGTGGCTGCGGCTGCGCCGGTCAATCCGACCACGAACTCAGAGGCTGCGTTGACCCTGGCATGTGGGGATCTGGACCAGCAAGCTGCTTTCCTCCGCCCAGCACCTTGACATTGGTGTCGTCGCCAGCGGTAACTTGCAAAAGAGTCTTTATCTTATCAGCTAGGGCGCTTGCGTTGGCAACAACATCGAAATTGAGCTCACGTCCCTTGATCTGCCTCTCTGCCTCCAGCAACCTTTCCTGTCTTCAAGGCGCCTCTCGATGCCGGCCAGATTAACTGCAACGGTTCGCTTTGTGAGAGAAATGAGTCTCTGCATGGCCGCGTTCTTGAGAGGGCTGACGGCGCTCAGGTCGACGTCGCTCTTCAAAAGAACTCCGCGGTCGCTATATAGGTCTATCTTGTCAGACACGTTCGTTATCCTCCTTTACCTTTTTAGCAGCAAAAATGTAACGACGGACTGTGCCGAAGCGACTGATATAAAGCCCAAGCTAAAGGCAATTATATCCGGCACCTCACAATTCATTACAATCTCACGCCGCTTTCTCTAATGTACCTTGCCTACTTATAGTTTTTGCGTGCCATAATTATAACTGTCTACATTATAAGAATATGTAGCCTCTGAGATGATATAATCGACAAAATTGTTAAAATTGAATTATATCTTAATGCATATCTATAATTATGCTATCCTATGCTTCTCGACCTTTGGTCGATCCATGACATATTGACCTAATCGCCTCATTTTTGTCCATCGCGATGAGGGGTAACGATCCCTAGAATGGGAGGATATTATTTCGGTCTGTTGATAAATAGATGCATCATAGTTAAAAAGTTGCTTAAGGTATATATTTGCATAAGTGCATTTATGGATCATTATGCAGAACATAATGGCCTACCTGAAGCGATTTTGCCCGCAAGACCTCAAAAGCAAACAATCGGAATTTATCGAATAATCATGTTGGTTGAATAATATGTATAAAGCGGAGAAAATATTTTTCGGAATTAGGACCAATCCTGTCCCAATCAAACAGACATATCTGCTTGACAGAGGATTGTCGGGTTTGAAGTGCTGGTTTTTTACGGAAAAATTTAAATCAATGCTAAGATTTGGTTGTGAGGAATGCATCTCATAATAGCAGAGAAGCACGATGCTGCCAAGAGGATTGCCGAGATCCTGGCAGGAAGCAAGCCTCACTCCCCGAGGGTAGCAGGCGTCGAGGCTTTTCAGTTTGACGATAAGGTTGTCTTGGGACTGAGCGGCCACATCGTGGGAGTGGACTATCCACCGGGATACAATAACTGGCAAAAGGTGGACTGCAAGGATTTGATTCGAGCGGAGATCGTAGTTCGCCCCATCAATGAGAAGATCATAGCAGCCCTGCGAACATTTGGGAAACAGGCCGATCGCATCACCGTGGCCACGGATTATGATCGGGAGGGGGAGCTCATCGGTGTGGAAGCCCTGAAGATCGCCCAGGAGGTAAATCCCGGCTTAAAGGCAGACCGCGTCAGGTACAGCGCCATTGTTAAGGATGAGATCCTGAAGGCCTTTAAGGATTCTGGAAAAGTGGACTTTGACCTGGCGGCATCAGGAGAGGCCAGGCAGATAATAGATCTCGTCTGGGGGGCAGCTCTGACCAGGTACATATCTCTCACCTCCGGAAGGCTGGGCAAGGAGTTCCTCTCTGTCGGAAGGGTCCAATCGCCGACTCTTGCGCTCATAGTCGATAAAGAGCGAGAGATTCAGGCTTTTGTCTCCAAGGCTTACTGGGAGATATATGCCGATCTGGAAAAAGAGCTTCGCGTGCAGCATGCCAAAGGCCGCATCTGGGAGAAGACGGAAGTAGACAAAATTGTAGCCAACTTGGGTCCGGTTGGCATCATCCGGTCCATCGAGACAAAGCCCCGCATCGAAAAGCCGCCGGCTCCTTTTGACACCACCAGCTTCATCTCGCGCCGCCAGCGGAATCGGTTTTTCTGCCTCCAACGCCATGCGCATAGGAGAATGGCTCTATATCAACGGCTTCATATCCTATCCAAGAACCGACAATACCGTCTATCCGCCTTCCATCGACCTGATGGCCTTGGCCCGGCTGTTCACAAAGGGCGCTTTTGCCAAAGAGGCGGAGAGACTGCTTAAGGGAAAGATGGTGCCGACAAGCGGCAAGAGGTCCACTACAGACCACCCGCCTATCTATCCAACGGTTCCGGTCGATAAGAATGAACTAAAGAAGATCAGTGGAGAATTTACGAGCTGGTAGTGCGACGCTTCTTCGCCACCCTGGCTGAGCAATGTGTTCTGGGAGGCCACCAGCCTCAAGGTCGATATAGGGAAAGAGCCCTTCCGGGCCAGCGGGGCCCGGCTGATCGAGGCGGGATGGAGATACTATTATCCTTACAGCAAAGCCGAGGAGCACATTCTTCCCGAGCTAAAAGAAGGCGAGCGGCTTCGGGTTTTGGGTCATGAAGTTGAAGCTAAGGAGACCCAGCCCCCGGCTCGCTACGGCCAGGGAAGCTCATCAAGCTCATGGACGACCTGGGCCTCGGAACGAAGTCCACCCGCCACGACATCATAAGCAAATTTATGCTCGCGCTTACGTGCAGGGCAATCCCATGAGGCCCACGAACACCGCTTACGCGGTCGTGGACACCCTGGAAAAGTATGCGCCCACCATAACCAAGCCGGAGATGACCCAGACACTGGAAAATGATATGACTCAGCATATCCGAGCGAAAGATCAAGGAGGACGAGGTCATAGAGGAGTCCAGGGAGATGCTCACTTCTGTCTTTGATGAGCTGACGCAGAACCAGGAAGAGCATAGGTACATCTCTCGAGGACGGTCTTCGAACCGATAAGATCGTGGGCACCTGCGAGAAGTGCGGATCCGAGCTCATAATTCGGCGCGGCCGTCGCGGGTCGCAGGTTCATCGGCTGCTCCGGATATCCCCAATGCAAGTTCACTCTGCCTCTTCCCAGGTTTGGATCTGCTCGTTACGGACAAGGTGTGCGATAAACACGGCATGAACCATGTTCGCATCATCAACAAGGGAAAGAGGCCCTGGGATCTGGGCTGCCCCCACTGCAACTTCCTGGAGTGGCAGGCCAAGAAGGCCCTGAGCGAACCCGAACCCGAGAACAAAGAGGTAAAGTTAGAGACAAACGGACTGCCAGAACCGTAAGAGCAAAGAAAAAGTCAGCCGGGGCGGCCAAAGTGACGAAGAATGCGGAAAGGCAAATGGCGACGGCCTGGTGGCTGTGCCGGAATCGGCCCGAAGACCCTGGAGAAGCTGGCCGGCCGGGATAAAGACCACGCAAGACCTGATCAAGGCCAAGCCAAAATTCTAGAGAGCAGACGGGCTTAGTGAGAAGAAGATCTGGCCTGGAAGAGCCTGCTAAAGCAAGCTTACCGCCTCGGCCGTTAGCCTATTATAACGGCAATCTCTTCCGCATAATCCGCGCTTCAGAATCTCGGCTTGTTGAGATGAATCTCAGCTATTTTTTATGACAGTATTAAGCTGCAATAGCAGTATTAAGCATTAAAAAAACCCCATTTAGATACTGAATGGGCCTGGCCGGATTTGAACCGGCGGCCACTCGGTTATGAGCCGAGCGCTCTACCGGACTAAGCTACAGGCCCAAAAGAAATGCGCCGCCAACAGGGCTCGAACCTGTGACATTCTGGTAACTGCTCGGTTTGCAATTAACAGCCAGACACTCTACCAACTGAGTTATGGCGGCTCGATACCCTGCCTGGATGCACAATGATTTAAGCCTTTTGATAAGAAGGTAGATCTCATGCGCGTCCTGAAGAAAAATCTGCGCGGCGATGAAGGAGAAATAGCTCTGCTTCCCGAGTCCCTGGACGACTTATGGCACCTGCAGCATCTGATCGAGAGAGGCGACCTGGTCTTTGCCCTGTCCCACAGAAAGGTGCCGACCATAGCGGATAAGGCGCGGCCGGAGAAGATGGAGAGAAAGACGGTGCGCCTGGGGATTAAGGTGGAGGATGTCGAGTTTCATATCTACTCCAACTGGCTGCGGCTGCACGGCATGATCAAATCAGGGATGGATGTGGGGGCATATCACACTCTGAATATCGAAGTTGGAACCGATCTGTCCATACTCAAGTACCACTGGAGACCGGACCTGCTGGCGCGCATCGATGAAGCGGTGGCTGAGTCGCAAAGGCCGAAGGTGGTTCTGGCTCTGGTAGAAGAGGGTGAGGCCACCATCGGCATTCTGCGCCAGTTCGGGGTGCAGATGGCGGCAGAGTTGCGCATGGGCAGCGGGAAAGGCAGCGGCGAGGACACGCGCGCCACCTTCATGCGGGATGTGGCCGATGCCATTGACCAGACTGCCCAGGATGGCGCGGAGGTGATTCTGGCGGGACCCGGCTTTGCCAAAGAGGATCTGAAGAAGGTGATCGACTCCAGCTATCCGGAATTGGCCAAAAGGATCGCCATGGACGATGCCTCATCCATTGGGAGGTCCGGATTTCAGGAGGTGCTTCGTCGCGGCGCCGTAAAGAGCGTTCTTGAGTCCAGCCGCATAGCAAGAGAAGCGAAGCTCATCGAGGATCTATTCCGGGAGATCGCCAAGGACGGCAAAGCCGCCTATGGCATAAAAGAGGTGCAAACCGCATTGAACTACGGCGCCATCGAGACGCTGCTGGTCCTGGATGAGCTGGCCCGCAGGGGTAGGGTGGATGAAACCATGCGCGAAGTGGGCAATGCGCGCGGAAAAGTGGTGATCTTCAGCTCAGAGTTTGAGCCGGGGGAGAGGCTGCGCTCTTTGGGCGGCGTGGCAGCGCTGCTCCGATTCAAGATAGTTTGAAGATTCTCCGGGAGAGTTGAAATGATCAGATGCGACAAATGCCAGAGTTCCGCCATTATCTACCAGAAGTACTCGGGAAAGCGCCTATGTCAGGCTCACTTTGACGAGGACGTTTTCCGCAAGGTCAGGGAAAGCCTGCGCCAGACCGGGATCTTCGGCAGAGGCGCGCGTGTGGCTCTGGACCTGGACGGTGGTATGTAGAGCTGTTCTGGCTTTTGTCCTCAAGGATATTCTTCAGAAACAGGCGAGACATCGATATTGTGGCGGTAGTTATCGATGAGGGAGAGGCTCGCGCGGAGCCTGCCCGGCTTATTGCCGAGCGGCTGGAGATCCCGCTCGTCGAAAAGAGACTCCCGATCTCAGCAAACGCCTGCGGAGGCCGCTCGATCTTTGGCGCAGGCCCGGACAGAAGGAGGGAGTTTCTCATGGCCCTCGCGCAGGAGATGGAAGCCGGCGTTCTCGCCACAGGCCATAATCTGGATGATGAGGCAACAGACGTCTTCATAAGCTATCTTCGCGGCGAATTGAACGGGCTCTTGGCGCCTGGCAGCACGGCATTGGGGAAGAGGGGAAAATCCCCTGGATAAAGCCCTTGCGCCGTGTTCCGGAGAAGGAGATCAGGCTCTTTGCCATCAAGCACGGTCTTGGCCGTTCCGATATCGTCTTTAGAGGATCACTTCCGAATAGAGGCAAAGCGGCTGCTTTGCGAATTTGATTCCAGGCATCCTGGGACGAAATATTCCCTCCTGCGAAGCCAGGAAAAATTGTCCCGGCATAAGAGCCGGGGAGCCGCAGGGCAAAGCCTTTAAGTGAAGATACAAAATAATCGAATCTTGCGCCTCGGTAGCTCAGCTGGTCCAGAGCGATTGACTTGTAATCAATAGGTCGCGTGTTCGAATCACGCTCGGGGCTTCTCCAAACAGGCAGATCGAAGTCATGCTGCCTCAATCTCTGCCGCATGTAACCATGACAAACACTCTTTTCGCAAAAGATGGCCCATGGCATCCCAGGCAGATACGCGTTGAATCAAAATCTTTGCACGAATAATCCTATTCGAAAATCGAATTCTTCAGTTATTTTATGAGAAAGTTTGAGGGTCAATTTCCCGTTTGTTACGGACCGAATCCAAAACTCCAGTTTCACCTCCTTTGCCCACTTTCTGGCAAGGTGAACGAGCTGTCCTCGGGTCGAACGAGAAGGGAAAGACCATCGCAACGATTGATACCGATAATGCGGCCGGAATTGTGAATTCAGGCCTTCTTTATCTTCTTTATATCCAGCCTGGTTTTGCACCTCGGGCAGGCCTTGGGCTTGGTCACCCTAGTCTCCCAGCCATAATGGCATTTAGGACATTTCATCTGTTTCATATTAATACAGTTGTAATAAGAGTATTAATAACTTTCGATTGATATGAATATCGCTACTACTCCCAAGCGCAAAGCCTATAATTAAATGCAGGCGGTAAAGATAGAACTTTATGAACGAGATTTTGGAGATCCTTTCCGAAAACGCCAAGGCGACTGCTTCGGAGATCGCGGCGCTGCTGGGCAGATCCGAGGCGGATGTGGCCCGGGAGATTAAGGAGCTGGAGGACGCGGGCATTATAAGAAAATACATCACCCTGATCAACTGGGAGAAGCTCGACCAGAGCCTCGTCTTCGCCGTTTTGGAGCTGAAGGTGGCTCTGCAGCGCAAGACGGGCTATGACGCCGTGGCGGAAAGGATCGCCAATTTCTCTGAGGTGGATTCGGTGAGGCTCATCTCCGGAGACCACGATCCTCCAGTCACTGTGCGAGGCAAGTCCATGAAGGATATGGCCTACTTCGTGGCGGAGAAGATCGCCCCTCTGGAAGGCGTTCAGTCGACGTGCACTCACTTCATACTCAAGAGCTACAAGGAGCACGGCGTCATCCTGACCGACAAGCCTAAGCCCAAGAGGTTGGTGATAACCCCATGAAGCAGAGCCTCAAGAATATTCCCGCCTGGAATGCTGATACGCACCTGAATCAAGCTGTCAGAGACATGCCGCCTTCGGGGATACGCAAGTTCTTCGATCTGGTGAGCGAGATGGAGGGAGCGATCTCGCTCGGTGTGGGCGAGCCGGACTTTGTCACGCCCTGGCATGTGCGCGAGGCCTGCATCTATTCGCTGGAGTCGGGAAACACTCACTACACCTCCAACAAGGGTATGCCGGAGCTGAGGGAGGTTATCTGCGATCAGGCCTTCACGGATATGGGACTGGATTACGATCCGGCTGAGGAGATTCTGATCACTACAGGAGTGAGTGAAGCCGTGGACCTGGCTTTCCGTGCCACTCTTAACCCCGGTGATGAGGCCATTGTGCCTGAGCCCTGTTACGTGGCTTACACCCCGGATATTGTCCTGGCAGGAGGAGTGCCGAAGACGGTTCCCACCTGCCTGAAGGATGAGTTCCGGGTGCAGCCTGAGGATATCGCCAGAGCCGTGACTGAGAAGACCAAATGTCTGCTGCTCAGCTATCCCAACAACCCCACCGGCGCGATAATGACCCGCTCCGACCTGGAGGAGCTGGCGGATGTGGTGGTGGAGAACGATCTCATCGTCATATCGGATGAGGTCTATGCCAAGCTCAGCTACTCCGGCAGCCACGTCAGTTTCGCTCAACTGGAGGGCATGAAGGAGAGGACGATCATCCTGAACGGACTTTCCAAGTCGCATGCCATGACCGGCTGGCGCGTCGGCTATGTGCTGGGAGATCCCAATCTCGTCGGTGCCATGACCAAGATTCATCAGTACACCATGCTCTGCGCGCCCACCATGGCCCAGGTAGCGGCTGTGGAGGCTATGCAAAAAGGCGATGAGGAGATGCTGCACATGAAGCATGAGTACGATCTGCGCAGGCGTCTTTTCGTCTCAGGTCTGAACCGCATCGGCCTGGACTGCTTCGAGCCCCGAGGGGCGTTCTATGCCTTCCCGTCCATTCAGAGGTGGGGCCTATCTTCAGAGGAGTTTGCCGAGCGCCTATTGCATGAGCAGAAGGTGGCGGTGGTGCCGGGCAACGTCTTCGGACCGAGCGGCGAAGGCTTCCTGCGCTGCAGCTATGCCACATCCAGGGAGGAGCTGATCGAGGCTCTGGACAGGATGGAGACATTCATCAAGGGTTTGTGAGACGATAGAAGATGCTCAAGGCCAATCTCAGATCAGAGAATACGGATCGTCTGGCGGGAGGGCTGGCCCGGCTGGGCCTTTCGCCCAACACCTGGACGCTTATCTCGCTGGTGCCTGCGCTATTTGGGCCTGGCTGCACTGGTTATGCACCAGCTCGCCTACGGCCTTGTACTCTTCGCCCTATCCGCTTTCATCGATATCGTGGACGGGACGGTGGCCCGCGTGACAAACCAGGCCACGGATAAGGGAGCCTTCATCGATGGGGTTGTGGACCGGTATGTGGAGCTGTTGCTGTATCTCGGTCTTCTATTATATGTGGGCCGGGGAGAATTTCTGAATCTGCCCAACGAGGCCTGGTTCATGGTGCTCATCTTCGGGGCGTTGATGACCAGCTTTGTGAGGGCTTATGCCGATCACCGCGGCATTGTGAAGGACCCCGTCGAGCTGAAGAGGATGGGCGGACTCCTGGAGAGGCTGGAGCGGCTTATGCTTCTTTATGCGGGAATGTTTCTCGGGCTCTTCAACACGGAGTGGCTGATGGCGGTGATAGCCATAACTGCGGTTCTGGCGAATGCGACGGTGCTGCAGAGGATCGTATTCGCAATGAGAAAAGGAAAATGACGCTTGAGCATTAGTTCATGAAGCAATAGCGTCGTTAGAGGAGCTTTTTGATGGCATCAGTGATGGACCAAACCTCAATGATGCCAACCTCTTTTATGCCGTCGAAATGAGCATCATTGGAGATCAAGATAGCTCCGGTATGCAAACAAGTTGCCGCATGGACCACATCTGCTGCGGATCCTGCAGGAAAATATGGTTTGCACCTGAGGATATCCTCTTCCGATTGCTCAATGATTACTACCCGATTTCGAATGAGTTTAAGAAAATCGAATGCTTCAAATTTGAGGGCATACCGTTCATATTCTGAGATGAGGATGTCGTCGGCGACCAATTCCTCGATACCTTCAATTAGCCTTACAAGAAGTTCGGTGCTCTTCGTTTTCCCGCTCTTGACTGCGGCTACGAAAAGATTGGTATCAATCAAGAACCTGGTACTTCTTTCGGGCAAGCCTGTTTGCCTCTTCCTCGATCTCTTCTTCCAGCCGGTCCAAGTCTACGCCTTTAGCCTTCTCTATGATCTCATCGATCATGGCCCGCAGATCGACTTTTTTTAGAACGAGGGCATCCGGGCCAAGCTCATCGACGATGAATTCGTCTCCAGGGCTGATATCCATCCTGGTGCGAAGCTCACTGGGAAGAACCACCCTGCCTTTTTCGTCTACTTTTGTAAAGGGCATGAACTCACTCTTGCATCCCATATGTGGGATATGATCATATTAAGACTTTTGCACCTCCGCCCAAAATTGCCCCTTTTCTTGATGGGAGCTGTTCTTCGGCGCATGAAAGATATGGCTCCGAAACATTTTCCTCAATCCCCAACTTGAAGAATAAACTCTGCCAAGTCATCAACCATTCCACCATCAGTATCCAAGCCTGCCCGGCGTTGAGGGCACCCCGGCTCGACCGCGCGTTTAACCGCGCGCGGCTCCCCCCAGAAACAAGTACAGGAAAGAACGCAAACGGCACCCAAGCCCAGGTCCCTGAAAGCCAGATATCAGCAACATTCCACACGTGTTCGGCTCCTGCAAATGATGCCATGAACTGCTCCAAGCCTGCCCGGCATTGAGGGCACCCAGCTCAATCCGCGGGTTTAACCGCGCGCGGCACTCATCCGAAGCGGGTTGAAGGAAAGAACGCAAGCGGCACTAAACTAAATCTTGAAAACAAGATGCAAGCAACATACCACCCCCGCGCCCGAATGCTCCCGCCTGGGCACGGAGCTGCAGCAGCTTTACGCCGAGGGCAAGTTTACTGAAATCCTAGCCCAAGTGGACGTCTGCTTGCCCAAAGACGCGGGAGGCAACTTCATCGCCGAGCAGGAAAAATCGGACATTGTCCACGATCTGCTGGCCTTCCTGGCGGAACGGATGCTGGAGATGAACAAGCAGAAGCAGCAGGAGATCAAAGGCTTCCTGGGCTGGCTGGAGGGCTTCGTGGGGGCCAAGGTGGAGGACCTCACGCCCAAGACGAAGCTGCAGAGCTACTACGAGCATGATTACGATGGCTTTCTGGCAGTCCTCAAGAAGAACAGAAAGAAGCTTCCATCGATCCGGCCCGCCGGGAGCCCGCGGAGGCACTATGCGCCGAGTTCGAGGGATCGATGGGCAAGCTTGGGCCATTGCGGGCGCGGATCAGGCTGACAGATGAGCTGATCGACGCGGTGGTCTACAGGCTGTACGGGCTGACGGAAGAGGAGATCAGGATTGCGGAAGTGGAGGCTCATTAGGACGGGATGAGTCAATCATAATTCGATGCATAAAAACAAATAAGTACTGAGAACGGAAAATAAGATTTGGAGTTAAACTGTATGGCCAGACCTATTGAGCTGGGATTGATCCTGGAAGGGGAAGATGCCGAGGAGTTTGTAGAGGATCTCCTCCATCCGAAAGTCAGTGAAAAGAAGATGTGCATACTTAAGAAAGCTCAGGAAATCTACAAGGCGCATCCGGTTTGAATCAATAGATGGGAATCACTCACACTGAGCTTCGCATTAAGAGTTTGCGAGAGGAGGATGATTTGGCATCTTTCTGCTCAACCAGTGATGAGCTTAACGATTTCTTGAAAAGCGATGCCCTAAAGGCTCAAAATGATCTGATAAGCAGGACTTATTTGTGCTATTGGAAAGGATCTCTTACAGGTTTCGTTACACTAACCACTGATACAATCGGATATAATTTAATCGAACAAAGCGATGGAATTGATGGATACGTTTACCGAAAATATCCAGCAATAAAGATCGCGCGACTGGCAGTTGATAAGAGATACAAGAGACGTGGTATAGGCCAGAATCTACTCTTCTGGGCCGTAGGCAAAGCCTACGAAGTTTCAAAGCAAATCGGCTGTCGATACATAACAGTGGATGCAAAACGAGAATCTTTAGATTTTTATCTGAAATGTGAGTTTAAAATAGTAAAGAAGCAGGGAGATCGAGATTTTCCGCCCATGTATTTTAATCTCTACTCTGCAGATAAAATAGATAAACAAAAAGGGTCTGTTGCAAATGGGGCAAACGCAAGAGAAGAAGAAAAATTAAAGGTCACGGGAATTGAAGCTTTAAACAAGGCACTAGGTCCGGAAAGAGCCAGGGAGTTTTTAGCTCTCATCCATAGCGAACCGATGTGCTGGATTGAAATTTCCAAAATGCTTTACGAAGGGCAGAGCGTGGAAGAAATCTTCAAGCGAGCCAAAGAACATTGGAAAGGCTGAAGTCCAAAAATCCGAACCATTCCGGACCCTCGAATTATCTTAGGTCGATTCCACCAGCGAGCCCGCCGGGGGAATATTTGTTAAATTATAAAAATTTCAGGGCACTTTCCGGCCTATGCCAGCATCCATTCGCAAATCACCATGAGACCGATAAAGAGAAAACTCGAAGCGCAATCCCATGAAACTTGAAGAATAAACTCTGCCAAGCCATTAACCATTCCACCGCCAAGTATCCAAGCCAGCCCGGCGTTGAGGGCGCCCCGGCCCGACCCGCGCGTAACACCGCGCGCGGCACTCACCCGAAAGCAGGTTGAAGGAAAGAACGCAAGCGGCACTAAACTAAATCTTGAAAAACAAGATGCAAGCAACATTCCCTCACGTGCCCGAACGCGCCCGCCTGAGAACGGAGATGCAGAAGCTCTATACCGAGAGCAAGTTTGCTGAAATACTGGCCCAGGTGGAAGCCTGCCTGCCCAAGATGAAACAGGCAACTTTCCTCGCCGATCAGGAGAGGTCGGATATACTGCCAACCACCTGGCCTTCCTGAAAGAACGGATGCGAGAGACGAACAAACAAAAGCTGCCAGGAAGATCTAGGCTTTATCGGCTGGCTGGAGGGATTCGTTGGGGCCAAGGTGGAAGGTGAGCTCACGCCCAAGACAATCGCTGCAGAGCTACTACGAGCACATCACGAAGGCTTCCTGGCAGTTCTGAGGAATATCCTCTAAAGCTGGCGATCGATCCTGCCCGCCGGGAGCCCGCGGAGGCACTACGCGACGAGTTCGAGGGATCGGTGGGCAACTGGGGCCGCTGCGGGAGCGGATCGGGCAGACCGACGAGCTGATCAATGCGGTGGTCTACAGGCTATACGGGCTGACGGAAGAGGAGATCGGGATTGTGAAAGGTAAAGAGGTCGAAAAGTAAACAATCTTCAGCAATAACACTTGGTATTTATTCTCTGAATGAGCAATTTGCAGGCCTGACTCAGTACCATATGGTTTTCCCACTATGAAAACCAAAGGGCCATGATAGTCATCTCAGATCCCAGCTGGCATAATGATCGGAGACAGATCTCTTCTGAAATAGCCCTCGACTTGGATCCCTCAATACGTAAGGAAATGGCTCCTTGCCTACTTTTAGCAGTGCATCGCCAGCCTAACTCATAACCGATGGCTTTTCTCCAAGCCAAAGGTATCGACCCGCGCGTATAACCGATTGCGATACCCTACAGAAGCTTAAGCTTATGGGGAGGAGCGGCCATCTGGAAAGCTATTGAAGTAAGCTCGTCGAAGGACATGATATGAAGGCTAGATCTCGGAAAGAACAGCCTAGGGATTTTCGTGATGCTGCAAGAAGAGATCGGGTCGTGGACAGGATATCATTAGAAGCAGGATTGCGATGTAAATCGAGCAGGAGAATGAGATGGAAATTCAAACGATGAGAACTATCTGGGATATATTTATAGCAATAATAGGTCCATTTATTGGTGCGCTTGTTGGAATGTATATCTGGGATTCAAGATAGATGATAAACACGGAAGAGAATTAGAAGTATAAGAAAAGATGATTCTTTAAGATTTTGCTCTTGCATGAAATTGAGGAGTCTATTGATCTTTTGAAGCCAAAAGAGAGCTTCGAAAAAGATCTAAGTATCCTGAGGGTAATTCCCGTAGAGCGCATGGGATAAAAATCTGCTTGTAAATTCGGGCGACATAGGCGCTCTTCACACATAGATATCCAGAGCTACATGCGAATATGAAATGCGACACTTATTCTACAAGATATCGACGAGCTTTGCAGAGAAACGAAGATCGCTGACGGGGAGAAAGAGTCATTGTCAAGACATAAAGGAAATTAGTTGAGAAAAATTGTATTGCAGTCATTGAAAGAAAGAACCAGAGGTGGCTCCACTCTAGGCAGACATAATGCACAACAGATGACTTAGATAGAAACCTGGAACAAAAATATTAGAAAAATTTGGAGAACTAAAAACAGGTTGAAACCATTAAACTATCTCATTTTTTTCGGCCACCACTTCCGAGCGTGTCCTCGAAGGAGTTGCGGCAACTTGCGCCTGGGGCAAGCATGCGAGAATCTAGGCCCCGGTGAACGCATACTTGCTTAAATCACATCAACCGCTCTGCCACCAAGTATCCAAGCCAGCCCGGCATTGAGGGCGCCCAGGCTCGACCCGCGCGTTTAATCGCGCACGGCACTGACTAGAAGTAAGCATCAGGAAAGAACGCAACGGCATCCAAGCATAAGTCCCTGAAAGCTGGAGGCCAGCAACGTTCCTACACGCTCCCGCCTGGATGAGATATTTGCAGAAATGTCTACTCCGAAAGCAAACTCGCTGAAAAACCGGACCCAGCGGAGCCTGCCTCCCCAAAGATGCGGCTGGCAACTTCATTGCCCACCAGGAACTATCAGATGTGGGAACATTGAAGGCCCTATCTCCTTCGCCGCGACTTAGCGGGCTTCTGCGAATCGTCTCGCTTGGCCGGGATCTGCACCGAATACTTTCGCCCCGCATACATCATACTTTTATTCGAATTATGCGAATCTGGCCGTGTGATCAAAGGCAAGGAAGCCTATCTTAAAAAATTGACTGCCAATATGTATTTCCCTTCCCAGGAGATTGGCAAGGAACTGGATGGCAGCACTCCACCCTCCGTCTTCATCGGCAGCTGGAACTATCCGAAAGTCTTAGCAGGACCGATGATCGCCCCACAGCATGGGAATACGACCATAATGGACCGGCCTGAATCATGGATACCGGAAAAGAAGACCCAGGAGGAGATCATAAGGTACCGCCTGAACCTGATAAGGGGCAAGCGGTCAGTCAAAGTCACCCAATTGGAGAACCCCTTTATAGATAAGCTGCGCGACATCTCACTCTCCTCCTCATCCATTGAAAGCGAAGCTGGAATTCGGCCATGCTCCGAAAGGCATGTCTTTCAGCGATGAGCACACCCCCTTCGGCCCCAGTGCGCCTCTGGAGAGGTTCGACATAAGTAACTCCAAATGGGACCAGGATCTCGAGAAAGTCTATTACGACGGAGACCTCCTGGCGGCAGATGCGGTAGTTGATTTGCACCAAAAGGGCCTGCCTTTTTCCAGCATCCAGAAGGCCTTCTCTGTGGGTGCCATAGGCACTAAGAAGAGACGCCGCCTTGTTCCTACGCGCTGGTCCATAACCGCCTGCGACAGCACCCTGGGAAATCGCCTTCTGCAAAAGGTCAGAGACTATGATGTCATCGAACGCTGTGAGGTGCGGGAGTTCGCCAGCCTCAACAACTACTATGCAGTCTTGCTTCTGCCGTCGGCCTGGCAGTACGAGTGGATGGAGGCCTTCCTGCGCATTATGGGAAACGAAGAATTGATATTCTCCGATTTTGAGAATAATGGAGGCAAGAAAGGCTATTCCCGCGTGGGTGGATGCTACTACTCCTGCAAGATGGCGGTTCTGGAGGCATTGGAGCGGGAGAAGAAGCAGGCAGGAGCGATAATCCTGAGGGAAGCTTATGCAGGATATGTGCCTTTGGGTGTCTTCAATGTCAGAGAGAACGTGAGGAACGCAATGCAACAACGACCAGCGGAGTTTGACGACATGTCTGCTGCACTGGGGTACATCTCCACGAAGCTCGAGCTTCCTGTGAAGAGGTTCATCAGCCAAAGCGATCTGCTCAGGGAGCAGCTCAAGAGCCGTCAGACCTCATTGAGCAGTTTCTCCTGATGCCCGTCTGCAATGTCCTGACAACTTTTAACACATGAATTTATTGTACAGACAAGATCGCAAATGACAAGATTGCCGAAAAATCGTTCAGACCAAATTCATTGACGTCTAACCTAGGTATTGGATAGTCTCTTGGTCTTGATTTCCGGAGTTCTTTTCCGGGGGTTTCTTATATCTAACCCGATGCCAATGTAGCATACATCGAGTATCAGGATGTGTGCATATGCAAAACAGCGGGACCAGGACGACAGGCGGCGATATGGAGCCGGAGCTTCAGGCTAAAGTGGATAAACTGATGGAGGAGTTCAAGGCTGTGGTGGATGCCATGGCTGAAGATCGTCATCTCCAGAAGGGAATAGCCAGAATCCAGTTGCCCTTCAGCATGGTGGCTATCCTGGACAAAGAGAGACTCTCCATCCTGGCCCAGTTTCAAATGGAGAACAGGTTCGCAAGCTATTTTTATAAACCCAACATCGCATTAACGCCCCAGCAGGCAGCCAATAGCGCTCAGTGGGAGTTCGGTTTTGTTGACGCCTACATAATCCAGTTTCCGGCGCAATTATTGGACCAGAGTTCTAGTGATCGACATCCAGCTCTGCAAGAAGTATCCGCCCAGCATATCGACTCAGAGTTCCTGAGATTGGCCCAAATGCTCAGCCTCATGCGCACAAAGCCCATATTTGGTCAGGCAGCGCAATCTATAGGGTCCCGACCTATACTCTTGCTTTTGCCCCAGGATGCAGATATGAGACGCAATCAGGAGGCTATTCTAAAAGCGATTAAGGCCAACAACCTATCAGAGGATGAAGCAGAAGATATCAGGGTTGGCAAATCCGCGGTCAGAGAGATGTGGTATTCCCTCAATAGTGCGGCAGTGATAATTGCCGATCTCACAGGGACCGACGCAGGTGTCATGTACGGCCTGGGCATTGCTCATACCCTGGGAAAAGAGACTATCCTGATTCACCCGCAAGGCTCAAAATACCTGACAGATATTCCCAGGACGCATAGGATAGAGTACGAAGACAGTATTGTTGGCAGGACAAATCTGGAAGAGCAGCTCTCTCAGATGCTGCGCTCCATGCTGGCGTCTGTTGTGGAAGATTGAATTCCGGGGATTGAATGCCAGGGCACGACAATCCAGTGTAGCCTATAACGTTATATACGTCCTGCCTTTATACGAAGCTCCGACTCCGAACTCAGGTCTACTAGCTTCACTTGACCCAGGAGGGGAAAAGAGGTTGAAAAAGATAAGGTTGGCAATCGCGGGCATGGGAAACTGCGCAAGCTCCCTGATTCAGGGGATCGAATATTATAAACACACAGATGAAAAAGAATGCATCGGGCTGATGCATTATGATATCTGTGGTTACAGAGCTGGCGATATCGATGTGGTTGCTGCCTTCGATATAGACGACCGAAAGGTAGGCAAAGATGTAGGCCAGGCCATATTTGCGAAGCCCAATTGCACCAAGGTGTTCTATCCTGATGTCCCCAAAAAAGATGTCGAGGTCAAGATGGGACCGATTCTGGATGGCATTGCTCCTCACATGCTGAACTACCCCGAGGATAAAAGATTTGTCGCAGCCGATGCCGAGCCATGCAACGTTATGCGGGAGCTTGAGGATTCCGGCGCTGATGTTCTGGTAAACTATATGCCAGTGGGCTCAGAGCAGGCCACTCGGTTTTATGCCCAGGCGGCTCTTGATGCTGGTGTGGGATTTGTCAATTGTATGCCGGTCTTCATTGCATCCAACCCTGAGTGGGCAAAGAAGTTCCAGGATGCAGGTGTGCCAATTGTGGGCGACGACATAAAATCGCAAATAGGCGCTACTATTGTCCATCGGGCGCTCACTCAACTATTCAAGGACAGAGCCTGCGCAATGGACAGGACTTACCAGCTCAACATAGGCGGGAATACCGACTTCCTGAACATGCTCAATCGGGAGAGGCTCAAATCCAAGAAGATATCCAAGACGGAGGCCGTGCAATCCATTCTGGACACACCTCTGAGCGACGATGATATACACATCGGACCCTCCGATTATGTGCCCTGGCAAAAAGACAATAAGGTCTGCTTCCTGAGGATGGAAGGCAGGATCTTTGGAGATATTCCTATCAATCTCGAGCTGCGCCTTTCCGTCGAAGACTCGCCCAATAGCGGAGGAAGCTCCATTGACGCCATAAGGATATGCAAGCTGGCAAAGGACAGAAAGATCGGAGGACCGCTTCTGGCCATCTCCGCATATACCATGAAACATCCGCCGGTGCAATACCCTGATGACGTGGCCAAAGAACTGGTGGAACAGTTCATCCAGGGCGATGCAGGCGTGCCGGAAAGCGCGAGGCTGAGCTTGCACCAGGTAGCAAGCGTTAAATGATCTGAACCATTTCGCTTTGGCCGGGGATGGCACGGCCAGAGGCTACCATCTTTTCCAAAAAGCTATTGAGATGGGATATGACCGCCAAAGGATTCACCATTTTTTCCAAATCAAACCAGATGTATCCTTAATGAAGAACAAACGAGATCCAAATCAAGGGAGAGAGTTGTTTTATTTAGAAGGATCAGAAACCCGGAGAAGGGAACCGCAGTTTATTGAGTATATTCAAGGAGATGAATAAGCTTTGTTCTATCGATATGCAGATGCCGCCGGAGTGCAGATGGCTCCCGGTCTCATTCGTCGAACCCTGGTCAGCGGTGAAAGGCTCATGATTTGCCGATTTGATTTGGATCAGGGCGTCGAGATTCCAGGCCACTCCCACCCCCATGATCAGGCGGGCTATGTGGTCTCGGGACGGATTCGAGTTACTGTTGACGGCGAGGGTCTGGAACTGGGTCCAGGGGATAGCTACTGCGCCCCCTCGGGCATCCACCACTCTGCGCTGGCTCTGGAGAAGACGGTGGTTGTGGATACATTCAGCCCGCCAAGAGAAGATTACCGCTCCGCATAGGCAAGAGAGAAGGAAAGGCTGCAAAGTCTGGGAAGAGATCGCCCGGGCAACGTCAATAAAGGTTGTGGCTCTTCAGTCCCAGGATCTCGTCAACTTTGACGCCCGCCAGCTTCCAGACCAGGGTTCGCTCTCCGGCCAGCAGTGCCTCTACCGGCTCTTGGGGCGAATGGCCGAGAGCAGAGAGGACATTGGGATGGGAGCCCTTTGCTTTTGATCAAGTTCACAAAGCTCTCCCTAATCCGGCTTTTCTCGCCAACATCATCTATCTCCACCAGACGCCCGGGCAGGGCCACAAAGCCGAATGTGGAAAGATCCGGCGAATAATTCTCGATCTCCACAGTCACGCGGGGTTATCCCGGAAGTTTTGCACCTTCCTGCCGTAATTGGTGGACAGGAAGTACATGAACCGGCCATCAAACACGTAAAGAAAAGGCGCGATATAGGGATGTTCCTCGCCCTTGAAGGCGATTCGACAGATGTACTGCTCCTTCACCAGCCGGTCGTATTCCGATTTTCCCATGCGGGGCATCTTGAAGATATCTTCGGACATTCATCTTCCTCTGCGAGAGCGGTCGCACAAAATCTGCTTGACCCGGGCCTCGAATGCAGGTCTCTCAGATTCCCTAAATGCTCAGGCAAACTATATCAAATTGTACCAAACGGCGTCAACCTGTATCAACTTTGATATCTGGAATATCAAAAGGATGCCATAGAGATGCCAGACACGGTTCAATCAAGTCTAAAACGCCATAGAAGCGCAAATTTCGATGAGGATTACTTTCGCTCCGCAAGCACATTGGTTATAATCCATTGAGTTCGGTTAACCTTCTGGATGGTCACACTGGACAAGATTGCCCACCTGGCAGAGGATTGCAGATTCGACTCTCTCGGCCCTGCTGCAAGTGTGAACCCTGAAAAGCTCAGCCTCCTGGGAGAAGGAACACGTCATGACGTATGCGCCTCCACATACTCACCTCGCGAGACGCCTCTGCCCGGAATTTGCCATTCATTCACCCAGGACGGCAGGTGTGTCAGTCTCTTCAAGACCCTTTATACCAACCACTGCAGCCATCAGTGCAATTACTGTACCAACGCCACAAACTGCAGTCATAAGGCAAAGACATTCTCGTACACTCCGGAAGAGCTGGCGAGCATCACACTCTCCCTTTACCGTTCGAACTACATCGAAGGTCTCTTTCTCAGCTCCGGAGCAGGCCGAAATGAGGATGACATCATGGAAAAGATGGTAGAAACAGCGCGTCGGCTCCGGCTAAAACACGGCTTCAGAGGATACATCCATCTCAAGATCTTGCCGGGAGCCTCCCAGGCCCACATTCAGGAAGCAATGGAACTGGCAGACAGAGTCAGCATAAACCTGGAGGCATCAACTGCAACGCATATGAGTGAGATGTGCGCCACCAAGAGCTATGAGAACGATATCCTGCAAAGGCAAAGATACATCCGCGACATGTCGACCGCGGTCAATCTTCCTGCCGGCCAGACGACACAACTCGTAGTGGGCGCGGGCGGGGAGAGCGATGAGGAGATCTTCAAAAGAATCCTTTACGAGTATAAGGAGATCGGCCTGAAACGAGCCTATTACAGCGCTTTTTGCCCGCAGGAGGGCACGCACTTCGAGCGCAAAGAGGCGCAGCCGCAGTGGCGAGAGCACCGCCTCTACCAGATGGACTGGCTCTACCGGGTTTACCATTTCCAGCCCCGTGAGATCCGCCACGCCTTTGACGAGAACGGTTTTCTGCAGAATAATGATCCCAAGATGGCCATAGCCCGTGAGTTCATGGACTCGCCCGTGGACCCTAATATAGCCACTATCCAGGAGTTGCTGAGGGTCCCGGGCATCGGGCCCAGAAGTGCGCAAAGGATTGTGGCCCTCAGGCAGAGGCAGACAATTCTTGCCAAATCGGAGCTGGCGGCGATGGGCGTCCGAATCAAGAGGGCCGCGCCCTATTTGAAGATCAACGGCTGGAGGGATTCCACTCTGGAGATGTGGTCTGCGTGAGAGTCCCGGAAGATTACCACTATTACCTCTCCAGGCATCAGGAATGCAATGAACGACTGCTCGCCAGGGCCAGAAGTTTTACGCCAAAGGATCTGGAAATCTCAACAGATCCGGATGCGATGCGTCTGAGAAAGATGGTCTATGCCGTCATGGGAGAGGTGCACAGGATGCTGGCTTTTGTAAGGCTCAAGCCCCTCGGATCTCAAGTCCTTTACGGATACCTGAAGCCGAGACACAGGATTGGAGAGCATGTTTGCGACCACTTCGCCCAGAGGACTCCCGGAATAATAGCGGTCCTTGGCAACGGCAGTGAGAGCTGGATCTCGCTTTGCCGGGAGGGCAGAATTATGCGAGATCACGGGCGGGGAATGAATGAAACTCTGGAAAGATTGAGGTCGGCCCTTGATCGCCCAGGAAATGGTCCAGATGTGGGTAATCCGGACATGGGTGAACTCAATGTAGACGACCTCTGGCAGGTCTACTACGACAGCCAGTACTGTCCGGAGAAGAAGAACTTGGCCGTATTTCGTCAGCGCATGCCCAGAAGGGATCAGGATGCGGCAGGGCTCCGGCTGGTGCAAAACAAGAAAGAGGTCACTCTGGATGACTTCCTCGGCGAGGGCTAGAACAGGGAACATCCCCTGAAAGGTCCATGATAGTTGGCGGAACGGATATCCGTTCCTATGTTAAAAAAAGCAGATACTCCCGGATTTTGATATCCTGTATCTGCTCGGGGTCTATTTGGATCGGGCCTCAATTTGCCGCGAAATCGCTCCAGTTGAGATAAATCAAATCCATCTCCCTTTGCGAGCCGTCAAACCTACAGCAACCAGACAAATAATGGCGATAGCGATCAGCGTCTCGAAACCAGGTGTGGTTCTTTCGGATGCTGCCGATTTTGCAGTGCTTTGAAATTCACCGACATTCATCATAGTTGTTGCATTTTGCGGCGCAGTTTCAGTGACGAAAATTCCCGTATTCGTTCCTCTGGACGCTAAGCGCTCTTTATCACTCAGCTTTGTCGTTGCATTGAGCTGCAACATAGTCCTGTCCCTGCCCGACGATTGTGGAATTGCTCCAAATGAGGACATCAACAACGTAGTTGTATCTGTCCGGGACAGTGAGGTTGACACTCCTTATGGCGGTTTCATCGGGAGCGATTAATCCGGTATTGCTCCACTGTTTATCCGCCACCAGCTTAGAATCGATGTCGGTAGCTTTAAGCATAAACTGATAATCTTGGCTTGCCTGGGCTCCGAAGTTGGTCACATAAATATCACTTTGGATGACTACCTTTCTCTCCGCCGCCTTTCGCACAAGGAAGTCAATGCCATCGATCCGCAGGCCTGTAATCCTTGCTATCGGCGGGAAGGCTTTCGAGATTGTAAACCGTTCTGGATCCACGGTCAACTTCTTTACCTTCCTCAAAGAGCATGGCTTCAAGCTTATAACCGCCCTTTTTAGGAAGACGTAAGGTCGGGGTGACGTTAACGGTCTTATCAGGCGCGATCTTACCGATAAAGGTCGTGGTCTGATTGACAAGGAAGTCTTTGTCGGAACTGGTGGCCTTCAAAAGCAGGGAGGTGTTTTTGCTGATCAATGGCAGCAGAAGCATCACCTCTGTTCTCGATATAAGTGGTAACTTTCAACTCGATCGTAGATGTCTTTATCTGACCGGGGACAATGTCCAAATTCTTGACCAACAGAGTGTACTTCTGAGTGTTCCTATCGGAACTGTTAAGGCAGCCGCTCAAGGCGACCACAGAAATTAATGAGAATAAAAGAAGCAATGATGCGATCTTATTTTGGAACAAATCTATCCCCATCTTTATCGATTCTCAAATCTATTTAACAATTTTCCTAAAATGTAAGATCATGACGACCTAATTTAAAGTCCTTTTTCCAGAAGCCACATCGCCTCCGGAACCAATATGCTTTCCATTGCGTTCTCGCCTGGCAAGAAAAGAAATGAAATGATCTTTGGTAAGGCGGGATTACGCAGATCCGGGATAATTTCATTCTGTGGGTGTCAGTAATTCATTTCTTCTAAATTTTTCATAGTAGTCTCCAGATAAGCATTGCTGAGAATAGAGCCCTTCTTGGAGGGCAACAGGCTTGCCGCTATGGCTAGTATTGGACCCATGATCAAGCCGGAACCTGCCAGAAGGGCTATAGTTCCCAGGACCGCCAGGAGTGCCCTCTGCAAAATGCCGGCATCTCCTCTGGCCAGGCGGATGCCGGCCACGCCTAGAAGTGCATGGAAGACGATAATTGCCAGAGTTATATACACCTCCGGCCCAAAGGGTGCCCGGCTGAGGCTGAAGACCATCTCTGTGAAGACGGAGGCGCTGGTGGCCAGGAACAGAAACCCAGCAAGGGTTCCGGCCAGGCAAAATGAGGTGCGTCGGGAGCTGCGCCAGAAGACCAGGACGCCTATGACTTCCGCGATCAAATACGGAAGGAAGACGATTCCCGCGCTCTGGCCCTCCCAGATGTAAACAGATATAAGCCGGATTGGTGCGGTTATCCTCTCCGAGAAGCTGAACTCCTCTTGATAGCCCACCGCCAGGATATAATGACCCGCGCCATTTGCAGCTGCTTTTTCGGCAGTGCTGTTGCTAAATACTGCCGCATAATACCGGGCAGATTGCGGGGCTGAGATGTTTATCTCTGCCATCTCGATGTAGCTGCTGGGCCCGAAGGGCTCATAGGTGGCATTTGCGGCTTTCTTGCCATAGACCACCATGGCTCCCAGGTCCTTTAAAGCTTTCAGGCAGGATCACATTCTTCGATAGATGTCCGGACGATTTTACTCCCGGCCCTAAAAGGACAAGATTCGGCTGAAAATCATTATCTTTTGGATCTGCAGACCTGAGCAGCATAAGATAGATTCTGTCACCCAACTCACGGTCAAAGCTGTAGTACTGGACCATTTCCGGCTTAAGGATGCCATATATCGCCCAGGATTTTCCCGGGTCTGAGATATGCAGGGCTGAGGAGATGTTTTCATTTCCCCCGGCCATGAGGGGGACATGGGCCATAGCCAGAGAAGAGAGCAAAAGCACGATCAAGAAAACAATCGAGAGGAATGCACCGGGCTTCACGCATAACACTGGTAAATCCAATCGGTATTCAATATTTCGGCTTTGAGACAAGAAGATTTATCTTTTATCCAGGATATCTCTTATCTAGTGTTAGAGTGGAGGATAAAGTATGGTTCAAAAAAAGTGGGTTTTATTGAGTTTATTGTTCATGGCGAGCCTGATTTGCATGGGCCCGTGCATGGCCCAGAATAACACGACGGCAAAATATGGCGTGTTAGATGCTGCAAATGACCTTGGTTTGAAGGAGTTCTCGGCATTGGTGGAGAGTTCCAATCTGCCGAATACTCTAAACGACCAGGGAGTACTTACCTTCGGCACCGGCTCTTTCGTGATCTTCGCGCCCAGCGATGAAGCCTTTGCTAACGTTACGGGCATTGATATGAATAGCATCAAAGAGAACCAGACTGAACTCAAGAGTATCTTGAGCTATCATGTGGTCTGGAATGGCGATGCTTTTGAAAATATAACCGAGCTCTCTTCTGTAAAGACGCTGCAAGGGGAGAATTTGACCCTGAATAACACAAATGGTCTGAAGGTAAATGGAGCCAATGTAACACTGAGCAGGAAATATGATAATGGCACCATCTATGTCATCGATAGAGTATTGCTGCCGAAAAAGAGCTCAACTCTCGGCGTAGCTGAGGCAGCAAGCGACTTGGGCGCAAAGAAATTTGCAGCAGCTATCAAGTCAGCCGGATTAGAGGAGACGCTGAACGGACAGGGACTCCTGGGAATTGCGACACTAAAGGGAGGACCGTTTACAGTATTTGCCCCCAGCGATGCGGCTTTTGACAACGCCAAGTCTGTGATAGATTCGATCAGCAAGAAAGATAATGGTATGATAGACCTTCTTGGCTACCATATGATTGATGCCAAAGAACTCGCCAACATAACCGACTCTAATTCTGTCAAGACTCTGCAGGGAGAATCCCTGGCAGTAGACGTCAGTGCAGGGCAGGTCGGCGGAGCCCGTGTCTTGAAATCCGAGAGGTACGATAACGGCATCGTCTACCTCATCGACAGGGTGATGGTGCCGATAGGATTGAGCATGTGAGGAGTGAGTTCCTCACATTTTCTCTTCCCAGGGATCGAGGTATTTATGCTCTCGGTCCCAATTCTTGTGATATTTGCAGTAATGCTGCCCAATCTCGTTCTGAACATCCGCATTTCTGCGATATAATCATCTAATGGCAGTATTTTTAATATTGCTGACATAAGCATTTTGTACAGCCATCATATATCTGAAGCTTCTTTCAGACGTTTCAAAATCCTTTTCAGAAAAATTTATATCGCAAGCAGTACTACTATTGATACTGGAATTTTGCATCAAATTCCGTGCAATTCAAAGTATGGGGAATTGAAATGATTAAAAAGTTAGCTTTAATAGCATTATTGACTTCGGCTTTGATCTTGGCAGGAGTATGCATTGCGGCTGAGAAGAACATCATGGATACCGCCAATGCAAACACTAACCTTACCGGATTTGTGGGCGCAGTCGAGACTGCAGGACTGACGGATACCCTTAACACAGGAACTTTCACTGTATTTGCACCCAATGACGATGCCTTCTTTAGCATGCCGCCGGAGGATTACAAGGCGCTGCTTGAGAATTCGACTGAGCTCAAGAAAGTCTTAACCTTCCATGTAGTTGAGGGCAAAATTATGCTCAAAGACCTCAAGGATGGACAGGAGCTCACAAGTGTGCAGGGTGAGAATCTGACGATTAAAGTCGGATCGGATAAAAAAGTAACTGTCAATGGCGCGAATATAACCGAACCGGATATCACAGCCAGTAACGGCGTCATCCAAATTATCGACACCGTCCTGAAGCCTAAGTAAAGAGAAAGCCGGCCTGACCGGCTCTCAATAATTTTTGGCTTTTCTGTCAATCGAAATTGATGTACATGGCTGCAACAGTGTAAGCATTAGGATACAATTGCGGATGAATGACCCGATTAGATTAACTGGTTTGAGTTAGTTTGATTTTCGTTTAGATTTTCGTGAAAAATTTGAGATCTTTGAGCTTTGAGAGGCCGATAGAAATGGCAGAAGATGATCTAAATCTGAACTTAAGCTCCGCCTTTGAGGAGACTTATGAAACAATCGACGGGACGCCCGTCTTTAAAATGCTGATCGATGGCAAATGGAGAAGCAGTGAACGAGGTGAGCTGTTCGATGTCCACACTCCAATCGACGGAAGCATTATAGCAAGAGCCCAGGCAGGCACAGGAAATGATGCAAAATTTGCCTGTAGCACGGCTAAAGAGAAAAGAGGCATCAGGGAACTGCCCGGCTCCGAGAGAATCGAGATCTTCGAATGTGCTGCAGAGATGCTGGAAAAGCACCGTAGCGAGTTCATACGTGTTCTTCAGATTGAGGCCGGCAAAACCGCCAAGGATGCAGAAGGTGAATTTGACTCTGCTTTGCAGAGGTTCAGGTTTACAAAGGAAGAGGCCAGCCGAATCTTTGGCGAGTATATTCCCGGGGACTGGAATAAGGGAACCACAGAGAAGATGGCAATGGTCATTCGCGAGCCAGTGGGCGTGGTAGCGGCCATAATTCCCTTCAATTATCCCCTGTTCATTGCCGTAACCAAGATAGCCCCTGGCCTTCTGGCAGGAAACTCGGTTGTCGTAAAGCCTTCCAGCACCAATCCCATAGCATCTACCCTGCTGGCAAGAGTTCTCCAGATTGCGGGAGTGCCGGATGGCAGCATAAACCTGATAACAGGCAAAGGAGGAGAGGCTGGCGACGCCCTTGTAGAGAGTGAACATGTGGATATGATCAACTTCACAGGCAGCACGCCCGTAGGAAAGAGCATTGCACAGAAGGCAGGGATGAAGCGGCTTCATCTGGAGCTGGGTGGAAAGGCTTATGCCCTTGTTCTGGAGGATGCAGATCTGGATTTAGCATCCCAGAAGTGCGTCGAAGGATCACTGAAATTTGCCGGGCAGAGGTGCGACGCCGTGAGCGCTGTTCTGGCCATGGAGCCCATTGCCGATGCCCTTGTCGAGAAGATCGTCGCCGCTGTGGATAGATGGAAATTGGGAGACCCCAGGGATGAGTCTGTCAATATCGGCCCTGTTATCAACTCTCAAGCAGCGGTTAGGATAAATGGACAAGTCCAGGACGCCATAGCAAAGGGAGCCGTGCTCCTGCGAGGCGGCAAATTTTCCGGGACGTACTTTCAGCCTACCGTGCTCGACCATGTGCCGCAGCAGGCCATGATCGCCACAGAAGAGGTCTTCGGACCTGTTGTTACAATTATCCGCTGCAGGGACGTGGACGAGGCCTTGAACTTCGCCCGCCAATCAAAGTACGGACTGGAGTCATGCGTATTCACAAGAGACTTCTATCGCATGTGGCGGGTGGCCAAAGCGTTAGAGTGCGGGGAGGTTACTATCAACGACTGTCCATCTCATGGAGTTGGCTACTTCCCATTCGGAGGAATAAAACAATCCGGCCTGGGGAGAGAAGGTATCGGCTACAGCATCGATGAGATGACCCGACTTAAGACCATCGTTTTCAATCTGGCACCCGCGGGACTGGGAAAAAAAGAGCACCGAGCCTCGACGTGCAAGACCGGATTCAACAATAATTGCCAAGGGTGAAAAATTGCAGAAGGGCGGCAAAAGGCGATAGGGCCCCGTATAATCCGTATATTGGGCCTATTATTTTTTTAGGGGGCACTTCCTGGATCTCCAGCCTGCCATGCCGCCTAAAATCACTGCCAGCTCCTTCCAGCCCCTGGCCTGTAGAAAGCTTGCTCCCACCATGGAACGCATGCCGCTGCCGCAAAAAATATAAACCATTTTATTCTTCGGCACCTCATTCATTCTCGCAGCAATCTCAGTGAGGGGAATATGCTGAGCCCCTTCGATCCGGCCGTCTTTCACAAGCTCACTATCGGATCTCACATCCAGTATCCAGATCTTATCATTGCGATCCAGCAGGCGGCAGATTTCTGGCACCGTGAATGTCCTGATGGATGCCGACTCTCTGCCGGACATATGCCAGTTGAGCATGCCGCCCGCCAGAAATCCGGCGATATTGTCGAATCCCAGGCGCACAAGGATGCGAACGGCGTTCTCATGATCGTTGCCTTCACCCACCAGGAGGATGGGCTGGTCGTAGCCAAGGAACCAGCCTGCAAAGCTCGCCAATCCGTCGAGCCAGATGGATTGGGCGCCAGGAATGTGAGCGGCACTATAGGCAAGCTCCTGGCGCGTATCCAGGATCTGGGCCCCTTCCAACTGTTTCTGGAAGTCGCTCGGGTCCAGTGGCCTGATGTCTGGCAAGGCCCCAAAAATGGATTCACCCATCAGGTTCACCTTTTCCATCCTGCTGAAGTAGGGCGGCCTCTCAGGCTGGCTATTCAATAGATTTTTCACGAACTCAGGCTTGCCTTTTGCCTGAAGCCTTGGGTTGTGCTTTCTCTCGAGACCAATGGTGGTCCAGAGGCGCTCGGCGATTGACTCTCCGCAGGCGGAACCAGATCCGTGGGCCGGGCAGACAATTACCTCGTCTCCGAGCGGCAAGAGCCTTCCGAAGAGGCTGTCGTAGAGGAGGCCGGCATTTTCTGCGGCCATATCCGGGCCCATCAGGTCTATTCGTCCCACCTCTCCGGCAAAGAGAGCATCCCCGCAAAAGACGATGGAAGCGAGTCCTGTCGGGTCTCGCAGGAGATAGCTCATGCTCCCGGGTGTATGGCCGGGCGTGGGGATGGCCTCGAACTCCAGACGGCCCGCCTTCCATTTCTGGCCCGGACGAACATGAATGCCATACCTGTACTCCCACTGGCTGTCGGCATGCCAGACCTCGGCGCCTGTCCTCTCTGCCAGCTCCATCGAGCCCACAAAATAGTCCTCATTGCGATGGGTCTCCAGGATGTGAGCAATCCTCATTCCGGCATTTGAGGCCGTTTCCACATAGATATCAACGTCTCTGCGGGGATCGATTACCAGGGCCTCGTTCTTATCTCCTGCCAGATAGGAGTAATGAGCCAAACCCTCTGAGACAATTCTATCGAAGAGCATAGCAGTTCTGAAAAATATTTAGCGAGGCTTATCTCCTGCGACGGTCTGGTTCTCCGGGTGGGACGACCACTCCGTAAAAGAGCCCTCGTAGATCCGAACCCTCTCATGGCCCAGGTAGAACTTGAAGAAGAGGAATTCGTTCGTTGCTTCCCGTCCCGTGCCGCAATATATAATCAGGTTCTTCTCGGGAGTGATATTGAACTTGCCCACCAGCTCCTGCAACTCTTCATCGCTCTTCATGAGCCTGGCATTATCCTTGGTCATGAGGCTCCTCCAGGGAAGACTGTTGGCTCCCGGAATATGTCCGTTCTTGATCCACAGGCCGCCTTCTTTATAGAACTCGAAGGGACGGGCATCGAAGAGCATCACATCCTCCTGATCCATAAGCTTCTTGAATTCTTCGTATTGGATAAAATATTCTTTATGAACCTGGGCCTCAAAGTTCGAAGGCTTCCAGGAAGGAAATACTTTAGTCAGCTCGTGGCCTTCGCTCTTCCACTTCTCCAGGCCGCCATCCAGTATGTAGACATTGTTATGGCCGAATCTTATCAGGGAGTAGGCCATCATGGTCTGCTCCAGGCCGTCTCCAAGTCCCGCCGTGCATTTGCTGTATCGTCCTGCTGCGGAATATACGACTACTGGCCTGTTCGGGTCAATTCCGGCGCGGCTGAGGACAGGCTGTAGCGCCTCGGGCTGAACATACATGGCAGGGAGCCGATCCTGGGCCGAACGCAGGAGACCTTCGTTCAGATAGACGGCTCCCGGAAGGTGACCCATGATGTAGTCGTGCACATTGGGCTGTACATCGAGGACCATGAGATCTTCTTCATCTATGTGATCTGCCAGCCAATCCGTCGAAATCCACTTCACTATGCTCTTGCCGGAAGGATAAGGATACGTCTTCATGATCTATAACTCCTGATCTTGGAGCTAATGGTTGCTCCTTTAGAAATTGCTACACTTATGCAACTACACTTATTTTAGGCACTAATGATTTATCTATTTAACTGGGGATCTATTTTTTCTGGTGGCACAAAAGCTCAGGGCGACGGTAAAATGAAGAAGATCCAATCCATAAAAAGCCCCTGAAAGAGGGCCGGGACGAAATAGCTAAGAGCTATCCGAGGATATTTATTTCTGAGATAATGGATCAACGACTAAAAGTTTCCGGGCCCTGGGGATTTCATTTTTATTCCAATTTCTATTTCCCAGTGTAGCTGAAGACGTCGTCAGCGCTTATTGACACCGGCTTTGGCGGGAAGATATCGAAATAGTTGCCAAGCAGCAATCGAGCCAGCTGTCTGTACTCACCAGCTTACGGTCGCTCTTACTAAACGTTATATTTTTAGATATATGATATGTTCCAATATAGTCCTCATCGATCTCGATGGCCGGATTCTTCCAGGCACTTGTTGTTGGGCCTCTTCCATCCCCTCCAGCCCCCCATCCAGAGGCATCGCTCCCCTGCAATGCGCCAATATGAACCTTGCCCTCAGTCACATTCTCATCGATCCTCATCTGGTGAGGTCGTGCTGGAGTATTCCGAATCGCCCCGGATGTTCTCACTTTCGCGGACCATGTATTCAGACGAGCCCGATATCCCTTTGGCGGATTCGACCGAATGTTGCATGGATGTGGCGGCTCCTATATTCACCAGTTGAGTCTGGCTGCTGATGGCAGAATTGTAGGCAACAGGGTGGGACGAATAGTAGCCAGTTCCTACATTGATGCTGACGGGTGCACCAGTGCCATTATTTTGACTTTCGAGACTGATATTCGAGCTGCTGTATGATGAATCTCCAATTGGAGCCATCTCAGGACCGATGCCCCAGATCGCATCAAGACCATTTGCGGCACCTTCCGGATTCACATTATCACCTTCAGCCAGGTTTGCCAAGGCTGCTATTAAGGTGCTGGCGAGGATCACCAATAGCATCGCTTTTAGGCCAAATGTTCGATTGTGAATATACGGCAACATCCGATTCTCCAGTATTCGATCTACAGATTCCTGATGTAGCTCTTAAGCAATGAACCATATATTTGAATCGGTTGAGAAGAGAACGTCTCTAAGAATTCAGCCGCCAGACAGTGTAATTAAGAAACGCTGCAAAACTCACCCAGAGAATGTAGGGCACCAAAAGCCATGCAGCATTCTTGGAGATAGGCCAGAACCTTACGATTGCCTGCAATATAAGAAGCCAGAGGACAGCTATTACCACAATTCCTGCCAGGGGCGACTGCAGTCCGAAGAAGGCCCAGGACCAGAGCACATTGACCACAAGCTGTGCAGCGAAGACGCCCAAAGCTATCTTCCAATCAGCATCTTTCTTGCCATCACGCCAGACCAAAAAGAGAGATATGCCCATGAGGGTGAAGAGCACAATCCAGACCCCGCCGATAACCGATCCTGGCGGCGTAAAAGAGGGCTTAATCAGTGTCGGATACCAGGTGGAGACCGAACTGCTGGTGAAGACCGAGCCCAGGGCTCCGGCCAATTGGCAGATGGCTATTGCCAAGATGAGCCTGGGAATCTCTTGGCGCGTTATGACCGTCATCCGAATCTTTATTATATTTTTCTTTCTTTATAGCTCTTTCCTTTGGGCTTACCTCAGCTTCTTGTCTCCTCTCGCCAATATGGCGATGATTTCGGCACATAACAGTTCTTCTCTTCTAAATTTTTCCAGATGCTTCTCAAACCTAATAAGCACGAAACACATATGCACGTGCTATGACCTCCAGAGCCGTGGAAATGGTTGCAGAGCTGATGGCCCTCTCTGCCCGCACCGCACCAAAGGGAAGGGGCCTGGACTCGATAGTGATAAAAGTAATAGCTGGCGATGAGCTGCAGAAGCTCTCCCGGGAACTTCGCCGCCTGGGCGAGGCCCGCGGCATCAAATTTTACCTGAGAGACGCCGGCAACCTGGAAAAGAGCGATGCCTGCGTTCTCATCTCCTGCAAGTCTTTGGACCACGCCGGCCTGGACTGCGGAGGCTGCGGCTTTGCCACTTGCAAGGATATGCTGGAGGCGCAAAAGCAGTTCTCGGAAAGTGGACCGGAAAAACCCTTCCACGGCCCCAACTGCGTCATCAAGATGGCGGACCTGGGTATCGCTTTGGGCTCCGCTGCCAAGACCGCCAGCCTGCACAACGTCGACAATCGCGTCATGTTCTCGGCGGGAGTCGCAGCTCTCTCCCTGGGCTGGCTGGAGGGCTGCTCTGTGGCTTACGGTCTGCCCCTGAAGGCATCTGGAAAGAGCATATACTTTGACCGGCCGAGCTGAGGTGGGATCTTGGTCAAAATGAAGATTCGAGGCGGAGACCTGGACCTGGTGGAGTACGAGTTTCAGCCCTTTAACCCCGGCGAAGTCATCCACAGTCTGGGATTAGAAAAGGACTACAAGCTCACTCCCATTAAGGGAAAAGTCAAAGCGATCGCGCCCGGTCGCATTCATCTCACCGTGCTGGATATGAACCGCTTCGCTCCCAACAGACCGGGTGGCGGTGGAGTGGGCTATGCCTTGCAGATATACTGCTCGGCTGTGGTGGAGTGCACGCCTTCGGAGGTCATCATCGACTACTCCAGGGAGCCCATCATACGCCATTTCGTGGAGGTTTTCAGAAAGACGGTGCACTACAGCGGCGGATTTCGCATCGTAATCAAGGACCACGAGAAAAAGCATGTCGGCCTCGGTTCCACAGGCTCGGTGCTCCTGGCATTGGGCCATGCATTGAACGCCGTCCTTGGCTCTCCACTCAGCTCTGAGCAGATCCGCATCCTCCTGGGCCACAACTATGTCGAGGAGACAGAAGACGGAAGGGTTACGAACGGCTTTGAAACGGGCGTGGGACCGGCTGCTGCAACCTACGGCGGCATGGTCATTACCGGCGACGAGCTGGCTCTGGTCTACCGCCACCGCTTTGCCGAAGGCAAGAACGTCTTCGTAACTATACCCCCAACGATCGTCTCTTCCGCCGGCAGAACCGAGTTCGACCTTCTCATGAACCGGGCTCGCAATCTGGACTATCAAGATCGTGAGCTGAAAGCTTATCTCCTGCTCATGGACCTCATTCCGGCTCTGGAAAGAGATGACCTGAAAAAGATTGGAGAGATCATCTGGGAGATCGAGTTTCGCGGCTCGAAGAGGGCAGAGGTAGAGCACCATGGTTTTGAGATCTACCGGCAAATGAGCCTGCTCCGCGAGGCTGGCCTCGAGTTCGTGGGAATGAGCTCCGTGGGCCCCTCCATCGCCATTGTAACCGACCGCAGCCGGGACGAGGTCGCAAGCCTTATCGAGCCGCTGGGCCTCAATATCGCCATTGAGACGAAGGTGGATAACGAGGGGCTGAAGATCGAATTTCAGGGAGCGGATGGTGTCGCATAGCGATCGATAGCGAGCTCCTTGATCGTCTCCTCTTTTTAGTGCTTCAGATTCAAAGAATAGACTGAGCATAAGCTCAGTCATCCAGAGATCCGGTATCATCTATTTGAGATCCGCTATCCCCCATGCTTATGCCTTCTTCTGAATTGTTCAAATTCCAATCAGGTGGCTGCCATCCATCATACCTGGCAGTCTTTGGCGCGACCCCTGTATCCGTCACATCCACATAAGCAGAGGCATCGGCAGTACTGCTACCGGCCCCATCCACAGCGCTGGCATCCAGGTGCACGTTATTGGTATAACCACCGTTCCTTGCTGCATGCACATCATACTCAATAGTCAGAATTTCATTCGGCCTCAGCTCAGGAAGAACCCAATGGATGTAATTCGCATCGTAGCTTTCCGGAGTAAGAGATGCTCCCAATAAACTCATGTCTCCTGGAAGTTGATCGGTCAATCTGGCGGCCATAGTGGTCTTGGCGTTATTCTTGACCATAATGGTATAGTGCACCATGGAATGGTCTTGAGAGTCCAACTGAGCCCTCTTGTCGATAGCGACCGATGGCTGGCAGCAACCCAGCCAACCCGGCTCCAGATACGAATAATTCGCCGCTGACACGTACTTATCGCCAGCCAATCCTCCGACTTCGACGCGATTCAGTATATTGCTCGGTGCCCATTGAGTCACATTCAGTCTCAGATTGATGGTCAATTGTATTGCCTATGCCCAGATGGAGTATAGTCCAGTTTGCATCACTTGACGAAAGCGTTGCAGGCTTGACTGAAGAGCCAATGTATTGAGTGCCGGGCGGGAAGAGATCTCGAACATATACCGGATCCAGGGCGTGATTTCCGTCATTGGTTATGGTAATAGCATATTCGGCTACAGTTGTATTGACCCTGTTGTACCATTCCGACTTCAACTGGCCTTCCTTGGTCACAGCAACATGCGGCTGGTCGTAACTCGATACGCCCCCCATAAGGACATGCCTCGATACGCCGTATTCGCCCACATAGCGCTCCTCTTCGTCCACTTTATTCGGTGTGTTCGAGCCGGCAGCCTTTGCCTTGTAATCCGCAATACCCTTGAAGGTCGCATTCGACTTCATCTCATTCAAACCGAGGGCAATCGCGTCTTTCTTCATGTAATCCAGAGATGAATACTTCTCGCTGATAATGGTAGCAGGAGCAGTGCCGCTACTTGGCGAGCAGCCTTCGGCGATCTTGTTGCCCGAAGAATCCTTATCTGCGACTATATCGCCTCCGCGAAGGGCCCCGCTCTTGGATGACATGCTTTCGCTCCACTTCAGGTCCTGTTTACCCGAGCCGCTCGGGGAATAACTGAAGTTGCTGGGTTTGTGAGCCAATTCGATATCCTTGGAGATGTAATTTGTGAAGGTATCGATCTTCTCTTCGCTCTTATAGGCGCCAGTGCCTGATTCCGAAGTCTTCTGAGAATCACCGAGTCTCTTGTCTGCGGCAACGTAACCTTCACCTGAGGCGAACTTTTCGGTGGCAGCATTTGCACCGTATTCTTCAAAGGACTCATTCAGATGGAATTTTCCGGCGTAACTCTCCTGAGATTCAAAGATCGGTTTCTTCTTCGGCCCGTCTTCCGGACGAGGACTTCTTAACAAAACCGATGCTTCCCGTCCCATCAAAGCTGGAGTCTACCTTCATCTCAGAACCATTCTCGTCCATCTTAACATACGAATCCCGGTCTAGACTGGTGGCATAGCGGTAAGCCTCATGCATGGTAGCACCGGTGACAGCATTCTTGCCCCGGCTCTCTTCAGTCCACTTTGAGGTGTAATTGAGGCCTCTTCCGCCAGCCAACTGGAAGTCGGTCGGATGTAGATGGCTGAGACGCTCTTTTGAGACTCGATAGACATGTTCTCCGTCCTCATCTTCGCCATCTCTTCTGTCCTGTAGTCGCCGCTTCCGTGCTCCCTCGTTTCCAGCTTGGTTCCGATATCCTTTATGGCCACACTGAGACATTTCTGCATCGACAATGACTCAGTATCATTCTCATTCGCATTCACCCCCATCTTTATTTTCGCGGTCACATAGACGCAATTTGTAACCAGGAATGAAGGAACACTTGTGGACAAGTCGTTATGGACGTTAACGAAACCTTTTCCTGATACGCTTTGCAGCAGATTGAAGGTTATATTTGACTCCGGATACACTGCTATAAGCGTCATCTCTCGGATTTGCCAGATTGAATCTCAGGGAAGTACCATTCGCTATCTCCATTGAGTTCGGGATAGCTGGACAGGACTACAACGCCAGGGTTTTGGAATACATCTTTCACTATCACGTCAAACGTGAGACAGGCAACGGGTTGTGCACTGTAATGGTGTAGGTCATTTCTTCTCCTGGCCTATACGACGATTTATCAGAGGTCTTTGTTATGTCAAATCCTTCACCTCTAGCTTCCACATCTACATGGGATTCATCCACCATGATTGCACCATCACTCTGCCGTCTGCCCTGAACACTCACTACATTGTTCAAATTCCCCATGATCGTTCCAGTAATTGATGCCTGCAATTGTATCACGATCTTCTCGCCAGGCAGCATGCAGCCAAGATTATCCCAGGCTACTCTGTTTGGTGCAGTCAGGTTGCCGCCGTGATCATCCCCTATGTAGCTCAATCCTTCCGGAAGAATATCCTGGGACGATACCTGGCAAAACTCTACCGGGCCGGTATTTTTGATGGTGATGGTGTAATTGATAATGGTTCCTGGTACTCCGCTCGTCTGCGAGGCTTCCTTTGTGATGTTCAAGCCGGCATTATCAACGAATACATCTGCAGTATCGCTGGCACTGACATCACTTCCGAATTCGGGAACTCCTGTTGTGTTGATCTCATTGGTAAGCGTTCCCAGTACGGTTCCTGTGATCGTGGATTTGAGGACCAAATCATGACTCTCGGATGAATTCAGGGGACCCAAATCATTCCAGGTCACAACATATCTTCCCCCGATCGGAACTACGCTGCTTGGAGACGGTATGGTGCCGTTTGTCTCATATTCCATGCCCAGTGGAAGGATATCCACAGCCTTGACATGAGCCAATTTCACAGTCTCATTGTTGGCGATCTTTATGGGGAAGGTTACAACGGTTCCTCTATAGCCGTCATTCGGAGTGGCTGTCTTATCAACCGTTATGCCGGAAAGCTGGGAATCGACATCTGCCGTTGCACTGGATGTGACGTTTTCGCCGTGCTCGGGCTTGCTCGTAACATTAACATTATTTGTTAGTTTTCCCGAGACTGAGCTCGCAATTTTCGCTTTGAGAGATATTGTCTTCGTACCATTGACGGCAAGAGGGCCCAGGTCGGACCAGGAGACAGTTTGGCCGGTATGCGTGCCTGCTGGGTTAGATGAGACATAAGTCATGCCAGCCGGCAGAAGATCGCTGACGAAGGTGTGAGGTCAGAGCTGATTCACCTATATTCTTGACGACTATTGTGAATGTTACAGTCATGCCGGGCGAGCCGAGGATCGGATCAGCGGTTTTGGTGACTGATATCTTGGCTTCCTGGACCTGGAAATCGGCTGAGGCATTGGCGGTGACGTTCTCGTTGTACCCGGATCTACCTAACGCGCCCACGTTCTTGTAGTTCTCATGTCTAGCAGAACGTCCACATGGTTGGTCAGAGTCTGGGTACCGGTAATTGAGTCGTTTATATGGGCTACGATCTGCAACGATTTTTGGTCACCGGACGACATGGGACCGATATCGGACCAGTAGACATTTTGGCCTACGTTAATGCCGCCCGGTGAGGACGAGACATAGCTCATGTTAGCCGGAAGAAGATCGCTCACGAAGACGTGCTGCAAAGCGGCACTGCCCGTATTCTCGACGACCAGTGTGAAGGTGACATCGGTGCCCGGCGAGCCGGCTGTGGGATCGGCGGTTTTGGTGACTTAGATCTTGGCTTCCTGGGCCTGGACATCAGCGGTGGCTTCGGCTGTAACGTTCTGGCCGTTTGCGGGTTTACCTGAGACGTCCACATTATTGGTCAGAGTCTGGGTACCGGTAACGGAGCCGTCTATGTGGGCTACGATCTGCAAGCGATTTGTCGGCGCCGGATAACATGGGACCGATATCTGGACCAGGAGACGTTATGGCCAACATTCGTGCCGCCAGACGAGGACGAGACATAAGTCATGCCAGCCGGCAGAAGATCACTGACAAAGACATGCGGCAAGTCGGAGCTGCCCGTATTATTGACGGACAGCGTGAAGGTGATGCTCGTGCCGGGTGTGCCAGTAGTCGGATTAGCGGTCTTGGTGACTGATGATCTTGGCTTCCTGGGCCTGGACATCGGCGGAGGCTTTGGCGGTGACGTTCTGGCCGTTCGCGGGTTTGCCTGAGACGTTAACATTGTTGGTCAGAGTCTGGTACCTGTAATGGTGTTGTCTATGGTCGCTACGATCTGCAAGCGACTTGTTCTGCGCCGGGCGACATGGGACCGATGTCGGACCAGGAGACATTTTGGCCTACATTCGTGCCTGCCGGATGAGGACGAGACATAAGTCATGCCAACCGGCAGAAGATCGCTGACAAAGACATGCGGCAAAGCGGCGCTGCCCGTATTATTGACGAACAGCGTGAAGGTGACGCTGGTGCCGGGTGAGCCAGTCGTCGGATTGGCGGTTTTGGTGACTAGAGATCTTGGCTTCCTGGGCCTGGACATCAGCGGTGGCTTTGTCTGTAACGTTCTGGCCGTTTGCGGGTTTGCCTGAGACGTAAACATTGTTGGTCAGAGTCTGGTTACCGGTAATGGTGTTGTCTATGGTCGCTACGATCTGCAAGCGACTTGTTCTGGCCGGGCGACATGGGACCGATATCGGACCAGGAGACAGTTTGGCCAACGTTCGTGCCGCCAGGTGTAGACGAGACATAAGTCATGCCAACTGGCAGAAGATCGCTGACGAAGACATCCGGCAGAGCAGCACTGCCCGTATTATTGACAACAGCGTGAAGGTGACGCTGGTGCCGGGTGAGCCAGTCGTCGGGTCTGGCGGTTTTGGTGACTGAGATCTTGGCTTCCTGGGCCTGGACATCGGCGGAGGCTTTGGCGGTGACGTTCTGGCCGTTTGCGGGTTTGCCTGAGACGTAACATTGTTGGTCAGAGTCTGGTTACCGGTAATGGTGTTGTCTATGGTCGCTACGATCTGAAGCGACTTGTTCTGGCCGGACGACATGGGACCGATGTTGGACCAGGAGACCTTTTGGCCAACGTTCGTGCCTGCCGGGGTGGACGAGACATAAGTCATGCCGGCCGGCAGAAGGTCGCTGACGAAGACATCCGGCAGAGCGGCACTGCCAGTATTATTGACGAACAGAGTGAAGGTGATGCTCGTGCCGGGTGAGCCAGTCGTGGGATTGGCGGTTTTGGTGACTAAGATCTTGGCTTCCTGGGCCTGGACATCGGCGGAGGCTTTGGAGGTGACGTTCTTGCCGTTTGCGGGTTTGCCTGAGACGTAACATTGTTGGTCAGAGTCTGGTTACCGGTAATGGTGTTGTCTATGGTCGCTACGATCTGAAGCGACTTGTTCTGGCCGGGCGACATGGGACCGATATTGGACCAGGAGACATGTTTGGCCAACATTCGTGCCGGCTGGGGTGGACGAGACATAAGTCATGCCGACTGGCAGAAGATCACTGACAAAGACGTGCCGGCAAAGCAGCACTGCCCGTATTATTGACCAACAGCGTGAAGGTGACGCTGGTGCCGGGTGAGCCAGTCGTGGGGTTGGCGGTTTTGGTGACTAGAGATCTCGGCTTCCTGGGCCTGGACATCGGCGGTGGCTTTGGAGGTGACGTTCTGGCCATTCGCGGGTTTGCCTGCGACGTAAACATTGTTGGTCAGAGTCTGGTTACCTGTAATGGTGTTGTCTATGGTCGCTACGATCTGAAGCGACTTGTTCTGGCCGGGCGACATGGGACCGATGTTGGACCAGGAGACCGTTTGGCCTACATTCGTGCCGCCAGGGGTGGACGAGACATAAGTCATGCCGACCGGCAGAAGATCACTGACAAAGACGTCCGGCAAAGCAGCGCTGCCAGTATTATTGACCAACAGCGTGAAGGTGACGCTGGTGCCGGGTGAGCCGGTCGTGGGATTGGCTTTTTTGGTGACTAAGATCTTGGCTTCCTGTGCGTCCACGCTTGCATTAGAGCTATTCGTGACATTGGTGCCAATGTCAGGCTTGCCATTCACATCCACACGATTGGTCAAGGTCTGGTTTCCCACTATGGAGTTACCAATGAGAGCATTGACCCACAACAGCTTGTGCGCGTTAATGGCAATGGGACCGATATCAGACCAGTAAACATGGTGACCGCTGTTGGTACTTCCAGGCGAGGAAGAGATGTAGCTCATACCGCTAGGCAGAAGGTCGCTGACAAAGACATGTTCCAGGATTAGGCCTCCCGTATTATTAACATTGAGAGTAAAGTTCACTGGAGCACCTGGAGAGCCCGAAGTTATGTCAGCCGTTTTGACCACCGCGATGTTCTGATTCAACGCGTCAACATCTTCGGTGGAGGAAGAGGTACTGGTCTCACGCCGCAGGTTATACCCTTTGCTGGTCACGAAATTGGTGAGCGTGCCGTATTCAGCTCCGCTGAAATATGCAGTTACAAGGACATTGAATTGTTTGCTGGGATCCAAGTACTCTCCCAAAGGACTGGCTGAGGTTAGCCCAATAGAGTGTAGTAGTACCATTGAGGTTGTTGGTGGAAGAAGTCACAGCAGGACTTGCGGAGACAAAGGTCAAGACCTTTGGGTAATAGATCCGTAAGCTCTGTTCTATTCAGGAGAACAGTACCGCCATTGCTCACGGTTATATTAAAAGTGGTTCGGGTATTGATAGTGCCCTGCGTCACATTTGCGGTCTTGCTTACCACTTGTTGAGTAAGATAATCGATATCAATGACATTGGAAGCCGCACCGGCGGCTAATTGAGCGTCAGGGTTCGCCGGATTCCACCAGGGAAGACGGGCTTTTGCGCTGGCCGTATCAGTTACCTTTGCACTTCCAGATCCATCGATGCCCAGGGGCGGGCCCAGGAGATCCTCCTGGACGAGGGTGTAGGTTACAGTTCCAGTAGCCACTTCATCGAAAGCTAGACTGGTTTTATCGAGGGTAATCGGAAGGGGAATCGCGCTATGATGATAAATTGCATCAATAATGGTTAGATTACTTAGCGTAACATGATAACCATTCGTAACTGTAACGGTATAGGTGTTTGTTCCTCCTATTGGTCTGCTAGCCCATTGAGGTTGTATGTCTACCACCAATGATCCAGATATTGTCAGGCTAACGGTCCAAAAAACAACCGGAGAGGTCACTACACTTTCATCAGGTTTCTTACCAGTGGCCCACGCGTTGTTTTTCAAAGGCCCGGGCATATCGCTCGCATTGATCACGTGATTGATGGTTTTAGTCCAGACAGCCGTTATTGGCAAGGTTTCCTATGGCTATTGACCCGAAATGGTCATCAGTAAAGACAACATCATGCAGATCGACTCCGTTATCATTTGTCAATACATAATTATAAATAACTGTATTCTCCGAATTTGGCAGCTTGTGTATTACCGGTCTTGGTTAACGTCAACCCCACTACGGCATTGGTAGATATGAATAATATGAGGATGATGGCCACTAATAACCGCAATTTCTTTGTATGAGATAGTATAATTATTTTATTTTTTGGATGCGTAAATTTACCTAAAGTGCGCGATCCAATCATGTCCAGCAGATAATGATATCATCAGCCCGCTCCTTCAAATTTGAATACTGAATGAAGTTAGTACTTCAGTATAGATTATAAACTTAGTGCTAACTATAAGAAACTGGAAGAATGGAATAACTTTTGTGCCTGGTTGGGCCTTGGGCGTTAAAATTCCGGTACGCAACGTTGTAGTCGGATAGAAGATCCATGAGATAACTCACAAAGAATAATGTAACAGAAACTAACAAGACTAGCAAAAGATATGCCTATAACGCGAAGTCGAGGCCATCAGATCGGGAGAGAATTATATACTACATTGTTACTACAGGAAAAGGAGCCATCTTAAAGATAGATCCCGGACTTTCGCCCCAACTATCAACGGCACACCCCTAACCAAAAAGTTGGTTGGGTATTAATCTCCGTCACATCGCGATCTTGCTCATCCCTGTTGAGTTTGATAATCGACATCAATGGTACTGAAGGACCTACCAGCGGCCAATTGGACCTCGGGGTTCGCCGGACTCCACCAGGGAAAATGGGCAATTGCGTTGACCGTGTTAGTTACCTTTGCACTTCCGGATCCCGCAATGCCCAGGGGCGGGCCCTGGATATCCTCTTTCACAACAGTGTAGGATACAGTTCCATAAGCCATTTGATTAGGAGCTAAACTGGTTCTATCGAGGATAACCGGAAGAGCAATCGCGCTAGGATGATAAATTGCATCAGTAATGCTTAGATTATTCAGCGTAACCGGATAAGTATTCGTAACTGAAATGTTATAGGTGACCTTTTCCCCTATTGGTCTGCTACCCCAATCAGGAGCTATATCTACCGCCAAAGTTCCAGCCATTGTCAGGCTAACGGTCCAAAAAACAACCGGAGAGCTCACTACACTTTCATCAGGTTTCTTACCAGTGGCCCATGCTTTGTTTTTCAATGGCCCGGGCATATCGCTCTCATTGATCGTGTGATTGATGGAATGGGTCCAGCTAGCGCCATTGTTAAGGTCGCCTATGGCTATTGACCCGAAATGGTCATCATAAAAGACAACATCATGCAGATTGACTCCGTTATCATTTTTTAATACATAATCATAATTGATCATGTTTCCAAAATGGGCGACTTGCGTATTTCCGGTCTTGGTTAGAGTCAACCCCACGGCGGTATTAGTGGATATGAATAATATATGAATGATGGCCACTAAGAATAGCAATTTCATTGTATGAGATTTCATAATTATTTTATTTTCTGGATGCATGATTTGATATAGAGTTCGCGATCCAATCATTCTCATAAGATAATGATACCATCAGGTCCGCTCCTTCAAATTTGAATATTGAACGAAGTTAGTACCTCAGCATAGATTATAAACTTAGTGCTAACTGTAAGGAACCACCGGGAAAGGGAAGAGATTTGTGCCGATTGAATCCTGGGCTTTGCAAATTTTGGCATACAAATTGAAGTCTGCAAGAAATATCATGAGGTCACTCGCCAAAGGAGAAGGGGATAACAAAGAGTGAGACAAGCCAAAGATGTGCTGATAACGCGAAGGCAAGTCAGGCAGATCATATCGGGAGAGAAATACTTCAACAATTGTTGTTATGAAAAAGAGTTAATCTTCAGGAGAGATCTCGGGTCCTCCGACCCCCTTTAACCAAAGCTTTATTGTCTCCCTGACCTCTTCCCATGAATATGAACCTCGGTCGCCTCTTCAAGTCCAAACCCACACCCCGCATTGCAGAAAGCCCGCCTGTCAACTACCTGGACCTCCGCTCCAAGCCCTACTATATCGTGGCCTCGGTCGAGGTAGGCAATACTACTACCAAATGCATTCTCACCGCCACGGACTTGATTACAGGCAAGACCTACATCGTCGACAAGACTGTGAAGATGACCAGAGACGTGCGGCTTCCAAAGCCCGGAGAAGAGGTCTTCGCCCACACCATCAACGGCACGCCCCTAACCAAAGAATCCATTGCGGAACTGGTGAAAAACACCCTTATCGAGAGCCACGATAAGGCCCGCCTGGATATCAAGACCGATCTGAACTTCGTGGTACGCTCCACAGGCGTCGTGGCCGAGCTGGATTCACCGGAACAGGTGGGGGCCTTCATTCAGGCCCTGGCAAAGGGTTGCCTTGATGCCGGAGTTCCGCCCAGGCTCATGACCCCGGCCATGAGCATCCACAACATTCTTGATAAGTTCAAGCACTACACCATGATCGAGAAGGTGATCTTCATGGGCGCAGTAGCCTCATGCTTCCCACCGCAGGGATCTACAGGCGTCGAAGTCGTAGCCAATGAGATGGAAGGCGAGCTGGCCACGGCCGGCATAAAAGAAGGGAGCCGCTGGACAGATGTGGACTTTCGCAACCCCTGTCTCTCTATGGACTTCGGCACTACTCTGGATGGCAGGGTGACGAGCGAAGAGCTGCCCTACGCCCACACCATCGGAAACCTTCTCGGCCTGGCAGGAGCCATTCCCGATGCCGTGGTGCAGGGGACTGGCCTCGTGGACAAAAAAAATGGGGCAACACTGGACATATTTGATGCCAAGATGAAGCCCGAATACGGCCAGGAGGCTCACGCCTACGCAGATCAGATTGACGAACTGGTAATAATAGAGAAGGTTCCCCAGAGTCGCAATAAATACGGACTGGTGCCCGTCTGCCCGCAGGCTGCGGCCCTGAACAACGTCGTCCTCATAGGCTGCGATGTAGGAGTAAACGGCAGCGACCTGGGAAAGCTCTCCAAGATTGGCGCTGATATCCATAAATCCAGGAATTTGAAGACCCTTTTTGGCACTCTGGACCTGGCCATGGCCCGCGTAGCCCGGAGGCTGGTGAAGGTGGGAATCGATGAAGGCATCGTCACCGGAAATACGGCCATAGGCGTCACAGGCCGGGCGGGAATCAGCGGCAATAAGCCCCGACTGATACTGGAGGAGATTGAGAAGCTCGGACTCTATGACCTGCCGGAGAAGAACGTGGTCTTCGTGGACGATGGACTGGCCAGAGGCGCGGCAGTGATGGCACGCTGCATGAACTCCATGGGCACGCCCAAGAACCCGCTAGGGGGGCTGCGCAAAGGCCGGTGCATCCTCAAGAACAGAATGGATTTCGAGACCCAGAAAGGAGGAGCCGCAGTGCCTCAGCAAGCACATCCTGAGAAAGAGACACAGGCCTATTTCGTGGGAGGCCATAAGAGAGCGTAGATGCCCTCCAGAGTTTGTCCCCTGTTGCCACGCGTTGGAGTGGAGATTCCTATATCTCTCCTGGAGATCGAGCCACGAGAAGAGAGGCTGTGGATCGCAATAGATCCGATCCAACCCTCTGCCTTTCCGCCCTGCATCAAAAACATGATTCAAAAAGTCGCAGCTGATAAGGGCAAACACAGGATAGCAGCGATCCTGGCGTCATTCCTGGGCCAATCGGGCTGGGATGAAGCTGGGGCAAAGTCGCTCTGGTCGGAGGCTGTCGCCGTAGAGGAGAGGATATTCACAAAATGGTTTGGGATGATGCACTGCCCCAAATGTGTTACCATGCGGCAGCAGAGCAGAGGCTACCCGGACCTGGGAATTGCGGACCTGGGGCTCTGCCGGCCTGATGAAAAGTGCCGGGAATTTATCGGCCCGTGGAGTATGCCGCGGATCTGGTGGCGGAAAAGGATTGGTCCGAGGCTCTCAAAAGCACATCCGAACCATCTATCAGGCACAGGTCTTTGACTGGAATTCTGGAAAAGTTGGCGAGATCGAGCTGTCTCTCGCCGAAAAGGATGAGCTGGAGGGCCTGCAAAAGGAGAAGAAAGAGAATGAGACGCTGGTCTACACCCGCACAAAAGTAAGGGGAAAAGCTCCGTCCTATGTTCCGCCTCAAAGAGATGGAGGGGCCGAGAAGGCGGTTGCTCTCCGAATTCCTGTAGATCGTATTGCCTTTGAGATCGCTATCCTGAAATTGCTCATCCAGTTTTGCCGCATTAAACTCCATCGGGATTCGATATCAAAAAGCTTCAGCGAATGGTTCGAAATTTTCGGCCTCCAGATTTGCTCGCACAAACAGGCAGCCTTAATTAGAGAGAAAAAAAGGAGTCGGCGAATAGGGAAATCCTGGAGATGTCAAGCCATTTCATCCCAGGTTCTTGACAACAGGAGCGTTGGTGGATGCGTTCCCGGATGCCACGACATTTATTCTCAGGGCGTCATTGAAGTTTCCTGATCCTTGCAGGGAGGAAGCAAATATGCTTGCATAATAGACGCCTGCCGGGACCTGGGCGTTCCAGGATCCGGAATATTCATTCCCGGAGGATTTGCGCCAGGTTCACCGTTCCAACATCTTTTGCCAGCCGAGTTTTTAATGACAGCACTTGCTGTCAGCAAGGTCTCGCCCCAGCAGGAGAAGTTGAGGCGTTATTTGCAATCCCTGTTTGGTTCTCCGACTGTATCGAGCTGCTCACGGAAAATGCGGCAGTGATCTTGACCAGGACTCCTGAGTTCACAGAATCCGAGCTGGCATTGACGCTCATAAGATTGA